>JABDJE010000033.1 GCA_013002625.1 Saprospiraceae bacterium | reverse complement strand
CCCTAATTCCCTAATTCCCTAATTCCCTAATTCCCTAATTCCCTAATTCCCTAATTCCCTAATTCCCTAATTAGATAATAGAAATAATCCCTGGCCATCTGATTACCACAAATAATATCACCAATTGAATAACTAAGAAAGGAATGATGCCCTTGTAGAGGTGAATCGTTTTGACACCCGGAGGGGCAACACCTTTTAAATAGAACAACGAGAATCCGAATGGCGGCGTAAGGAAGGAGGTTTGCAAATTGAGCGCCAGTAATATTCCTATCCACAATAAATTAATATCAAAGGCAATAAAGATTGGCGTTACAACCGGGACGATAATGAAAATGATTTCGATGAAGTCAATGAAGAAGCCCGCAACAAAAACAACGATCATCACAAGAATAAGAAACGCTGTCGGAGATAAATTCGCTTGTTCAATACTGCTGATCAGAAAGTAATCACCACCCAGTTCTCTAAAGACAAATGTAAATGTGGTTGCACCCAGGAGAATGATGAAAACCATCGTGGTCAAATGGGTAGTTTCTTGCATGACCTCCCGAAGGGTTTTCATATTTAATTTACCCTGCGTCCATGTTAGAATGAGTGCACCGAAAGCACCTACAGCTGCAGCTTCGGTGGGCGAAGCTATACCTGCCAGAATTGAGCCCAAGACTGCTGCAATAAGTAAGAACGGAATTAAAAATGCCTTGATTATTTTACCCCAATACCCATTGGATTTAAATGCATCTATTTCCTTTTGCGTTAGCGCAGGTGCTTTATCGGGATTAAACTGAGCAAAGAATATAATAAATACAATGTAGGCCAATACCAATAATAATCCTGGAATTAAAGCAGCCTTAAAGAGGTCTCCCACGGAGACATTGAGCACACTACCCAACAGCACTAGAACAACAGAAGGCGGGATAATCTGCCCTAGTGTTCCGGAAGATGCAATTGTTCCAGAAGCCAAGGCTGGATCATAGCCTCGTTTGAGCATCGTTGGCAGACTTATAAGACCCATTGTGATAACGGTAGCACCCACAATACCTGTAGAGGCCGCTAGTAAAGCGCCAACGATAACTACCGAAATAGCCAAGCCCCCATTGAGTCTTCCAAATAACATGGACATCGTTTCGAGTAAGCTCTCAGCCAATCCCGATTTTTCCAGCATGATACCCATATAGATAAATAAGGGGACAGCAATCAGCACATAGTTGCTCATTACGCCCATAATTCGTGGCGGAAGTGCATTGAAGCTGCTCGGGTCAAGAAAGCAAATGGCATATAAAATGGATAACCCACCCAATGTGAAAGCCACAGGAAAGCCATATAAAATCAAGACAAGAATGCTTACAAATAATATGATGGCAATGAATTCCATTTAATTTTTTCATTTAATGTCCCGGTAGGATTGAATGGCCAGAACACAAGACTGTAGGAGCAATAGAAATATGCCGACGGGTATACAAAACTTAATTAGATAGCGCGCAGGCAATCCACCTGGATCAGGAGAACCTTCTTTTATTTCCCAGGCATT
Source organism: Saprospiraceae bacterium (assembly GCA_013002625.1). Lineage (GTDB taxonomy): Bacteria > Bacteroidota > Bacteroidia > Chitinophagales > Saprospiraceae > RFSX01. Next base: position 24,036 of record JABDJE010000033.1, on the reverse strand, counting down.
CATAGCATAATTCCAACTTACCCAAATGATTAATACACACCACGGAATTATAAACAGGAGACTCCCCGTAAGATTGACCCATCCCTTATCCTTCTTCGATAATTTTTCGTAAAATAGATCTACGCGTACATGCTTGTTATGTTTTAATGTATATCCAGCCGACAGAAGAAAAATCATGGCAAAGAGATGCCATTCCATTTCCATGATCCAGGCTGAAGAGTCTTTTAAAAAGTACCGTCGGAAAACATCAAAGCACACAAAGACAACCAGAATGGTCGTGAGCCAGGATGCCGCCTGCCCAATTTTCTCGTTTAGACTTTCAATAAATTTGATCATGTGAAATGCAAAATGGAAATTAGAAAATTATTTTGCAATACAGTAATTTACATTGAAACTGAATTTAATTACCATGAAAACAATCTCTGCTTTTATTCTTTGCTTTCTTTTCATGCAGGGAATCTCTGCCCAGGAAACGATAATGCGTATTAACACTGTCGACACCGTAGAGATAGAAGGTAATCTTATTCATGTGGGCAATGATGTACTTGTGTTGTTCATTGCAGGATCAGGCCCTACTGATCGCGACTGCAATAATTCAATGGGACTGCAGACGGATGCATTTAAAATGATGGCAGATACTTTGAGACACCATGGAATTTCATCTTTTCGATATGACAAGCGCGGTATTGGGTTAAGTACACGCGTGCCAGAATCTGAATTATCCATCCAGGATTACATCTATGATGCTTCCTTCTTTGTAGATAAATTCTCGGAAGAGTACAAGAAGATATTCATTTTTGGTCACAGCGAAGGCGCTCTCATTGGTAAAGTCGTAGCGCACCAGAATGAAAATGTAACTGGGTTGATGGCGGTATGTGGGACAAGTATTCCACTGGATGACATAGTAAGAGAGCAGTTATCCAAGTTTCCCAAGTTATTAGAATTAGCAGAAGTACATTTAAAAGAAATAGAAAACAATGAACCTCTCAGTGAAGTCAATCCAATGCTACAATCGCTGTTCAGAGAAAGCGTAGTATCCTATTTAAATCAGTATTCGCATTGGATCCTATTGAGGAAATGAAAAAGATCAATACGAATACCCTAATCATTGGTGGTGAATGCGACAGGCAAGTGGGCCCACAGCATGCGGAGGCTTTGCATGAGGCCAATCCATCATCTCAGTTGCTGATACTTCAGAATATGGGGCATGTGTTGAAGGTACTCAAGGAGGATTGTAGCGACGACCTTAATTCTTACAGTGATGCCTCGATGCCTTTGCATCCCGAATTGGTTGAGCTGGTCTTAAAATTTATCAAGCCTGCGAATTAAGATCGCATTGAAAAGCTTCCCACCAGGTATCAAGCACTGCAATGATGACCTCATCTTGCTGATCAGATTGTAGAAGGCTAACGATATCGCCGAGGCTATTTATTTTTAAATAATTATGCCATCGCATTAAAGTGTTGGAGCCTTGATCTGCTTCTATTTCCAAAGGAGCAGCACCATGACCAAATCGGATGTATTGAAATATAAAAGCAATCAAATATATCAAGAGAGATCCGTATTTGAAGCCGTGCTTTATATGTCCCACTTCATGTGCACTTAAATGCAACCATGCCATAGTATCATTGCCATAAGCCTTTTCTCCAAAACGACTTAAATCATTTGAAAAAAAGTTTTCAGTATAAGTTATCGACCGCCATCTGCGATTCGCAAAGGTAATGGCACCTCCACCTTTAGATGTTCTGAACCATGGTATATACCTTATTAAGGACCTGCAATAAATTTTGGTTTCAAGAATTACACGCCTTTCCTGATCAGAAACCAATGCCAGTAGATGAGCCACGGGTGCGGTGAATCTGTATTCCTTTTTACGATCTTTTACTGGTGCAAGTATTTTATAAGGCACAACCATGACTATGATTATATAAAAAACGATGCAATAATACTATCAGCGATCAACTGCCCCTGTGCTGTCAAGCGAATACTATCTGTATCTGAGGTGATGAGACCCTTATGGACATGGTCTGCTAATTCAAGCTTAAGTTGTCTCGCCGCATCTATGTTTAGAGCCTCTAATTTTACCCAATCGCATCCCCAGATTGTTCTTAACCCTGTCATCAGATATTCGTTGTAAATGTCTGTTGATGTTAATTCTTCAATTGTGAACGGTACCTTATTGTCAGAAAGAGATTCAATGTACTTGGGATTGTTGGCAAGATTCCATTGACGCGTAGTTCCATTAAAGGAATGCGCCGAGGGCCCAAGACCGATATATGGTTTTTGTTGCCAGTAACTTGTGTTGTGAACAGATAGTTTGCCAGGTAAGCTGTAATTGGATATTTCGTAGTGTAAATAACCAGCTTCTGAAAGATAGTCATTGGCCATCTGGTAAAATAATGACTGCTTCTCTTCAGAAGCTACCGATGTCTTTCCTGTTTTTAACTGATGTGCCAAAGCGGTGCGCTCTTCTATGGTTAATCCATAACACGAAATATGGGGGATTTTATATTCCACGGCAATTTCAAGATTTTTCTTCCAGGATGCTTCCGTAGCATGAAGGCCTCCAAATATCAGATCAATACTTATGTTGTCTATTCCAGCTTTTCCAGCGTGCTCCAATACCTGATGGGCCTGCAAGCTGTTATGACTTCTGTTCATCCACTGCAGATCATTGTCAAAAAATGATTGAATTCCTACGCTTAATCTATTGATACCATACTCCTTGAGAATCTGAATTTTTTCCATACTTAGGTCATCCGGATTGGCTTCAAGCGTCACTTCTGCCTGGTCGGCGACCATGTAGAGTTCGTGAATTTTATCAAATATTTTTTTGAAATGCACGGCTTCAAGCAATGAAGGTGTGCCACCTCCAAAATATATTGTCTGGATTGATTCATCTGAAAGATAATTCTTCCTGAGCGCCATTTCGATGACGATGGCATCCACCATATCGTCCATCAACTTCAAAGAAGTGGAAAAATGAAAATTGCAATAGTGGCAAGCCTGCTTGCAAAATGGTATGTGAATATAAATTCCTGACATGCGTGCTTTAACTTGGTCGCTTTGCAAAAGTATTCTTTTGACTTCTTCTAAAACATAACTGACAACTTTCTTTTCAATTATCTCAATTAAACTTTGAGGGTAATTGAACAGACATCTCAGATTATGTCCTAAAATACAGTGTCAACAATTCCTATATGATTGTTGTTAACCCATAGCACATAGTTAATTTTGCCGTTTCTGATTGCTTGAAGAACTGAGTAAGTAGTGTAGCCTGAATTTGTTAGGTGAATGGGTGGCTTTTTGGGTGTTAATCAAAATTGGATTGTTAATTTTTTGATTCTATTTGGACACCCGAAAGCTGTAAGCTTAAATGCCGCTGACCCAACAATACAATTGGATTCGTTTTTCACTTTTAAAAACCTAGATTATTTCAACGATATGAAGAAAATTATGGTATTTGGTGCAAGCACAAGCAGGAATTCTATCAATAAAAGACTTGCCTATTTTGCCGCTGGCTTATTGGAGAATGTTAGCCTAGAACTGTTGGATTTGAATGATTTTGACATGCCTATTTACAGTATCGACAAAGAGCATGAAAATGGTATCCCGGAACCTGCCCTACGTTTCAAAGAAATTGTAAAACAAAGCGATGGGATCATTATTTCTTTTGCAGAGCATAATGGGTCGTATTCAGCAGCATTCAAGAATATATTTGATTGGATATCGAGGATTGAAAAAAGTACCTGGGAAGCCAAACCTATGTTACTCATGGCAGCGTCGCCAGGAGGCCGGGGTGGCCGAGGTGTACTGGATGCCGCTACAGCTAGAATGCCATTTAATGATGGTAAGGTCGTTGCTACATTTTCCTTGCCTTTCTTTGGAAAAAACTTTGAAGATGGCCGTGGTGTTACAGCACCCGATTTGCTCGATAACCTGCGCACTGCCCTTAATCAATTTGAGACCGTAGTACATTCAGCCGTTGAGGTTGATTAATTTGCTATGATCAATTTGATAGTCTGACCATTGCTCAGGCTTGCAAAGTATATACCCTTGTTCCAGTTGAACACATCTATAGATTTTGTATGGTTGGCATCCATCTCAAAACTGGATTGCAGGCTTCCCATAGTATTGAAAATATTGACTTGCAAGGCATGACTGGAATTGTTTTCTAGAGTGACAAAACTCCTTGCTGGATTTGGATAAACTTGCACATTTTCGTTTAATATATTTTCTTGAACACGCACAGTGTTATCATAAATGACACAACTGTCAGGCCATGGATTATTTTCAATTTTAGGTCCTGGAAATAGGATGCGATCTTCAAATGCCGGATAATCAGGGCTATACTTATAAGCGCGAAACATATCATTTGTACTTGGTACTTGTCCCTGGGAAACGGGTCCGAAATTTATAACCGGATTGATGAAGTCCCAGACCAAGTTGCCTGTAGAATCAACTTCAAATATTCGACCTTCATTTCCGGAACAAATTAATGTATTTCCATTCGCCAGCCTGCTGGCACCTGAGACACGTGTCGAGAAAAACGCAGTTTCATTTTCACCGGTAAATGTCCAACTGGACTCAAGAGGAAGAAAGGATTCTTCTTCAGCAAGTGAATAATTAAAACCATCTAAGGGTGGATCAATGATCTCAATGCTTGAATAATCGACACTCGGTCTACCAATACCGTTATTAAATACCATGATTTTTCCGGCATCTTTAAGTCCTTCGTCTATCCATTGGGCATCATGTTGACCAAATAACTTTTGACCAATGGGTGTACCGCGTTGATAGGCCTCAGGGTTACCCCATCTGTAAAGAAAGTCTCCTCCCATACCAGCCTGGCCTCCGCTGCTCGAAGCAGCCTCTTGGGTGGTTGTGGAATGATCGATTATATATATCTCGTTTGTAGATCTTGAACTGAAGACGATTTGATCAAGCTCAGGATTGTAATCTATGGCATTCATGTGGAACCAATCACCGGGGCCAGGGTTGGTGCCAAAATAATTTCGATAATTAATATCCATACGATGCGGGGAGTCTTTAATGACGCCATAATTGTTCTTGGTGCTGTCAAAGTCCTGAACGAGATGATCGAACAGATACCATTCCCAAACTATTTCAGCGCTATCCGTACCTATGGGACTTAATTCCAGAATTTTCTCATACCATACACCTGAAGAACCTATAGAGTTTGGGTCTCTTCCAGCTTGTATAACTTCCATATCCGGCCTGCGATCCCATACTATAGCCAGAATATTACCATTGGGCATAATCGCAAGATCATGATGTTGATGCTGAACGTCATCAGCTATATCATAAGACCATATAAGCTGATCATCCCAATTGTACATTTCTATTCTTCCGCCCGAACCACCGGATGAAAAACTTGCGGCTTTTTTGCAGGCGCGCAACAATCGTCCGTCATCTAAAAGATAAGCGACCATTCCCGGCAAATAATCGGATTGCCACGTATTGATTACATTACCACAGTTGTCTATTAAGTAAGTTGTTCTGGAAGCGGTAGGCGCAATCAGGGTATAGCCATTCTCTGCTTCTGGTGTGTTCAAAAAGACGCCTACGGTTTGATCCTGTCCAACTGCGCTGAGTGAAAGCAGTCCAAATACAATGAAGGAAATTATCCTGTTCATACTTTCAAAGTTGATCAAAAATTATCTTTTAATATGATTATTCAATTTATCGAAGAGGACATTTTATTATTTCTTTCTAATAAGATTTATTCCGTCATCTATTGGTAAGAGTATATTTTCAGTTCGCGCATCTTCATGAACATGACGATTGAACATATCAAGTCCTTCACACAGTTTATCCTTGTTTTCATTGGTGATCAATCCTTTCCAGAGGACATTGTCTGCTATAATTATACCTCCTGATCTGAGCTTGGGCAGAACGCGTTCATAATAATCGATGTATTGTCTTTTCGCAGCATCAATAAAGACCAAATCAAATTCATAATCCAATGCCTCAATAAGCGCAGCTGCGTCGCCAAAGTGGGCCTCAATTTTATCCGTCAACTTAAGATCTTGAATTATATCACTGGCAAAATCCTTCAGACGCTGGTCTTTTTCAAGGGTAATTACTTTGCCATCAGCCTTGACGATTTGTGCCAAACATATAGCACCATATCCAGTGAAAGTACCGACTTCCAAAATATATTTGGGTTGAACGATGAGACCAATAATTTGTAGGAATCTGCCCAGATAGGCTTCGGATAACATGACTTCTTGACCCACAGTATTTTTAGTGCGTTCCGCCAATTCAGCTAAAGCACTATCTACCGGCGTGCTGAATTGTTTGCAGTATGTTACAATGTCTGGAGATGAAATTATATTTCTGGACATACTATTTAATTTTCATTCTTTTTTTGATAATCGGGTGGCTAAACACAATGAGCATAATCAAAACCATACCCCAATAAAAGTTAGGACTCATTTCTTGATGTTCCTTTAAAATAACAACAGCTAGTAAAATGCCATATACGGGCTCAAGGTTTACAACCAGGTTAGCATCAAATGCGGATAAGTGTCTTAAGGCTTTTACACTTAACACGTATGCCAGAGTGGTACAGGCCAAGGCGAGAATCATAAGATAGAACCAGTCGGAGGGTGTGGGCATAAAGCCGGCCGTGCTTGTCTTAATAAAAGGAAGGCATAGTGTTAGAAACAGAAATGCACCCGTGATTTCAAGAAATGTTATTTCTGTGGAGTTGGCCAGATGAACATACTTTTTATTGTAACAAGCGAAGATGGATGCAAGTAAGGCTGATAACAATCCTATCCACAATCCTTTTTGCATTGATAAATCAATATTATTGGCGATCAGTAACATCGGAGGGATTACCATCAGACCTAGCAGGAGTTCAATTTTACTGAATTTTTTCCCAGTGATAAGCGGTTCTATGAGCGATGTAAAAAGGGAAGCAGTCGCCATGGCTGCGAGCACAACGGAAGCATTCGAAAATTTAATGGCGCCATAAAAAGTCACCCAGTGAACAGCTACGATCACCCCTATTCCTAAAAATATTAAGAGTGTCTTTTTACCTAATTTATATAGTCTTGTGCCAAATCGGATAAACAATAATAAGCTTAAGCTTGTTATCAAAACGCGCCACCATACAAGGTTAAATGCCGTGATACTGATCAGGTCACCAAGAATGGCGGTTAAGCCAAATAGCAAGACGGCAGTGTGCAATTGTAAATAAGAACTAAGCTTTTTATTCATGTTGCTGTGGTGAAATGTGGCAAGTAAAAGGCATATTTGCAATTAATTGATCAAATCTTATAATTGGGACACAATTATAGAGATAAAAGTCTATTTTTGAACCGTTAACACTCTATTTCATGACAATCAACGTAGGAGATAAAGCACCCGCTTTTACTTTGAAGTCAACCGACTTTGAAGATGTTAGTTTAACAGATTTTAGTAACAAGAACGTACTGATACTATTTTTCCCAATGGCATTCACTGGCGTATGCACAGCCGAACTATGTCAAATGAGAGATGATGTAGCCAAATACAATGATTTGAATGCAGAAGTGTTAGCAATATCAGTAGATTCCCCTTTCACCCTTGCTAAGTTTAAAGCAGACAACCAACTTAACTTTTCTGTATTATCTGATTTTAATAAGGAGGTTAGTGTTGCATATGACGCATTTTATGAAGAATTTGCGCTCGGTTTGAAAGGTGTCTCCAAAAGAGCAGCTTTTATAGTTGGAAAAGATGGTAATGTTAAATATGCCGAAGTATTGGAAAGTCCTAAAAATTTACCCAATTTTGAAGCTATTAAGCAGACACTGTCAGATTTGCAATAATATCCTTAACAGAGATTAACATGGCTAAAGAATTAGATTCCGCATTGAACGATATTTTAGTAGTAGAAGAAGATGCCAAAACCGGTCTAGAAAAATCACAATTGCTTGTATATAATGATGACTTCAATACCTTTGATTGGGTCATTCAATGTTTTATGGAAGTGTGTAATCACACTTTTGAGCAATCTGAACAATTATCTCTCATTGTACATTATAAAGGAAAGGCAATTGTTAAAACAGGAGAATTCAAGATGCTTAAGCCAATGAAAGAGGCGCTTGTTGAACGAGGACTTTCTGCTGTTATTGAGGTAATGGTTGAAGAATAACCATGGCCTTCTATCTACCTCCAGGGGTAGAATATTTCCCACATCCACTATGTGCTGACCCCGATGGTTTACTTGCGATAGGCACCGAGCTATCCGCTCATCAATTATTGTTGGCCTATCAATTCGGTATATTTCCCTGGTACCATGAAGAGGATCCAATTTTATGGTGGTATACGCACCCGCGCTGTGTTTTATTTCCATCCCAGCTTAAAATTTCCAAAAGCATGCGACAACTCTTGAAGAAGCAGGCTTTTAATGTAAGCTTCGATAGCGCTTTCAAAGAAGTCATTCAGGCATGCCAATTAGTGAAAAGAGAAGGGCAAGACGATACATGGATTACAGATAAGCTGATAGCGACTTTTATCGACTTACACGAAAAAGGCTATGCGCATTCCATAGAAGTTTGGCAAGAAGGCAAACTGGTCGGTGGACTTTATGGCTTGGCATTAGGGAAGATGTTTTATGGTGAATCCATGTTCAGCAATGTGAGCAATGCCTCAAAGTATGGATTTATCAAATTGGTTCAATATCTGGAAACCCATAATTTTGAATTGATAGACTGTCAACAACGGACCGAACATTTAATTAGCCTTGGTGCTGAAATGATTTCTTCAGATCGTTTTTATAAGCATTTAAAGACAAATATCTTTAATATTGTGGCCCCTTGTAAATGGGTATATGCTGAAAACAGATGATCGATTTTAAAAAATATTCTTTACCAAATGGATTGACAGTATTATTGCATCGCGATAATTCAACACCTCTGATTGCAGTCAATATTTTATATAAAGTGGGTTCGAAAAATGAGGACCCAACTAAGACAGGGTTCGCGCATTTATTTGAACACCTCATGTTTGGGGGATCGAAATTTGTTCCTGATTACGACATTCCCATTCAGGAAGCTGGCGGCGATAATAATGCCTTTACTAATTCAGATATCACCAACTTTTATAATGTACTTCCCAAGGAAAATCTAGAGACAGCACTGTGGCTTGAGTCTGATCGAATGCTCCAATTGAATATCAATCAACGAAGTCTTGATGTTCAAAAGAAAGTAGTAGTCGAAGAGTTTTATGAAACGAGTATCAACCAGCCCTATGGTAACCTCTGGCATAAATTATCCGAAACAGCTTTCAAGGTTCACCCATACAAATGGCCAACAATCGGAGCTGAAGTTGCACATATCGAAAAAGCGCATCTGGATGACGTTCAGGATTTTTATTTAAAAAACTATAGACCCAACAATGCGATTCTCGCCATCGCAGGTAATTTTGAAGAGGATGATGCTATAGACAAAATCGAAAAGTGGTTTGGAGATATTACGCCAGGTGAAATCAATCAGATGATACCCACAGAGGAACCTCATCAAGATGAATTCAGACAAGTCATACTCGCGGATAAGGTGCCTGCTGATGCCTTGTTCATGGCATTTCACATGCCAGGCAGGATGCATCCTGATTTTGCGGCCTATGATGTGCTCTCCGATATTCTTTCCGGAGGAAGATCATCAAGGTTTTATCAGAATCTTCTCAAGAACGAAGATATTTTTTCCTCTGTTTCCGCCTATATTACCGGTAGCGTTGATCCAGGTCTGTTTGTAATTGAAAGCAAACTTGTGAATAAAGGCAAGATAGAGGAAGCGCGGCGATTGATCTGGAAGGAATTAGAAGCCCTTAAGCAAAGCGTGATCGATCCTGTCGAATTGCAGAAAGTCAAAAATGGATTGATTAGCTCTATCAGTTTCTCAGAAGTAAGCATTATTCATAAGGCAATTAATTTGGCCTATTTTGAAATGTTAGGGGATGCAGACCTGATCAATAAGCAAGAAGAAGATTATGTAAAAATCACCAGTGAGGATCTTCAACGTGTTGCAAAAACCATCCTCAATAAAGAGAACTGTACCGAAGTTGTGTATCAAAACGATTAAAAGCCAAACTGTACTGAGCAGTTGGGATCAAAAGATTTAATTGTTAGGTTTTGAAATAATTATTTACCCCACAGACGAAAGATTCATACCTTAAGGGGACATATATTTTGAAAATAATAAACCAAATAGCGCATTTATCCTTTTTCATAGAGGAAGTTATGACTAAAGCCTTATTAAATACCCTTATTTGTATCCTTATACCTGTCCTTGGATGGACGAGTACGTCACAATTGTCACCAAGGATTGCCAATTATACTATTAAGGTAGAATTAGATCCACCTAATCATAGTCTTGATGCGGAGCAAATATTGGTATGGAAAAACCCAAGCACAGATACCATCAAAGAGATGTATTTTCACCTGTATTACAATGCATTTAAAAATAGTCAATCGACTTTTTTTAAAGAACGCGGTGTACCCGAATTCCTGACATCCGATATCGATGAAGTTTGTGGTTGGGGATATTCAGAAATAGAGAATATCATAGATGGAAATGGCAATGACCTGAGTGGGAGTATGCGATATTATCAAACGGATGATGATAATACAGAAGATCAATCTGTCTTAAAGATCGATTTGGTTGAACCTGTATTACCTGGCGATAGCATCAGCCTGCAAATGAACTGGCGGGCACGGGTACCCAAGACCATGCCCCGAACCGGATATAATCGAGACTATTTTTTCTTTGCACAATGGTTTCCAAAAGTTGGTGTCTATGAACCAAAAGGTATGCGCTATGCAAAACAAGGTCAATGGAATTGTCATCAATATCATTCAAGTGGGGAGTATTATGCAGATTTTGGGAATTATGACCTTTATATAACTGTACCGTCGGATTTTACCGTTGCAGCATCTGGCGTCTTACAGGACAAAACTTTGCGTGATGGTAAACAGGTATGGCATTATTTTGCACATGATGTTATTGATTTTGCTTGGGCAGCTTCACCACAACTGCAATTGATTGAGGATGTTTATGGTGATGTAGATATAAAATTCTATGCCTACCCTTACAAAATGCATATAGCGGATCGCTATTTGTCTACTTTGAAATTCGGAATACAATTTCTTGAGGAACACCTTGGGCCTTATCCATACAAAACCATATCAATCGTCGATACGCCATTTCATGGCATGTTTACCGGAGGAATGGAGTATCCTAATCTTGTAACCTCATTAAGTTTTTGTTTCTTCCCTAGAGGCGTCAAAACGCCGGAGACGCTTGTTATTCACGAATATATCCATCAGTATTTCATGCAAATGGTGGCTACCCATGAGGTTGAAGATCCATGGATGGATGAGGGTTTCACCACCTATTACGAAGGCAGAATTTTGGATGCCTTGTTTGGTGAAGACAGATCAACCATTGATGCCTTTGGTATTAAAGCAGGTAACAAGGAATACAATCGAATCGAATTCCTGGCTATGGATAATCCAAGAATTGCACCCAACTCAATAAAAAGCTGGCAATTTAAAAACGGAGGATACGGGGAAGTCTCGTATAATAAAACTGCAATGTGGTTGCAAACTTTAGAAGGCATGTTGGGAACCGCTTCGATGGACACAATGATGCGTGAATATTTTTTGGAGTGGCAATTTAATCACCCTTGCAGGGATGACTTCATTGCCCATGTCAATACTTACGTTACACAAAACCATGGGGATAGGTTTCCGGATGGTATGGATTGGTTTTTTAGTCAAGTATTGTTCGGCACTGCGGTTTGTGATTATGGTATCGCAGCTATTGAGAATGATCCAGTCCCAATTGAGCAGGGCTTCTTTGAGAATCAGGACAGTTGTGAGGTCATTGACAGAGCCAGGCCAAAGTACAGGTCAAGGGTATTGGTGCATCGATTGGGTGACATGTATTTGCCTACGGAGGTTCGAGTCACTTATGATGATAATACATCTAAAATGTATTATTGGGATGGAAAAGATGGCGGCTTTGCCATTGAATGGGAAGGTGACAAACGGATCTTATCGGCTGAGATTGACCCGTATCGCAAGAATTATTTAGACAGTAACTTTTTGAATAATTCAATGACTGTACAAAAACAATCAGGATTACTTAAAAGCTTGAAAGCAGGTCTGACTGCTGCAGCGCAACATATTATTGAATCTATTTCATTTTTTACATAATGGTAGTTCGATTGCTAAAACAATATATAACATCCTGGAAGTTCGCTTTTACAGCGTGGCCATTCTTACTACTTCTGTGGGGACTCAATTTGACTTTTGCATTATTGGTAATCAATCCACTGAACTATGGATTAAAAAAAGCTTTCGGGAATACGCTGGACCTTTCAACCTTCTTACAAGGATTTGATTATACCCTCATCATGGACTTTCTGAGAGAATATGATGTTGCGGTGGGTGCAGCCTTTGATCAGTCTGTCCTTATTATTTTGATCTCGATATTGTTACAGGTATTTCTGACAGGCGGGATAGTGCATCTTGTTATATCAAGAGATGGGTCGACAAGATTTCGGGACTTCTGGGCTCAATGCAGTAATTTCTCTATGAAGTACCTGAGCTTATCGGTTATGCTTATGATTGTGACAGGGATCATTTTTATGTTGCTCTTCATGTTCTTCTCTAAGGATGGTTTTAATCCATTTTTCTTTGAAAACGAACTGGTATTAATCCATCGATTCTGGTGGCTGTTAACGCTAGGACTTATCTTTCTATTTTGGTTATCCATATTTCGCGATGCAGCGAAGATTGAGATTTACAGGAATTCGGAAGCAGGCTTTTTTAAAAATATTTTATCTGGTCTCAGGAAAAGCATTACGATACCCTTCATATTAAATGGCCTCCTCAATACGATCGTGTTTGTAATTATGATGGGGATTTTCTTCAGCTTAAGACCTCAATTGGATTTATTTGGTTGGACTTTGATAGCCTTAAGCCAAGCCTGGTTGATACTGAGGATAGTTTATCGGATTGGGCGCTTAAGGAGCTTTGCCTTATTGCCATAAGTCCTGGGAATAATTATTATGTTGGTCAACTGTAGCATCAAATTTTAAAGCGCAATTTTATCGAGTGTATTTTTTAATGCAAAGCCCTCTTCTTTACGAACACTTTGTTGGTATTTACCTGTAATGAGGATGTATCTGCGATTCGAAAATTAAAGCTATGGAAAATGGTCTGAGAAGGTCACTCAAGATAGAGCGGAAGAATATTGTAATTAAATTCAAATCTTAATTGCGAATTGAGCCTGATTAGTAGAAAATATTAGTTGGACCCTGGAAAATATATTAATTTTTAAATCTTGAATGATTTGTATTGAAGTTCTTATTTGAAATATTAAAATTCCTGTGCATTCTTGTTTTGCCTTTTATCTTATTGATCAGAGGTGCGGTATACGTCCATGATAAATATGATTTGTTGCCTTGGATCAGTTTGTTGTCAGGTGTGGCAATGGCAAGCATAGTACTCTTTTTGTATTTCAACATTGTGTACGGAAGATTATCTGGAAAGTTAGGAAGTTGGGCCGCAATAAAAAAGAGAGGATTTCTAGCTTTTATATTGGTCTTATTCTATGCCGGACACGGGTTGTTTTACTTTTCAGGCAGTAATTTTAAAAGCAAGGCACTCAGTTCAGAAATCAGAGAAGTGCATCCTATCCTGCGATTGAGTATAAGTACATTAATCCATATCGATAAAGATTTGATCGTTACAGATGCCCAAAGGCTTCCTGAAGATTACAGAAAAATGGGCTTGAAATCCAAACAAAATTCATTGCACTACAGGCAATCAAATGGATATACACATGCTCTGGATATCAGAACGAATAGCCGGCATGAGTTTAGAAATCAATTGGTAAGATTTTATTTCAAGGCCATGGGTTTTAATACGCTGCGTCACAGCGGATCAGGCACTACGGGAGACCATCTGCATGTATCCCTTAAAAGTCATGACAGACCCTATGCTATTTGAAGTTATACCAGTGCAGTGACTTTTTTACGATAATCAGAGGGACTTAATCCTGCTACTTCTTTAAATACCTTAGTAAAGTGAGAGAAATTGTTGAAGCCACTCCGAAAGCAAACTTCAGTGATACTGATCTTTTCTTCAGATAGTAATTTGCAGGCGTGCACAACCCTGTATTCATTAACAAACTTAGTGAAGGTCTTACCCGATAACTTTTTGAAATAGCGACAAAATGCTGGTACTGTCATGTTCACTTCCAATGCAATAGCTTCAAGCGGAATTGTTTCGAGAAAATTCTTTCTAACATAATTATAAATAATCTCCGGTCTGTCATTATCCTCCAGTTTGACTTCAAAAGAATACTCAAGCGCATTGAGTACTTCATAATTATCTGTCGTCGCCATCTTATGGAGGATACTCAATAGAGCAGCAAGGCGATCAAAAGTGTCAAGCTTGACAAGTTCCTCAATCTTTGCACCGATGTCATATTTTGCTTTACCGGTATAGACGATTCCATATTTGGCGCGTTCAAACAATTGAGCAATATGGCGCATTTCAGGAATATCAAGAAAGTCCTTACCCAGAAAATCACTCTTCATTTGAATAATAGTTTCAGAATCATTTCCACTCAATCTATTGGTGAAGCCATAGTGGGGAAGGTTGGATCCAATAAGGATTAGATCACCATCGTAATAACATGATAAATGATTACCGATATGTCTTTTACCATTGCCTCCTTTTATATATACCAGCTCAAGTTCTGGATGAAAGTGCCAGAACTTATTCTTTGGATCTAAGCTGGGTTCGGTAAAATGCTTTACAGCGAATGAACTTCCAAACTCCGGCTCAATGATTTCCAGTTGTGCTTTTTTATTCATGGATTAATATTCTGTGACCTAAACATATATATGATTTCGCAGTCAGTTATACATTAAATTAACTCGAATATGTGCTAAATTAACAACATTGTGAAATTGTTAAGAAACCGAGGGTAAAATAACACAGAATATTATTAAGATACAATCTCCTTAGTGCTGATGAAGCCAATAAGTTTGTATTGGTTTAATAAAATTCAAAAATTAAAAATTTAAAGATGAAAACTATTAAAGTATTAATCGTGGCAACATTAGCCTTATTCATTAATGCAGACATTAATGCTTATGGAGATCTTAAAATCAAGCCATTATCATTGGAGTCAAAAACTTTTGTGGTGGAATTTGATTATTCGCAATCCACAGATGTCGTTCTAAGAATCTACGATAAGAATGGCAAGGAACTTATGAATGAAGTGCTAAAAGATGTCGTTAAAGACGTTAAGAAAATCAACTTAAAAAATCTACCTGAAGGAAATTATGAGTTTATCATTGAAGATAAGTTGAAGAAAGAAATTCGTCCTTTTGAATTGGGTAGAACATTGGTAAGTTTTAAGGAACAAGAGAGAGAATATTTCAACCCTATGATTGATCAGGATGGCGATTTCATAATACTTAACTTCTTGGCATTTGCTGGGCATAAAGTGAATGTAAGAATCAACGATGCTGAAGGCAATAGAATTTATAGCAGTACAATTGATGCCAATGGATCTGTGAATAAAGCCTACAATATAGAAGAGCTAAGTGAAGGTAATTATACTTTCGTCATAAGCAATGATGAAATATTCCATACGTACGAATTTAATGTGGTTCATTAAATATCTTAGTCATATCGAGAAGGGGTAAAGACCCTTTCTCGATATATTTTATTCGAGGTTCTCAGACTCAGCATATTCAATTTTACTCCGGTAGGGTATGAATGGGATTTTTAACATCATACCGATATTGCCTGCTTCCGCTTCACCCATATAGGTATCACAGCCATAGACAAGTCTGGTATTATCAACCTTCTTGTAGGTACCAAAAATCTTGTCCCAAAACGAAAATATATTGCCATAATTTGAATCCGAATACGGTATTCTGTAATGATGGTGTACTCTATGCATATTAGGTGTGCAAAAAATTAATAATATGGCTTGGTCTAGCCATTTTGGTAAGGTGATATTGGCATGATTAAACTGGCTTAAGACCACAGACATACTCTGATATAAAAACACAAGCCACATCGGTGCACCAACAATTATGGTTGCAATAATAGCAAAGACGAATCTAATAACACTTTCACCAGGATGATGCCTGTTGGCTGTTGTTGTATCCACGTTCTGGTCCGTATGATGGACAACATGAAATTTCCACATCCAGGTCACATGATGTTCAATATAGTGTACGATGTAGGCACCGATGAGGTCAAGCAACAATATTCCTAATATCAGTTGCCCCCACAAGGGTAAAGTCAACCACTGTATTATACCAAATTCATTGGCGACAACCCAATCAGAAGATTTTACCAAAAGAAAGGCCAAGACAAAGTTGACAATGATTGTCGTCAAGGTAAAGAAAAGATTTATACCTGCATGTCGGAGTCGGCTGTATTTCAATGAAAAAAGTGGGACAGCACTCTCTATAAGTGAAAACAATGTAAGTCCACCAACCAGGATAAGTGTTCTGTGCAACGAAGGAATGTTTTCAAAGTATTGAATGATGGTATCCAGCATGATAATAAGTTTGAATATTAAACGCGCGCTTGTATTTAAGCTTAAAATAAGAAAGCATTTCGTAGAATATTGAAAGATCATTCTCAAATTTTATATTTTCATTTACAATAGCCTTTAATTATGGAAATGGATGAGTATAAAATAAAAGTTGAAATTCCAGTACAATGGAGAGATATGGATTCTGCCCATCATGTCAATAACGTCGTCTACCTTAAATGGATAGAAGCAGCAAGAATCCGATATTTCATGCATCTGAATAATGGTAAGCTCCAGAACGAGGATAAGATAGGCCCCATATTGGCCTGGCAAGAATGCAAATACATCAGGCCAGTGACTTTTCCAGATACTGTTATTGTGGGCATTCGAAGGGTTGAGACACTCGAAGATAAAATCATTACAGAGTCCAAAATCTATTCGAAAGCCTTGGATAGGGTTGTTGCTTTTTCAAAGCAACATACGGTATCCTACGATTTTAAGACGCGGCGCAAAGTTCCACTTCCGTTAAATTGGTTGTACAATAGTTGATAAAACAAGCTAAGCATTTAGTGTGAACTCTGATTTAAAAAATGCACGCATTCGGCCTATCGAATCAAAAGACAATGCCCAAGTGGAGAAATTAATTGTCGCAGTGATGGCTGACTTTCAATGCATTGGTGAAGCATATTCAAGTTCAGATCCAGAAGTAAAATCTATGTACGCCGCCTACAATCAACCCGGTGCAAGATTTTACGTGATTGAGCATGATAATATAATATATGGTTGCGGTGGCCTGGCAGCGCTTGAACAAGGCGATCCGGATGTTTGTGAATTACGTAAGATGTATTTCTATGAAGAGTTACGTGGCCATGGGTTTGGCAGACAACTGCTTCAAATTTGCATCGATGATGCTAAAGCGTTGGGTTACAAAAAAATGTATTTGGAAACGGTGGAACGTATGGATCAAGCCAGAAAGTTATATCTAGGCTTTGGCTTCAAGCCAATAGAGCATACCATGGGACATACTGGGCACAGCGGGTGCGATAATTTTTACCTTAAAGTTTTGTAATAGCATTTAGCGCATTTTTATAAAGCTTAAATGATCGATGGCGTAGACAATAGAGAGATCAGGTCTTTATGAATTTTTCCATTGACAAATTAATAAGGCTTTTGATGGATTTATGTCTTAAGCGCATTATTTAAGCTTGGAATCATATAAATAGTTGACAATGGATCTTGCCAAAACAGTTGAAGAATTTATAAGCAAACATGACCAATGGCACAACGAATTGGAATTATTGAGATCAATAATTAAGAAAACTGAGCTCAATGAATCGCTAAAATGGGGTATGCCTACATATACAATACGTAATAAGAATGTCGTCGGTATCGCAGGGTTTAAGCATCATTTCGGGATGTGGTTTTTTCAGGGTGTTTTTTTATCAGACCCACATAAGTTGCTTATCAATGCCCAGGAAGGCAAGACAAAGGCGATGCGCCAGTTGCGGTTTGATCAAATTGAACAGATTGATGAAGGTATAATAATGAGTTACCTCGAGGAAGCTATACAAAATGCAAAAGATGGGAAGGAAGTGAAACCTGAAAAGAAGCCCCTTGTGATCAAAGGTCTACTTGCCCAAGCATTGTCAACAGACAAAACTTTAAATGAGGCATTTAATAATTTCACGCCAGGCAAGCAAAAGGAATTTGCTGAATATATATCATCGGCGAAAAGGGAAGCGACTCAAATTTCGAGGCTGGAAAAATGTATCCCTATGATTATAAAGGGGATTGGTCTAAATGATAAATATCGGTAGCTGAGCATTTGTGTATATTTTGGATAACTAATTACTTGGTCAACTATATTGCAGACCTTATGAATTATAAAGCATTACATATATAGGATTTATAACTTCATTTAATCTTAAAAACTTAAGGATAACGTGTTAGTTAGATCCTTTACAATAGAAAGGCTGGCAATTGGGCTGGCCTTTTTTTATTGAGTGCATGAGTAAATAAGTGAATGAGCGAATAAAGGAATGATGTTATGGATGCCTCAATCTTTAAGGTATCATATCTTAAAAGATTGGATTCAGATTAGTAGAGTTTTATAAGGAGTTAGTATTTTGGAATAATCCAAAAATTCTATGTCAACCAATCCTTTTCAAATATCCACAAACCCCCAGGTCGTAGCCCTTATCGAAAGTTATCCTTCCAAAGCAAGCTCCCGTTTGATGAAGCTTCGGAATCTTATTTTTGAGACCGCTTCTGATATTGATGGTCTAGATCATCTTGAGGAAACACTAAAGTGGGGGGAGCCAAGTTATATTACGAAGAAGGGAAGCACGCTGCGCATGGATTGGAAGTCCAAAAACCCTGACCAATATGCGCTTTATTTCAGTTGTTCCACTAAGCTGGTATCCACATTCAGAGAAGTTTTCAAATCTGATCTGACTTATGAAGGGAATCGTGCTGTGATTTTTAATCTTAATGCTGCCATCCCAGAAGACAAAGTACGCGTATGTATCAAGACAGCTTTAATTTATAAAAGGGTGAAGGATATAGAACGATTGGGAATTAGCAGTTAAGTTAAATACACAAGACTTTAAATGTAAATCCTGAAATATGTGCCTGGGTTAGGGATGAATAATTGTGTTTTACTTTTGCCTTTTCTGGGGTGACTGCCCGACTACGATTCAATTAGTTTATTTTCCATCGCAATCCTTACCAGTCCAGCACTATTTCTTGCGTTCAACTTAGCAAGTAAGTTGCTGCGGTGTGATTCCACCGTTTTTAAAGAAATAAATAGCTCATTCGCTATTTCCTGGGTTGTGAATTCTTTTACAATGAGTTGAAGCACTTCTTTTTCCCTCCTGGAAATCTTAGGTAAGGGTTTTTGTGTTTGCTTGGATGCAGTTCTGGATTTCATGAGACCTTTCATAATAGTCTGGGTCACATCTTCGCTGAAATAGGATTGTCCACCGAGAATAGTATTGATAGCCTTTAGCAGTTCTTCGCGTCCGGTGTTTTTCAGGATATAGCCCATAGCACCATTGTTTAGAATTTCTGTCACAAAGGATTCTTCATTAAACATTGAAATGGCTAAAACTTTGGTTGATTTATGATTCGCAGAAATGTCTTTACAAACATCAATGCCACTCATGCCAGGTAAATTTACATCCAGTAAAACGATGTCTACTTCATTGTTTTTAAGAAACTCAAGCGTGGAAGGGCCGTCCAGACATCTGCCTACAACTTCAAGAGAAGTTTCTGCTTCAAGGATAGAAGCAATGCCATCAGCAAACATGGCATGGTCATCGGCTATTAATATTCTTGTCATAGGTTAATATTCCTCAGATTATAATATGCATGCACGTAAGGTGCAAATATTATACGAAGATACCCCCAAAAGCTTATAAAAAATTCGGGGTAATCCCTTAAAACCAAAATGGGGTTTTACAATGAGGAAAAGCTCTTCTTTTCGCTTCATCTTTACAATGTATTTAATACAACGGAGATGCAAGCTTCCCGGGGGCATGCATCTTTAAACATAAAGAATAGTTTAGTTGGTTATCTTGAATTCTAGGTTAGTTAATATCACGATCCGTGGAGTTGAGCCTTTTCTTAGAATTGGCTCTTAGCACAGACAGAGTTATCCCATAAGAAAAACTGATGCTCAACTCCTTTTTTTTAACTGACTATTCCAAAACCGAAAAGAAATAACTCATTGGGATTGACTATTGCAAAATTGAAAGAAATCTCCCATAACGATGGGAGATTTTCTTTTTTATTGCCAACTTTCAATTTACTTTGAATGTATGCTTTTCAGAACCTTCATATTAATCACCCTCCTTTTCAATGTCCAAAGCACTCTGTTTGGACAGAATACAGACATCTATAAGGCTTATGTTGACGAGCTGAATCAAGCGCGTAAAACCAAAGATTTCCACCAATTAGCAAATTCTTATTACAAGCTTGCATTGTATGAGGAGCAGAAAAACAGGAATTTCGAAAGATCGTTTGAATATCTCTCCCGAGCGCTGGAATATTTCAAAGTGACCAGCGACACAACGGGTATGTATAACACAGAATACCATATTGCAAGACAGCTTTTGGAGAACGGTATGTATAATGATGCCTTGGATGAATTGCTCGAATTGAAGGTATACTATCTGGAGGAAGCAGATCAAAGAAAGCTGGCTGAAGTCGAGCTGCAATTATTTAAGCTGTATTTGGAGCGATTGGATATTGATAATGCAAAGTCTGCATTGGATTTCATTGGAATTCAACTGGACTCATTAGAAGCTCCTGATTTAACGATAAAATATTTAATAAGCCAGATTCAATACTATGACCTGATGAAAGCCTACGATCAGGCTTTGGATCTTTCTAACTTATGTTTTGAAAAAAGTGTTGTCTCTGGCGATGAAGAAGACAAAGCCAATTGCCTGGCTTCCCGTGGGGATATTTATTTAAAATTTGAAATGTATGACGTTGCCATTCTGGATTACCTCAGCAGTCTGTCCTATCTGGAACAAATACCTTTCAGCAAGAAACGATTATCTGTCTATGAAAATCTGTCGATTTGTTACAAAGCACTCGACAGTTTGGACAATGCATTATACTTCACAACAAGGTATGCGGCTTTGCAGGATAGTATTCTAAATGAAAACAGGGTGATTGCAGTCAATAACATCACCTATAAATATGAGTCAAGACAGAAGAGTACTGAGATTAAGTTGCTTGAACGTGAAAAAGCCATAGCAGAAGAAAGCAACCAGCAACAGAAAAGGGCATTGATCGTATTGGGCCTTGTATTGGGACTATTGACTATTGGTATATATTACATCGTCAGGTTTTACAACGAAAAAATAAATACCGCACGCATCATAGAAGAACAAAATGAAAAGATCAATCAACAGAAGATCACAGAGCTGAAAGACAGAATACAAATTAACTCTATGAAATCCATGATTGAAGGACAAGAAGTTGAGCGGGAAAGGATTGCTAAAGATTTGCATGACAGTCTGGGTGGCTTGTTGTCTACCATTAAACTTCAAGTGGATAATATCAGGAATAAGGTGAATGGCCATGTTGATCAGAATGATATCGATACCGCTACAAATCTGCTCGATACTGCAGTAGGAGAGGTGCGGACTATTTCTCAAAATTTACAACCTGGAGCATTGAGTCGATTGGGATTGATTCCGGCAATAAATGACCTGGTGAACAGGTACAACAGCAGCTACGGTCCTGAGATTGATTTCCAGCATTTTGAAATTCCTATCAAGTTAGATTCTAAAATATCACTGGGTATTTATCGTATCGTTCAGGAAATCCTCAACAACGCTATTAAGCATGCCAGTGCAGATGAAATTTTTGTTCAACTGAACAGACAGGAAAACGATATTATTATCCATATTGAAGATGATGGCGTTGGATTCAATCAGGATACCGTAAAAAAGGGAATGGGGCTTGAAAATATTCGATCGCGGGTCAACTATTTGAAAGGCATCATTGAAATTGACTCCAGACAAAATGAAGGAACATCCTTTATTATCAGAATACCATTAAACCTTGAAATGGTATCTTAGCAACATGCAATTGCCCAGCCCTGTACAGCAAATTTCAAACTTTTCAGATCAGCATATTTCACTGTATTTAAAACGAGAAGATTTAATACATCCAGAATTTGGAGGTAATAAATGGCGCAAACTTAAATACAATTTAGAGGCATTTAAAGCAGGGAATTACAAGCAGTTAATCACCTTTGGCGGACCCTTTTCAAATCATATCGCTGCTACAGCAAGCGCGTGCAGACATTACAATATTCCTTGTGTCGGTGTGATTCGTGGATCTGCGCTTGATTCACAAAATCCTACCTTGATTAAGGCTAAAGCCCATGGCATGGCTTTAATCCCCGTGAGCAGGGAAGCTTATAAATTAAAGATGGATGCGCAGGAAATTCAGGCCATTATTGCGGGCTACCCCAATTCTTATATTCTGCCAGAGGGGGGAACGAATGCGCTCGCTGTGAAGGGTACACAAGAGATAACAGAGGAGCTGAATAATCAAATACCTGATATTGACATCATCCTAACACCAATTGGTACCGGAGGTACGGCTGCTGGAATTATTAATGGCGCAAAGGAAAATCAATTTGTCTATGTCATCAACAGCATGAAGAATATTGAACTTGAAAATATCCTTTCAACCTTGGTAAAGGTAGATCGAATGAACTGGCAAATCGTACATGATTATCATTTTGGAGGTTTTGCCAAGAGCAATGCCGAATTGATAGAATTTATAAATGCTTTTACTGAGGATTATTCGATCTCGTTAGATCCGGTATATACAAGTAAAATGATGTATGCACTAAGGGATATGCTGGAGACTGGACAAATTAACAGTGGGCAAAAAATAGCGGCCATTCACACGGGTGGGATTCAGGGCATCACAGCCTATAATTATATGCAATTGAAGTACAAAGATCCTTTATTGATCAAAACTTTCTAAGACAGCCTGTTCAATCACCTTTGGATAGTGGGTGTGTTCCAAGCTTAATACCTTTTTGGCTATGATGTCCGGTGTATCTGTCAAACCGAGTTCCACCTTGGATTGAAACAATATTTCACCCTCATCGTATTTATCATTGACTAAGTGAATTGTTATGCCTGATTCCTTTTCAAAATTATCGAATACGGCCTGATGCACATGGTGCCCATACATGCCTTTGCCACCGTACTTTGGCAGTAAAGCTGGATGTATATTTATAATTCTGTCCGGATATGCCTGGATCAAATAATTTGGAATAAGAAGTAAAAAGCCTGCCAGCACGATATAGTCAATATGATGACTTTGCAATATATCCAAGAGATCATAACTGTTATAGAATTCTTTCTTGTGAATTACATGAGCCGCAATCTTATGATTTTGTGCACGTTCCAGAACGTACGCACTTTTCTTATTACTGACGATAAGTGCGATCTCAATATGATCTGAGGATTTAAAGTGATTGATTATAGCCTCTGCGTTGGAGCCACCACCTGAAGCAAATATGGCTATTCTGCGTTTCATTATTTTATTGGCGCATATTGGGAAGCCTGGGCTGGGTCAATTTTAACCATGATATTATAGACTTTGGATTGCTGACCTCGACTCGCGCCTTTGAAAATTTCTAATATTTCTGTCCGCTTACTATCTGCAAACATTTGAACGATGGCTGAGTTTGGCACGGCGTTATTAACTTGTTCAATCGTAGTCAGTGCACTTACCATAATAGCGCGTGATCTGTCAGGATCTTCATGCATCATATCCAGACTGGATCTATGATATTCATATATAGCCTGACGCATAGGTCTCAATCTAGGATTGTTGTTGTTTTCATACATGAAAAATCTATTCCTACGATTTCCCAACTGATCCCAACCTGATCCTTTCGCAACGCCTGGTG
>JABDJE010000019.1 GCA_013002625.1 Saprospiraceae bacterium | reverse complement strand
CTATAATTGCGTTGCATACCCCATACACCCGCAAAATGGAATTCGTTTTCATCCTCAAATTCTGAAGATTCGCTGTCATCGGTTAAGCCTTCAAATACATATCCGGTCGTAAATCCAATAAATGAACCTGACCATGATCGATAGCGACTGCCTGTTCTTTTGGAGTAAAAATTTCTAAAATCCAAACGTGCAAATGGATTCAAGGATCCTTCCTGACTTCCGGTGATATTGTCATTAAGAAACCGAACACCTCCTGCAAGCATGATGCTTTGGTTGTCTGAAATTCCCATTTCAAAACCGATGCTAGGAGCCAGTATATTCAAATAAGTTTTAGAATCAGTAAACGTCCTTTCCTGCATTTCCTGAGCACCGAGCCCAATGGACGATAAAGTGAAAAGTAATAAGTAAAGCTTTTTCATAGATTGTCTTGGTTTTATAAATCCAAATTAGACTTGTTAATTAATAATTGCTATACACTTTGTCTGGTTTAGTAATACTTTAATCTAAATGTTAAAATAGATTTATAAGTTTTAGGGCTGCAACAAAAAATTAAGCTTTACTTAATAATTTATTGATTTGAAATGTATCTACCTTTGAACCCATGCACAGATTTAATTTTTTGATTATTGTACTAGTACTGCTATCGTTTACTTCTGCTTCGACACAAAACAATATATCCATGGAAAGAACTGATCAATTAGCTACCTTATATGAGCGAAGCGGTGGCACTGAAACACCGGAGTATAAAGATGGCATTGCCTATTTCAAATTATTGGCCGAGCAATTCAATACCATCGAAATGCAAAACTGGGGACCAACAGACTCAGGTGAGCCCCTGTCCCTCGTGCTCTACTCCCACGATGGCATATTTGATATTCAAAAGAATAAAGCGCTAGGCAGAGCCGTGCTTTTAATTAATAACGGCATCCATCCCGGAGAACCCGATGGTATAGATGCTTCAATGCTTTTGCTGCGTGGACTGGCTGAAGGGAAACTTCTCCAAAGTGTTAACAAGGATGTACTAATTGCAGTGTTGCCCTACTATAATATTGGTGGTGCAATTAATAGGAATTCGTATTCACGAACCAATCAAAACGGCCCTAAAGCTTATGGATTTAGAGGCAACGGAAGAAACTATGATTTGAACAGGGATTTCATTAAATGCGATACACGCAACGCACGTTCATTTGCTGAAATATTCCACCATCTTGATCCAGACCTTTTTTTAGACACGCATGTAAGCAATGGTGCCGACTACCAATATGTGATGACTTTGGTCTATTCTCAGAAAGATAAATTAGGTGAACCACTGAAAACTTTTCAGGAGGAATTATTGAGACCCTTCCTTTTTGATTATATGAAGAATGTCGACGATGAGATGACACCCTATGTAAATATCTGGGGCAGTAAACATCGACACCCCACGCCCGATAAAGGTATCGAGCAATTTCCTGATTATCCGCGTTACTCAACAGGATATACAGCCTTGTTTAATACGATTGGATTCATGACTGAAACCCACATGTTGAAGCCCTATGCGCAGCGTGTGGAATCAACTTTAAACTTCATGAGGGCATTTGTTACAGCAGCCTCAACATATAAAACTGAATTGATCAAGGTCAGAACAGAAGCAAAGCAAACTGTCTCTACCAAAAAAACATTTCCAATCAAATGGGAGGCTGATCTCTCAAAATCCTCTATGCTGGACTTTAAGGGATTCAATTCGGGTTATAAGAAAAGTCAGATTTCGGGTGCGGATAGATTGTATTATGACAATGACACGCCATTTAAAAAAGAAATACCCTACTACGATTCTTTCAAGGATGCGGTTGTTGTGGACAAACCTGAATTCTATATTATTCCACAAGCCTGGCATACAATAGTTGATCTATTTAAAATCAATAATATAGTTATGGAGCCTTTGGCTGAGGATACGATATTGGAGGTGCAGGTATACCATATCGATTCATATAAATCTTACACCCAACCCTATGAGGGGCATTTTCCACATTATGATATCGAGCTTAGGAGTTCAATAGAAAAAGTCGCGTTTAGAAAAGGTGATTTTATGGTGCCGGTTAATCAATATGGTAACAGATATATTATTGAGACCCTTGAACCTCAAGCTGAGGATTCTTTCTTCAAATGGAATTTTTTCGATATGATACTCCAGCGTAAGGAGGGTTACTCTTCTTATGTATTTGAGGATTTGGCTGTTGAAATATTTGAGTCAAATCCAGAAATAAAGTCAGCCTTTGAATCAAGATTGGCATCCGATGAAGAATTTAAATCAAACCCACGTGCCCAATTGCATTTTATTTATGAGCAATCACAACATGCTGAATCGGCCTATAAGCGCTATCCAATATACAGGTTGATGGAATAAATGCGATTTGAGCGGGTCAAAATATTCAAATAATTAGGCTAAAATTTGATAAAGAAACGATATGGCGATATATTCGTCATTGTTATGTCTAATTTTTCGCCATTGCCAGTGCTGAAGGGACGCGGGAGTCAAATCAACCCGTCCAATCCTTTTGAATCTACCAATAGATCATCGATTTTGGTTGATAACAGTGTGGATGATGAGGCATCTGCATTTCAAACACGAGTTATTGAAAGTAAAGCTTCTTCGATTGTCAATAAAGTGGACAGCATTGATGTTCCCCTGGGATGGTCAATGAATCCCTACCAAGGGTGTGAGCATGGGTGTGTGTATTGTTATGCCCGCAACAGCCATAATTATTGGGGTTACAGTTCAGGTTTGGATTTTGAGTCAAATATCGTCGTGAAGATTAACGCTATCGAGCTGCTTGAAAAAAAGCTAAAATCTAAGTCATGGGAAGCATCTCCCATAATGCTATCGGGCAACACAGATTGCTATCAACCTGTAGAAAGACATTATGGCATTACCAGAAAACTGCTTCAATGTTTCCTGAAATACAAACACCCAGTAGGGCTTATCACAAAAAACAAATTACTGTTGCGAGACCTGGATATTTTGAAGGAACTGAATAAGGACAATTTGGTAAGTGTAGCTGTTTCCATCAATACTCTCGACGATAATTTCAGACAAAAGCTTGAGCCTCGAACATCATCGATTGACAATCGATTGGATTTAATAAAGCAATTACGTGATAATGATATTCCAGTCACCGCCTTATGCGCACCAATGATTCCAGGGTTAAATGAACACGAAATCATTCCGCTTGTCCAACGCCTTGCTGAATTAAAGGTAAACGGGATTGGCCATATCGTACTTCGGTTAAATGGCAGTATTGGTGAAATCTTTGAGAACTGGCTGGAACTACATTATCCTGAGAGGAAATCAAAAGTCCTTAATAAAATCAAAGACATGCATGGTGGCCAATTGAGTGACAGCAGATTTATAATGCGTATGAAAGGTGAAGGCCGTATAGCAGATATCATTCATAAACAATTCAAAGTCGCGAAACAGAGATATCATAAGCAGATACCATTTTCCTATAATCTATCCCTGTATGAAAAACAGAAGAATCCTCAATTAAGCTTATTTTAGATATGTAGCTATTTAATTATGGAATTCGAATTAAGGCCTATAGAAATGAAAGATGTAGATGATTTGGTGAAATATGCCAACAATCTCGGCATCTCCGGCAACTTGACCAATAAATTCCCGCATCCGTATACTAGGAAACATGGGATAAGATTTATAAACTATGCCAATTCACAAGATCCTATCAATGTAATGGGAATTATTATTGATGATCATTTGAGCGGATCCATTGG
>JABDJE010000008.1 GCA_013002625.1 Saprospiraceae bacterium | reverse complement strand
CGCCTTTTCCTCTCTTAAATTCTTCGGTGTGTAAGATTTGTGTGTCTTCGCCATTTGGTTTGACCGGCCATTGTTTACCATTCTTACCTAACTCTTCCCATTTAATACCTGCAAAGAATGGAACGATTTGAGAGATTTCTCTAAGCATGCCATCCGGCGTATAGTCGGGTTGATTATAACCCATGCGGTTCATCATATCGACAATAATTTGTCCATCTACTTTTGTTCCTTCAATAGGCTCAACAACAGCTCGAACTGCCTGTACACGCCGTTCGCCATTGGTGAAAGTGCCGCTTTTTTCAAGGAAGCTGGCGCCAGGTAATACGACATCGGCATATTTGGCCGTTTCGGTCATAAATAATTCCTGAACAACAACAAAGTCTGTTGCTTCAAGTGCTTTAATTACTTTTTGTGTATTGGGGTCCGTCTGAACAACATCTTCACCGATTATCCAGATGGCCTTCAATTTACCCTGGAGTGCGGCATCAAACATTTCTGGAATCTTATATCCAATTTCTGTTGGTACATCGACGCCATAGAATTGTGAATACTTTTGAATGACTTCATCTTTTGTAATGTCCAGGTACCCTGCACCCTGATGGGGTTGGACGCCCATATCAGCACTACCTTGTACATTGTTTTGGCCACGCAGTGGATTTACACCCACACCCTTTCTTCCAATGTTGCCAGTGAGTAGCGCCAGATCCGCTATTTGCATAACGGTAAATGTACCCTGTGAGTGTTCCGTAACACCCAACCCATGAAATGACATCGCATTCGGTGCAGTGGCATAAGCGATAGCCGCTTTTCTGACCAATTCTTTATCAACACCTGAGACCTCTGCCATTTTATCAAGATCCAATGCAAGGATCTCATTTTTGAAATCTTCAAAGCCTTCTGTTCTGGAGCCAATAAATGAATCATCCGTCAATCCTTCAGAAATGATGTAATACATCATCATATTTAAAACGGCGACATTGGTGCCGGGTCTTAATGGAATGTGATAAGTGGCATAGCTGGCCAACTCAGTTCTTCTTGGGTCAATGACAATAGATACATTGTCAGACTTCATCGAAAATTGTTTGAGTCTGGCGCCTGTCACCGGATGGGCATCCGTTGGATTGGCACCGATCACCATTATGCAATTTGTATGCTTGAGGTCTTCAATCGAATTTGTGGCAGCACCGGTTCCAAATGTCCTTTGCATGCCCAAGGCTGTCGGAGAGTGGCATACTCTTGCGCAACCATCTATATTATTTGTACCGATGGCGGTACGGATAAATTTTTGCATCAAATAATTCTCCTCATTGGTACATCTCGACGAAGAAATACCGGCAATGTAATCCGGGCCGAAATCACTTTTATATTGACGCAATTTTGATTCTATTAAATCATAAGCTTCTTCCCAACTCGCTTCTTCAAATTTTCCATTTTTCTTGATCAATGGAGATCTGAGCCTTTCCGGGTGGTTATAAAACTTAAAGGCATATCTTCCTTTCAGACAGGTATGTCCTTCGTTCACTTCGGCATCATAAGGAGCTTTGATACTGACCACTTCACCATTGACTGTCGATACATCCAAATTACATCCTACACCGCAGTAAGTGCAAATGGTCCGGGTTGTCTCAGTAGCACCGATTGCCTTGGATTGATACACATCAGAGATGGCTGATGTCGGACATGCTTGTACACAAGCACCACAGCTTACACAATCAGACTCGTAAAAACTCTGATCATTGCCTTTTACAATCTTAGCATCAAAACCTCTTCCGGCCATTGATAGAACGAATTGGCCTTGCACTTCATCACATGCCCTTACACATCTATAACAATTGATGCATTTGGACATATCAGAAGTCAGGTAAGGGTGGCTAAAATCTTTTTCGCGTTCCAAATGCGTTTCACCCTCAGGATACCGTACCTCACGGATACCCACCTGACCGGCAACAGTCTGCAGCTCACAATTGCCATTCACTTCACAGGTCAGACAGTCCAGAGGGTGGTCGGTTAATACCAGTTCAATAATATTTTTTCTCAACTTCTGAACAGAAGGCGAGTCTGTATAGATATATTGACCTTCACCAACAGGTGAGTGGCAGGAAGCCATGGTCTTGCGCTTACCGCCATCCTCAAGTGCTACCTCTACACTGCATACCCTGCAGGCACCGAATGGATTTAAGTTGGGTGCATCACATAAAGTGGGTACAGAAGACGGTCCCATATATCGTGTGATAAAGTTTAGCATGGTCTCGCCATCTTTGATCACATAGGGCTTATCGTTGATGTGTGCAATTTTCATATCTATTCAATATTAGTTGAAATATCTTTTTAATTCATCTTCAAAATACTGTAGAGCATTTCTGATTGGTAGAGGAATACCACCACCATGCGCACAAAGAGATCCTTCTTCCAGTGTGGTCAGGAGATCTTCAAGCAAGACTTTATCAATTTTATAATTTTCGGTTTGTGCTTTTTGCATCAATTCCTGACCTCTTTTTGTTCCCAATCTACAAGGGAAGCATTTACCGCAACTTTCATAGCTGGCAAATTCAAACAGGTGCTCCATGAACTCAATTATAGGAAAATCTTCTGGTACGCTGACCACTGAAGCATGTCCTAATAAAAAGCCATTTTGAGCAAAGGATTCGAAATCAACGCTTAAGCGGTCGATTGCAGTAACAGGCACAAGCCCACCCAGCGGGCCACCGATTTGCATGGCCTTAACAGGTCGTTTGAATCCACCGCCTAAGTCGTTTACAACAACCGAAAGAGGTGTTCCCATTTCAACTTCGTAAAGGCCAGGATTATTGAACAAGCTATCGAGGCAAACCAGCTTTGTGCCCGATGATTTATCGGTACCAATATTTTTCCAGGCGTCACCGCCATTTTTAAGTATGTACTGAACAGCAGCTAAGGTTTCTACATTATTTACCACGGTTGGCTTATTGAATAATCCGCGTTGCGCAGGATATGGTGGACGCACACGTACTTCAGGTCTTTGACCTTCAATAGAATTTATCAATGCCGTTTCTTCACCACAGATATAAGAACCTTGTGCTTGAATTATTCTGAATTCAAAATCAAAACCTGATCCGCAAATATTCTTGCCAAGCAGCTTCATGTTTTGAAGTTTTGCAATGGCCTCTCTGACTTTTTCTACAGATTCAGGGTATTCCGCACGTATATATAGAACACCATGATTGGCTCCAACGATAAAAGCAGAAATCATCATTCCTAGAAGAACAGCGTAGGGACGTTCTTCTAATAGATATCGATCGGAGTATGCACCTGGATCACCTTCATCGGCATTGCAAATAATGAATTTAGTTT
>JABDJE010000356.1 GCA_013002625.1 Saprospiraceae bacterium | reverse complement strand
GGATCTAACACCGAATTGCGTGCATTGGCTGAATTATACGCTTCTTCTGATAGCAGTGAAAAGTTTGT
Source organism: Saprospiraceae bacterium (assembly GCA_013002625.1). Taxonomy (GTDB): domain Bacteria; phylum Bacteroidota; class Bacteroidia; order Chitinophagales; family Saprospiraceae; genus RFSX01. The sequence continues at coordinate 8,180 of JABDJE010000356.1, read as the reverse complement.
AAACGATTTCGTATCAGCATGGAATAAAGTGATGAATCTGGATAGATTTGAATTGAAATAGAGAATTTAGATTAGAGTTGATATATAAAGAGGGATTTACTTAATTGTTTATCCCTCTTTTTTATTCAACCATATTATGTCAATTCACCCTTGTCTTATGTGATTTTAGACTTTAAGACAATAAAAAGTAAAAGTATAAGAATTGGAAATCCTACAACACAATAGGTGTATGTCCAAAATAGTCGCATTGCACTTTGACCACCCTGGAAGCTTGCTTTTTCAGTGAAGTTAAATGACATATTTCCAGCCAGCAAATAAGAAACTGGGATCCATAATACAGCCATTATAAATGCACTAATTAATAGGATGTTCAAACTTCGTTCAAGCTTTGATTTGGGATTTCTTAGATCATCACTTCCCCAGAAAATGGCGTAGGGGAGAGACATTAGCCCTACCCAGGTAATGAACGTGCCCAATGGTACGCCCTTGAGGCCTGGTGTCGGCAGGGTGAGTAAAGGTGAACCTGTAATCAGAAGGATAGCAACTATAAATACCATTGCCAAACTTGCAAGGAAAATATATTTGATCTTCATTTTTCTTTCGACTTATTAAAGTATCATTTTATTGCTCCTGCGGGACATCAAATACAACATCAAACCTTGCCGCGTAGTCCTTTAGGGGTTCTAAGCCTACAGCAGCACGTCGCGCGTCTACGGATTCAGGGCTTGCCAGATCATAGACAACCCACTCATCGGTCTGCTGATTTTTCACAATCTGTGAACCGTAGATTTGAGGAATACCATTATTCATATTTATACGGTCTTCCATTAGTGCAATATGACCACCATCCAGATAGCCTTTATTTTTCCACTCTTTTAGAAATGGAAGATATTGTTCTCTGTATTCATTGTAGGGGCTATGCTGAATGACCAACCAGATCGTATTGAGTTCATCCGCTTTTGGTACAAACATTTTGCCTTTGATGCATTGTTCGATTGTACTAACGACATAACCCAGATTATTAAGATCCATGTTTTGGTCCAAATCATACTTACCCGTGCGCATGCCCTGATCAAGATCATGAATGCTGTCCAGAGCCGCAACAAGATTCCAACAATCCACTTTTACATGAGGCACAGGTGCTTTATTTTCAAATGCTTGCGCAAATTTGGAATGGATTTCCTGTATTAACGCTTCATCTTCTTCAGTTTTTTCTCTGACGACAACCATTTTAATATCACCATCCATATTCACATATCTGTCTTCGATGAGTGATTCAGGTCTCTCAAGGCTCAGGTATTCAGCTTTGGTGAGGGTATCACCTTCCGCATTTTTGATAATGATGGAATCATAATTGATCACGACTTCGTCTACAATTTGTTGGATCAGTTCATCCTTTTCAACCTTTCTGAGTTCGTTTGGATTCTCGGAGCAATTGGTTAAGATGACGACCAATCCCAGGATTAAGAGTACAGATTTGAAAGATATTTTGTACATAATTGTTGTATGAATTACTTATAAAACTAAAAGTACGTTTTATGATATAATTCCTAGAGCAAACAAGACTTATAATGAAGAAACTTAACTGTTCCTTTCCATATAATTAAAGAGAGACTTTCGGGCGCCGCTTTGAATTTTACCTTTCATATATGGCGTCCATCCCAACAATAGTCCGGGGATTCCCAGTGCCTGTTGGCTCCATTTCCACAAATCGAATACATCTTTATGCTTTATTATTTTATCGTTCTGCAGCTCCAAATGTGCAGTAATGATATTATGGACAGGTCTTCTTTTTTTTCCATAGTTATATTTTGCTTCCCAACTTACTATACCTGAATTATTATCGGTGCTTAAAATCTCGTGGGTAATGGATAAGCCTCCTTTGGCCTGTTCTAAAAGCATAGACCACATAGCTTTTACTTCCTGGCCTTCTAATTTTCCGAAGGCTGGATCTTCGAATATGATGTCTTTATGATAGTGAAATAACATTCTGTGCTGATCTCCTATAGAGAAAGCATTGTAGAATTGATTAAGGATATCTTTTGTATTCAATATTTAATTTTTGGTAAAATAATAAAGGAAGCTCCATTACTAAAGCTTCCTTTAAATTAATTCAACTAAATACAACTTGTTTTCTCTAATCCATTTCAATACGCATGCCACCATTATCCCTTCCTTTACCAATGCGGTAATTTAGTCCTATCATGAAGAACTGCCCCAAATTCGTAAACTCAACCTGTCGGATGGATTGACTATCACCGGATCGACGGTAGCCAATATTTTGATTTAGAATGTCATGCGCTGAAATGCGTACTTCCAGTTTATTGTCAAAGAGTAATTTACGCAGGCTTGCACGCCACATAACGAAGTTGGGTGCATCAAAAAACATGTCTGAAGAATATTGATTGTACTCGAGTTCTGAAGTAAGTGTCCAACCACCTTTTATATAGAATTCATTGACCAAAAAATATTGCGCATTGCGGTAGCTTTGATTAAATGATTCGTCAATACCATAAGCTCGTTTATTGAAGTCAACAGCCATACCCGTTTCCACCAAGACATGATCGGTCTTCCTGTTACTTAAGGTAAATCGAATATTAAAATTGTTATCAATTACACCACTGCTGAGATTATTGATGAATGAATTGTAGTCAGCATGACGAAACCGCGCCCTCAAGCGATACTTTAACTGTAATGGCTTAAATGGGCGTGAAAAGCTGATATAACTCGATATATCCTGGTATTTATCGGTGTTTACCGGCTCTACAGTTTGAAATAATTGATCATCGATATTGCTTCTGTATACAATTCTATCTTTGGAGATGGTGGAGTTTAAATTTATAAACAAACTCGTGAAATTGAAGTTGTCAAACAAATGAAAACTTGCCCCTAATTGATGATCATATTGCGGAACCAGCGCTGGATTTCCGATATACTGGAAATTTGGATTGGTATTATCCGGTAAAGGCATGAGTTGATCCAGCTCAGGTGCAACAACAGATGTTGAATAACTGAAATTAAAATTCTTGCCGCCGCGCATTTCATAATCCATTGTAAATGAAGGCAGCATGTTTTTGTAGTCTCCTTCAATGGTATCCTCGCCATTATTTATTGTACCGTTCAACTGTGTTATTTGGCCATTCAAAGCAAGATTCATTTTAAGCTTCTTGACGTTTCTTCTAAGGTTAAAGCCACCTCGGTGATAGGTGTACAATTTATTGTATGCTGTTGACAGATCCTCGTTAAGGAACTCTTCTCCATTTTCAAGGTCGTAAAAAAGTCTTTCGGGTCTTTCTTTACTTCGGCCATAAGCATAGTTCAAGCCCAGAAAATATTTCTTGGATAATGGCTCAATGACATTGACATCAAAACTCAATTGTGTTAGCGCATTGGCATAGGTCTGATTCTGGATCACATCAAAGAAGTTGCTTTCGACTCGATTTTGATTGTTTACGAAATCCATTTTATCATTCGTATCTTTCTTTAACGTGAATGTGGAAATAATACTTCTGCCTTTTTTTTCAAACTTGCGCTTAATCCATGTTTTTGAATCGATGCCCCAGCTGTCAGATACAGACATGAATTCAGAATTAGTGAATCCGATGGCATTGCCCGTTTTTAAAAATTGACTCGTTGATATGCGGTCGTTTTCAAAATCCTTGAAGTTTAAATTATTTTGAAAAATAAGTTCGGTAAAAGGATTGACCTTATATCTCAACTTTGTATTAACAAGATGTGATGCATTAATCTTATCTGTCAGTAAGGTGTCAAGATTGCTATACCTGAAAGATTCGGTAATACTTTCTTCTTCAGATTCCTGGTCTAATTCATTGTGAATCCGATTGAATAAGTAGGAACTGGTCAATTTTAGCTTCGAAGAAAAATCATAGTTGAGGTTTGTACCTATAGAAGTGGAGGTATTGAGACCATCCTCCATACCCCTGTAATCTCCTACAACCAATCCGCCATTTGAAATGGCATTGGCAATGCCGCCCATAAATTCTATGCGATCTTCAAATGTGAATGTTTCTTCATTTATATTGTTTGTAGAAACAATGGCAGAGGCTTGTAGCGATGGTGTGAATCTGAAGTAACTCAATTTCGTATTATAAGATTCCTCAGTCCCTCCAGCGGCATTCAGATTACCAAACCCACCTTTCTTGTGATCTTCTTTAAGTTTGAGATTTATGGTTTTTTCTTCTTCGCCATCATCTACACCTGTGAATTCGGCAATCTCAGATTGTTTATCAAAGACCTCAACCTCGTCCACAGCTTCTGCTGCCAAATTCTTTGTAGCCATTGTAGGATCACCACCAAAAAACTCCTTACCGTCCACAAGCACATTGTCAACATCTTCACCTTGAGCCTTGATGTTGCCGTTACGTTCTACTTCAATTCCTGGCAACTTCTTCAATAACTCCTCTACAGTGGCATTGGGACGCGTTTTAAATGCGTCTGCATTATAGCTGATCGTATCACCACGAATTCCCATTGGGATATGTTCTGCCTTAATTGTAATTTCCTGGAGTACTTCTGTAGACTCTGATAATATTACTGTTCCTATTTCAATAGTCTTCGCAGACCATTCTGTATCTAGGATCTCTCCGTAGTTGTCATGAGCGATAAAACTGATTTGAAGAATATAGTCATCAGGATTTATGCCGCTTAATCTAAATCTTCCCAAATCATCCGTTAATGCAAATGATGCCATCGTAGAATCTCCCTGGGTGAGCAGGACAACTGTGGCACCCGGCAAGGGTTCTGAGGCATTGTTGATTACCTTACCTTCAATATGATGTTGCGCATAATTTGTGGAAGCGACTAATAACAACAGTAGAATGTATAGATGTTTCATGATATATCCTTGAGGCTAGGTGTAAATAATTATCTGCGTTCCCTGATTATATTACCGCTGCCATACATCATCTCCATTTCCTTTTGCTTTTCCTCTTCAATTTTTGCAAACTCCGCTTCACTCACTTTTTTGCCGTTATTAGGAATTTTAATATCACCTTTTTCCAACTTGTAAAAATCAACAGATTGGGCCATGACTTCTCTTTCTCCATCATTGTAATTTGCCATGAGTATAGCACCAGGTAGACCATGTAAACCGCCAGGACCTATTTGACTTGGAATCTGAGGCGTAAACCAAGCCACTATGAAATCATCTTCATTTTCAATGACGGCTTTTTGACATTCGTAATCCAGGTACTTCACCTTCTCGTTTGTGATTTTCCATTTGTGTTTTTCCATTTCATCTTTGACTACAAAACTTTTGCCCATAAGGCCACGTTGGTGATATTTAGTATTTGTATCGAATGATTTGTAGTAAATGTCTTCTGTGTCATCTACCATGATCTTAATGTGGAACGAGCCATCATCAGATTTTAAATCAACACCTTCCATTGCCTCACCTTTTTTGTTTTGCCATAGAGATTCTTTAGAGTTAAATACCAGCTCCTTATCAACACTTTGAGATTCAGGCATCATTGATTTCATAGATTCATCCATACCTTCGAATTCGAAATCAAACTTGATGGTTTCTTTATAGACTATTTTGCCTTCTGTTTGCGATGAAAGTTGACAGCAAAGGCAAAGGATAAAAATGAATGAGAGTAAATGTTTCATTGCTTATGTTTTAATTGAATAAATAGTTTTGACTTGTGTTGGACCAAAGGTATTTTGAAGGAAGCTTTGCTTAGGTTAATCAATCTATATCTTAGGTTAATTAATGTTAATAGGTTTTACAATGCAGGATTTATTGATTTACATTTGAAGCATGAGTACATTTTATAGACAAAGTTTTTTCTTACCTATGGTGCTTAGCCTGCTATTGCTAAGTCTGTTTATCGTTTATTTTCTGGACACGGAATACACCAAGGAGAAGGAGAATATTGTCTTGGAAGAAAGAGATGCTGCATTTGTTAATTTGTTCACCAATATTAGATCTGCAAAAGGGCCTGTTGAGTGGGTTAAGGATTCAATGGGAAATGAATTAATTGTGCAGCTGGACATGACTGCGGATACAATGTATTCAAGATTTCACACCTTGCGCAAAATGGATACGCTGATTACCCTCAACCCACATAAAACATTTGAGAGCGCTGAGGTTATTGCATTAGAATATGCAGATGATACTTTTTCTACTACATTGAAAACAATAGAAAGTCTTCACGAGTCGGATAAGCCACGCCTTAGAAATCATGTTAACGTGACCATTGATTCCAACCAGGACACAACAATTGTGATTGATATGTTGGAGACGAAAGGTGACCTTCGGAATAGTATCTTTGAGTTTACAGGAAAAGAGATAAGTCCTTGGTCTATTTGGAAAAGAATGGTACCTCAGGTTCTTTTCTCCTTATTACTCTTTGGAAGTGTAGGGATGGCTTATTTTATGATTGGTAAGAGTTTGTCCAAAGAGAGACAATTATCGCAATTGCGAAATGAATTTATGTCTAATATGTCTCATGAACTCAAAACTCCTGTCAGCACGATCAGTGTTGCTCTGGAAGCACTCAGTAATTTCAATGCAGCGGACAACAAAGACTTAAGGGAAGAGTATATTGACATTTCAAAAAGCGAAGTAGAGCGGCTTGGACTTTTGGTTGATAAGGCACTTAACATTAGTTTATTTGAACAAGGAAAATCCATTTATGATAAACAACATCTGGACCTTAAGCATGTAATAGAGGATATTATAAAAACACTGAAGGTGCAATTGGATAATCAAAATGTAAGCTTAGAATTTGGTACAAGTGGGCATAGCTTTGCAGTCAAGGCGGATAGAACCCATTTGACCAATGTGGTTCATAACCTAATTGAAAATGCAGTCAAATATGCCATTGAGACGCCCGAGATCAGGATTAATCTTGCAGAAAAAGCGGATGCTATTGAAATTGTAGTCACAGATAATGGTCCCGGTATAGCACCTGAATTTCAGGACAAAGTATTTGATAAGTTCTTTCGTGTGCCACAGGGAGATCGACATAATGTGAAAGGACATGGCTTAGGCTTGAGTTATGTCAAGCAAGTTGTTGAACGACATAATGGAAGTATAAAAGTGAAAAGTGGGGTAGAAGTCGGGACATCATTTGTTATTACTTTACCAAAAGCTGAAAAGATAAGTGAGGGTATTCAATAAATTTAAGCATCAGTTTCTTACTCCTTTTGACGCGAATTTATTCGGTCAGGATGCTGATATCCCGCCTATGGCGGATCGTCAGTATACAACCCAAACCCCAAAACCTAATACCCAAAACCTAAAAGCCAATACCCAATAAAATGGTAAAAATTCTTTACCTCGAAGACGAACATTATTTAGGCAGGATCGTAAAAGAAAGTCTGGCGAGCAGAGGCTATGATATAAAGTTGGTTACAGATGGCAATAATTTGATGCATCAGTTTGAACACTTCGTCCCTGATATCTGTGTATTGGATATTATGGTTCCAAATATTGATGGGTACACATTAAGCAAATCTATCAGAGAACGGGATGCGGACATGCCCATTATTTTCTTAAGTGCAAAGAACCAAACTCAAGATGTGTTAAAGGGTTTTGAGTCAGGGGGTAATGATTATTTAAAGAAGCCTTTCAGTATGGAGGAACTTATCGTTCGTATTGAAAACCTGCTACAGCTAAAAAGCAAGGTTGTCAGTGCTAAGTCAGCTAAGAAAAGCGTATTGGGAGACTATGTATTCTTGTACCATAAGTTTGAATTGCGCTATAAGGATGAAAAGGTCACATTGTCACATCGCGAAAATGAACTGCTCAAAATGCTGGATGATCACCGCAATCAGAAAATAGATAGAAGAGATATTTTGAAAAATGTTTGGGGTGATGACAGCTTATATAATTCACGTAACCTAGACGTGTATATACGAAAATTGCGTGTGTATCTTGAAAAAGACCCACGCATTCAATTGGTAACTTTAAGAGGAATAGGCTACCATTTTATTGTTGAAGATTAAGTGCAATTAAGCTTATATTTCCTCTTCAACAACAGCACGAATTACCCAATTTCCGTTTGATCCAATATTGTCATTGGATCCCGAGGTCCCATTGCTTTCTTTAATCCAGTTTTTGGTGTTGTCATATACACCATCAAATTCCTGGGCGAAGGAAGGAAAGTTCATTCCATCTGTGAATTCAAATCCGACACGAATTGATCCCCCATTGG
>JABDJE010000342.1 GCA_013002625.1 Saprospiraceae bacterium | reverse complement strand
TTATTCTTTTTGGCCGCTGGATCCGTATTTTCGTTATTTTGGACCGCACCTCCTTTTGAACCACTCTTCATTGATTGAGACGAGTATTTCTTAACATCCGAATTTCCCTTCGCTTTTTTAGCAACAGCTTGGGCCTTATCTTCTTTTGAGACACCTTTTGAATCGGGATTAGGAGTGCTTGATGTATATTTCTTTACATTACTGGCATCCGGTGATTTTTTAGCTCTTGGCTCAGCCTTTTTCTTGGAGACTTGAACTTCTTTTTTGGTTTCCTTTTTTTCAGCTTTTACCTGGGCTTGAATTGAAGTTGGCAAAAGAAACGTCATTATTAGAATAATAACGAAGTATTTACTAAAGGTTTTCATAATATTTTGATTTAAATGGATTGTTATCTATCAGGTGTTACAATTATCATTCCATTGTGTTAAATATGAACGATTAATCACGAATAGTAATGGTCAAGGAAAACAATTGTGATGAACTAAAGATACCAATAAATAGCGTTGTAATTTAATTTTGATACGCGATAAGTTCGGTACCTATTTATGATTTGGTTAAATATTATGTTTTGTTTTATAGAAATTGTGGTTTCCATTGTTCGAGATCCCGGATTTTTCATTATCATTTTGATAGGTTGAATTCCTAATTAATTAAAGTGAGCTTTTGTTTTTCATAACTGGCGGCAATATTATTATTCATATTTATGATTATTGTAAGACTAATATTACATAATAATTAGCTTTGTCTTAAATTACCTCGCATTATCAAATTCTTGATTTTTTAATCTAAAAATTTTCTAAATTTGTTAAAAGGGATTAGCCGATGCACTCGCATAGGCATTTATAGTAGGTTGATTAATAGCCGATTCGACCATAATTGCTAACTAAATATTGAGGTTTTCAATTTTAGGAATCAATTTTTTCGAAGTCATTTATAATAATGATTTGTATGCTATTAATCAATTTATTAGGGAAAAAACGTAATTCACTTGATAAGGGTTCTCTGTACCCTTTTGTTTTATTCCAAAATAGCTTCTTTAATTCTTATTTTATATTAAAATGTCGATATGTTGAATTATTTCCTATTCCGTTAAGAATCGGGAAGTTTCATGTATTGGTTGTACTTAATGCTCCAAATAAAAAAATTAATCTAGCTCAACTATAATTCAATAAGTATGAAAAATTTTACCATCAGTTTCAAGTCAGTCAAGGTTAAAAACCTTAATCTTTTAAGTTGTAATGCTCGAATTCTTATAGAGGGATTATTGAAAAACATCTCTGTTTTAGTGTTTGTTATGCTACTATTTTCAGTGGATATTTCGAATGCCCAAAATTCAAAAGATCAACAAAGGAGCTCTAATTTAAATTTATGTCTTGAAGATATTCCTGAACCTTTTTTAGAACAGGATGTCGCCGATCTTTTTGTAAACCTTTGTGACCCTGGCGACGAAGTGATCGCGGTCTTATTAGATTATGAAATTACGGGACAAGACGGTGAAGGAGTAGGAACGGACTGTTCATGGGCCGTCACCTATACTTATGATATATATTGTAAAGAGATCAGTGGTGATCCGTTGGACAAGTTTATTATCGACTATGACGGTGGTGATGATGAAGCTCCTGAGTTAGGAAAAGATGCTGTTATTCCAACAGGTGAAACAGCTTTGAATGTATGTTATGAAGACCGTCCTACTGGGCCAACAGAGGAAGAAATTGCTGCATTATTTGTAGATAATTGCGGGAATATAAACGTAACAAAGACCTCTAATTTTAAAGGTGATGATTGCGGATGGAAAGGTGAAGTCATGTATGTTATCGAAGATGACTGCGGAAACCAGGCCGAACCAATCCTATTGTTTTATAACGGAGCCGATACAGAAGATCCTGTACTGGATTCCTTCCCAGATGATTTCGAAGTTTCATGTATTGATGTGATCCCTTCGGCTGAATCTATAACATTTACAGACAACTGTACTGACGGTAAGAACAAAGCCTCTTCTTCTGATGATACATCAGGATTAGGCATCGCTTGTGAAGGTGGTATTGTGATCAGAACCTGGACTGCTACAGACGACTGTGGTAATTCGTCTTCTCACAGTATTACAATTACTGTTCTTCCTGCACCTCCTGCAGAATTTGAAGATCCGGCTGGATATTCAATTGACTGTTCGGAAGTTGCAAATCATGTGCCGCTTCCATTAGGATATTCTAATGGCGCCCAAGGTGCTTGCCTTATTGAAGGTGAAGCTCCTGGAACAGCTGATCCATTCGATGGCAGCTGTGGACAGTTTGATGTAAACTACTCATATACAGATGAATGTGGCCGAACAATCAACGCCATTAGAACTATAACTGTCGATGATAGTACCGATCCCGAGATCGCTGACCTTGCGGATTACACCTTAGATGGCTGTAATGCCGACTGGCCATTAAAACTAACAACGACCTGGACTGATAACTGTGCTGCCGGTGGTGATTTAGAATCCGATGGTGGAGTAGATGATGGTGCAAGCCAAGATGGTTGTATCCAATACCGACTATATACCTTTACGGTTACAGACGACTGTGGTAATACAGATTCGGAAACCACGCGTGTTGCCAGAGAATATGATGAGACCAATCCTGAGATCGCAGATCTTGCCGATTACACTCTGGATGGCTGTAATGCCAACTGGCCCTTAAACCTAACAACGAGCTGGACCGATAACTGTGCTGCCGGTGGTGATGTAGAATCCGATGGTGGAGTAGACGATGGTGCAAGCGAAGATGGTTGTATTCAATACCGACTATATACCTTTACGGTTACAGACGACTGTGGTAATACCGATACAGAAACCACACGTGTTGCCAGAGAATATGATGAGACCAATCCTGAGATCGCAGATCTTGCCGATTACACTCTGGATGGCTGTAATGCCGACTGGCCA
>JABDJE010000337.1 GCA_013002625.1 Saprospiraceae bacterium | reverse complement strand
GTAATGGCCATAAAGCGGGGCACACGTTATCCCGACAAGTATATTATTATGAGTGGCGATATCGATTCGCGTATCAGTGATCCCAATGACTTTACTTCTGATTCTCCGGGAGCCAATGATAATGCTTCGGGCATGGCAGGTGTTATGGAAGCCGCACGTGTGTTATCTCAATATGAATTTCCAGTGTCTATTATTTTCGTAGGTCTATCAGGTGAAGAGCAAGGACTGTATGGTGGCAAAATTCTCGCTGCAGACGCCAAAGAACAAGGTTGGGAAATAATTGGTGTATTGAACAATGATATGATTGGAAACATCGAAGGTGTGGATGGTGTTATAGACAATACCTCATTCAGAGTTTTTTCTGAGCCGCACCCCCCTAAAATAAATGAACAAGAACAAACATGGAATCGATTCTATGGTGGTGAAGTGGATGGCCCTTCAAGACAGTTGGCACGCTATGTTGACCAGATGACTGAAAACTATATGACCAATCTTGATGCAGTTATGATTTACAGATTGGATCGATTTGGCAGAGGCGGCCATCATCGTCCATTCAATGACGAAGGATTTCCAGGTGTACGCATTATGGAGACCCATGAGAATTATAACAGACAACATCAAGATATCCGAATTGAAGATGGGATTGAATATGGTGATGTGATTGAAGGTGTTGATTTTGATTATGCCGCTAAATTAACTGCTGTAAATGCAATTTGTTTGGCCGGGATTGCATGGGCACCGCCTGCACCTGAACTGGTTATGATCGGAGGTGCTGTACGTCCTTCAACCCGCTTGAAATGGGATCCAGTGGATGATGCTGATTTGTTGGGATACAAAGTCTATTGGCGCGACACCACTGCACCGCAATGGCAATATTCAAGATTCGTGGATACAACTGACGTGATACTTAAGAATATCATTATAGACAACTATCTCTTTGGCGTTTCGTCTGTTAATAAGCACGGAAACGAAAGTGTTGTTACTTATCCCAAAACCCTTATACCGCGGCGTTAGTACTGATAGACTTGTAAGGCATCATTATTATTGGCAATGACGAGAAGTTTCTTGCCGCCAACATTTAATACAGCAATATCGCGGACATCCTTATCCGCCGAAACACCCGTCTCCAAGGTGCGTTTTATATCAAAACTACCGTCTTCTCTAAGAGTAATTAGACAGCCCTTTCCTGCGTCGCTTCTTGTAGTTTCAACTTCTCGCTGGTACATATTTCCGGCAAGGAAAATATCTGTACTGCCATCTTTGTCAAAATCATCAATAGCTATACCGTATACCGGTGAGATTTGCGCTTCATTTGGTAAGATCAACTCAGTGAATTGGCCATTACCGTTATTGATAAATATGGTATTGCTGAAAGTTTGCACTTCCTGCACGGTGGTTGTTTCTGTGATTCGATCTTCTAGGACTTTGTCAATTGTGGCCAGACCAAAGTCTTTGTATGTCTCAAATTTCTTTTTGATGAATGGCATTTGCTGAGATGAACACTGACGCCCTCTTACGGGGAAGCACTGACCATTTTCATAAAAGCCCAAATACACATCATTGGTCCCATTTTGATCGAAGTCATCTACATACAGTTTGAATGGTTCTTTCATTGATGCTTTATACTTGATATTATGGCCCAAATTACCTCCAATGATATCATTGTCACCGTCGCCATCTACATCTTCAACCGCAATGGTATTCCACCAACCTTTTGTATTTGTTAAACCTGCCTCATCGGTGATCTCAGTCAGCTTATTCTGTATGTCAAATATTCTAATCGCCATCCATTCGCCTGAAAGGATTAGCTCCAACTTATCATCGCCATTTACATCTGCAGTCAGAGCATCTGTGACCATACCGAATGCCTTAAATTGATCTGAACTTTGAGACCTTTTGAATTTGCCACCTTGATTTTCAAGGATATAGCTGTCTACATTTCTACCATAGGCACCCGGCAGTTGTCTTCCTCCGACAAACAAATCCAAATCAGCATCGTTGTCCATGTCAAAGGCCGCAACCGGTCCTGAGCTTACATTTATATTGATAGTTTGTGCTTTAGTGAAATTGCCCTTCCCGTCATTCTTATAGATTCTATCGAAATAGGCACCAGAATTAATTGCTGATTCATTGCCTCCACTCGACACATATAAATCAAGGTCATTATCGCCATCCATATCGAAGAATAAGGCACCGCCATCTTCAAAAGCAGCATCGGCATTCATTACAGCTGCTGAACTTTCATCGAAGGAACGTTCTTGATTACTCAATAAAAGTCTACCGGCCATATCTTTTGATCCACCGAGATAGAGATCCTCAAGGCCGTCACCATTTAGATCTCCTTTTGCCAATACTGGCCCTAAGGTTGATGTCCTGTAGGGTAATAGAACCTCACGCGCATAGTCATCGAAATCATTTTCCTTATGCTGAATATTATCAACGGGCAATGATGCAAATATTGATGAACGATCATTTGACCTCTTGAATTGATTATTGGCTTCTGTGTATTTGATACGCATTGTTTGATTGGCCGCCACATTTTCTAGTACATTCATTTTATTGTCTGGCCAGATCACCGATATTTTATCAATAACACCATGCGCTCCCAATCCAAAATGTACTATGTCCTGTGAAGTTGACATATAGCCTCTAAAGGGCGTCATATCAGCAGTTTGTTTTTGGCCTGCATATTCTATCTGAATTTCGGCGTTGATGCCTGAAGTATTTTGTGCAGGGCCTTCCAGCTCAATTGCTATATAATTATTTAAATAGTTTTCATTGGCCTGGTTCTGGTATAGATCAGCAACCATATCCATGTTGTTAACAACGACATCCAAATCACCGTCCTGATCAAAATCTGCGTAAGCCATGCCTTGGGACCAGGTTGGAAGATCAAAGCCCCATTCCTTGCTCACTTTGGTAAAACTTAGATCGCCATTATTCTTATAAACGTAATTTGATATTTTAAAACTGGGTGCTTGCTTTGATATTTCAAGCGGGTTGACATAAAGGGATTTATTATTTTCTTTGGCAGCTTCTTCAAGTTTTTTATTGATGAAATCCTTACGCCAGATTTCAAAATCTTTGTTGCGCATGTCTTTGCTCAAACCATTCGTCACTGCAAGATCTTTATATCCATCCTGGTCGAAATCTACGAACAGCGGCGTCCAGCTCCAATCTGTATTTGAAACACCAGAGAGTTGTGCAATTTCACTGAATGAATTGTCACCATTATTCAACTGGAGTGCATTAAACATATATTGATAGTGATAACCGTTCTCGGCGAGAAAGAAAAATTTAGCAGGGTTCATTCCGCTCATATTCGTCTTAATACGGAAGTTATCTTCTGCGACCATGTCAGCCACATATACATCTGAATAGCCATCATTATTTATATCTGCAATATCAACACCCATGCTGAAGTTACTCATGTGTTTGAGTGCTTCATTTGCCACATTGGTGAATGTGCCATCGCCGTTATTTTTATATAAGAGATCGGCTTCATCATAATCACAAGCCACATAAATGTCCACCCAACCATCTTTGTTGTAATCGAAAGAAGTGGCGCTTAGACTGTAACTGTAATTAGTAATTCCGGATCGTTCAGTGATATCTGTAAAACGGCCATTATCATTCCGGTATAATCTATCGGTATAATCGTAATCTACTTTACCCTTCAGGGCAGATTTCATTTGAAGTGAGTTAGGCGGTTGATTGGCAATGTATACATCAAGGTCACCATCCCTGTCCATATCGAAGAAGTTGGCCATGATTGAATAGCCCGCATCTGCTAATCCCATTTGTGAGGCCTTATCCGTAAATGTGCCATCACCATTATTGATATAAAATACATTCTGGAGTCTGTTCGGGTCGTCAAACATAAATTTGCAGACATATACATCATCATAACCATCATTGTTAATGTCGACGACAGCTGTTCCTGTCGACCAGTTCTTGTTTGTCAAACCAGCCATGTCTGTTATATCTTCAAATTTGAAATTCCCCTTGTTCAGATATAAGCGGTCACCTTCCATATTTGAAGCAAAATAAATATCCTGTTTGCCGTCGTTATTTGCATCCAGAATAGCAACGCCTGCACCCTGCAACATGCCGTCAAAAGTGATTGCATTAATGGTTTCCGTTTCTACTATTTTATTGCTGAAATCAAGACCTGATTCGGATGGACTAATGCGTTTCAGCATTTGGATACCTGTCGTATCATCCGTTATAAGTCTCTCTTTCTCGCTGCATGCACTAAGAATTATACAAGTAGAAAAAAGCGTCAATATGTACTTCATCTCAAAATTGGATTAGACTACGAATATACTTGAAATGACTATAAAAAGGTAGTATGAAGCGCTAAGGAACCAATCTAGTTAGATTGAGGAAAAAGAACTTTGATAGACTTTGGATTTATTTTGAAATGCAGATCTTTTTCAAATGTGAAACTTTCGCCATCCAGATGGAAATAATAAGGATTTTCAGCAGTGATTGTAACCTCCTTTGATCGCTTTATAGAAACCAATGCACTTTTATCCAATGAATTGTTGAGCATTCGCCATGAAGAGCTTATCGTTCTTAATAATGGGGCCTCATGCACAAATACAATATCCAGAAAACCATCGGTTAAATCAGCAGAAGGTGCAATTGTAAAATTATAACCATACATCGCAGCGTTGGCAACTGCAATTGTAGTAAAGTTGCCTTCAATGGTTTCATCATCAATCTTGACATGAAACTTTTCTGCTTTGAATTTCAGCATTTCTTTAGAAATCATGCCGAGATACATTTGAAGTCCTCGTTTTGTGCCACTATCTGCTTTGTATGCAATAAGTGCATCGAACCCAACGCCAGCAAGATTTAAAAAGAATTTATTGTTGACCGTACAGGAGTCAATTACTTTGGTCTCAGCCTGCCCCAGTTTTCTTAAAGCTTTTTTTATATTTCTGCCCCATCCAATATGCATGGCAAATCCATTTCCTGATCCTCCAGGCAAGATGCCTAAAATAGATTGTGTATCTACAAGAGACTGGGCCACTTCATTGACAGTTCCATCTCCACCACAAGCGACAACAATATCTGTATTTCTATCTACTGCTTCCTTCGCGAGTTGAATCGCATGCCCTTTGGACTCGGTCTCAGTATAGACATAGTCAAACAAATCATGATCGAGTTCACGATTAATGTCATCTCTCAGGCCCTCTTTGGAGGACCAGCCAGAGAAAGGGTTTACTATGAATTGTATTGTCTTTTTATTCACCTGTTTGCTGAAGTGCTTTACAACAGGATGCAATATACTCCAGTTATAAGAAAGTTTTTACAATTGGTGTTGTAAACAATTCCCTTTCATTTCCATCCTCTACCCTGAGGATATAAATTCCTCTTGCAAAGTTTGAGGTGTTCACAACGTATCTATTGTCACTTAATTGCGTCCATTTGTCATAGACCAATTGACCTGAGGTATTATAGATGCGTATGGATATCAAACCCTGATAATTAAAATGCAATGTGAATTGCTCAATGCACGGATTAGGGAACACTTTCGATTCGACAAATAGGTCTATACCATTGCAATCTTCATCGATGTCATTGTCTGGAACTTCCTCAGCACCCGGATATATAAGATCATTGCTGTCATCACAATCTGTATTGTCTATAACAAAACCTACAGGTGGAATTACAAGGCAAGTATCAATGAAGTTAAGGGCTTCTCCAAAGCCATCCTGATCAAAATCCATATAGTAGGTGAACCTGGTCAGACCATCATTGATTATGCCATCGCAATCATTATCTATTGCATCACATAATTCAATTACCGATGGATTAATGGCATTGTTATTATCAACACAATCGTCTGCATTTCTTACGAAGTTGACAGGTGGATTTGACAGACAAGTGTCCAAAGGCATATTGATATCTCCAAAGCCATCTGCGTCATTGTCGAAATAGTAAGTTGTGACTGGAA
>JABDJE010000331.1 GCA_013002625.1 Saprospiraceae bacterium | reverse complement strand
CCTGTACCAAGACCGAGGAAAATGAAACCAGCAATGGCCGCATTTTTTAGCTCCGATACATTGGGCTTATGTTTATTTTGGAAAATAAAATAGATACCAAATGTAATCAATGCAGCCGCGGTATATCTTATTGCACACAGTTGAAAGGCAGGAACCTGTTCCATAGCAAAAGCGACAAATAAGTAAGTAGACCCCCACACAACATAGATAGTGAAGAAACTTAAAATGATCAGAAAAGGAATCTTAATTTTCAATGCACTAAATTTTTGCAGCCAGGTAGGCCGCCTCTTTAATAGCTCTTTTTGCATCTAATTCCGCAGCTTCCTTAGCCCCACCGATAATATGTACTGTCAAGTCCTGTTGCAACAATGCGTTATACAGTTCATTGGAAGGCAGCTGCCCTGCACATACGATAATATGATCAACCTCAAGTAGTATGTCTTCATTGTTGACGCGAATATGTAAGCCTGCATCGTCAATGACCTTATATTCAACATTTGAAATCATATTAACCTGTTTTTGTTTGAGCAAACTTTTATGAATCCATCCGGTTGTTTTACCCAATGACTTTCCGTGTTTGCCTACAGAACGCTTAAGCAGGTGAATCGTTCTTTCCGATTTTTCGATGGCAGGCTGCGTGAATGCACCTCTTTTTTCATAACTCATATCCACGCCCCAATCTTCCATATAGGATGAAATGGCTTGGTCTGAATTGGCCTTTGATTCTTCCACCAAGTATGTAGCTACATCAAATCCTATTCCTCCAGCACCAATAATGGCAACACGCTGTCCAACTTCGATCTCATTTCTTAACACCTGAATGTAGTTTACAACTTTGGCATGTTCGATCCCTGATATATTTGGAATTCTGGGGTGAACGCCTGTGGCGATAATAATTTCATCATATGCCCCTAAGACTAATTCATCTTTGGATGCTTTGGTATTGAGCTTTACGTCGACATTGTATTTTTCCAATTGAGACTTGTAATACCTAATGGTCTCAGCATAATCTTCCTTACCTGGAACCTCTTTGGCCAATAGGAACTGACCTCCGAGTGCATTGTCCGCCTCAAAGAGCGTGACCTTGTGTCCTCTTTGCGCTGCGATAGAGGCAGCAGCTAAACCAGCAGGACCGCCACCTACAACCGCAATGGATTTTACTTTATTTACCGGCAAATAATTCAGTTCGGTTTCATGACATGCACGTGGGTTAACAAGGCATGAACACACTTGCATTGAAAAGGTATGATCAAGACAGGCTTGATTACATGCTATACATGTATTGATCTCATTGGATCTGTTTTCTATCGCCTTTTTTACCAATTGACTATCTGCCAGAAATGGTCTTGCCATGGATACCATATCCGCACATCCTTCGTTCAATAATTTTTCTGCAATTTCCGGAGTGTTTATTCTATTGGTACATACGAGTGGTATATCCACCTGCCCCATTAACCTTTTTGTAATCCATGCAAATCCGCCTCGAGGTACCATGCTTCCGATGGTAGGCACTCTTGCTTCATGCCATCCAATTCCTGAATTGATTATCGTGGCGCCTGCTTTTTCTATCGCTTTCGCTAAATGGACGACTTCTTCCCATGAACTCCCATCTTCTACAAGGTCTAACAATGATAAGCGATAAATAATAATAAAATTCGGACCGACAGTTTGACGTATCCCCTCAACAATTCTGAGCGGGAATTTTATTCTTTTACTGTAGTCGCCACCCCATTCATCTTCGCGCTTATTTGTGCGCTTTACGATGAACTGATTGATCAGGTAACCCTCAGAACCCATCACTTCTACCCCATCATAACCTGCTTCTTTGGCCAGTGTGGCACAGTGTATAAAATCTGCTATTGTACGTTCAATGTCATCATCCGTCATTGCACGAGGTGTAACCATATTAATTGGTGCTTTAATAGCAGAAGGTGCGACAGCGTCCTTGTGATAGGCATATCGTCCTGTATGGAGTATTTGCATGCATATTTTACCGTCTTCTTTGTGTACGGCTTCAGTAATTATCTGGTGACCATGGATTTGATCCTTGGAAGATAATTGAGCCGAACCTTGAAATACGGTGCCTTCGCTGTTAGGAGATATCCCTCCGGTAACTATTAGCCCTACTTGGCCGCGGGCTCTTTCGGCGTAAAAGGCGGCTGCGCGTTCATGACCGCCGGGAATTTCTTCGAGCATAGTGTGCATGCTGCCCATAAGAACTCTGTTCTTAAGGTTTGTAAATCCAAGATCTAAAGGTGATAGTAGTTTTGTATACATGATTGTGCAATAGAACGCTAAGCTAAATGTATTGTTTGAACATTCCAGCGCTTAGGCACAATAAAATTGAGAGAGAATTAGTCTCCGCCGCCTCTGTTATATTTTATGAAATCATTGGTATACATGATCTCACAATCCCCTGAAGGGCAGATGCCGAAGTCTAGAGAATCTTGCCATGAAGGATGCAAACCATTATAGGCAGCGGCAATTACTGTCCCATCTAAAGTATCAGTTGGCGGAGGGTCTCCAATTCCATACATCCCATTATCCCCGCCATCTGCATTGGGATCCTGATAGGCTTCATTAGGGTCTGTACATCCATCATTATCTGAATCGGTATCCAAATAATCTGGCAAACCATCTCCATCTGTATCCATAGAGGCACATGCGCCTGCTGCATTTAAGGTGCAATAATCAGGATCCATGTAATTTGGTGTTCCATCGTAATCATCGTCAGCACTTGGGTCTGTAGACAAACAAGTAAATGGATCCAAATTCAATACGACTTGCCAGTTTGTGCTAAACTGGGTTCCAAAGTTCGGGCTTGCCGCACTTTGGTAAACAAGAGTACCATCCATGTACACAGCAAATCCAGATGTTCCGTTAGAGTCACTACCACCATTCAAACTCAAACCATCACCCCAAGAGTCATTTATAGTAAAAATGGCTGTGCCTCCTGAATAGACAGTATAAGTGTTATCAATGATTTCTGCTGAACCTGGATAATTTTGACCAGAGGCTACTTGTCCTCCACCCACGCTTAATGTCCAAGAAGTTTCATTTTCCCATTCATCCAAATCTATGTATACCCTGATATCTCTGGCCTGTACCAGAGGTAAAGGATCTGTACCACATACCTCCTGCGTATCATAAATACCATCGTCATCGTCATCCAGATCTACAACATCAGGTATTCCATCACCATCAGAGTCTATTGGCGGTATGTAATTCATTCTAACAAGTAAGGCATTTACAATTATTAAGTCCCCGCCGGTAGAAACTCCAAAATCGACTTGCGCATCACCTGGATTAATAAATGGCGTGATATCAAATTCATCAATATCTAATCCATAACCCGGGAAGGCACCACCTACGCCCGGCACGTTACTGGATTGATCATGTGTATTACCACTAGGGAGTAAGTTATTTCCATTAAGTGTAACAGACTCATTGTTTTGAAGGTGCGCATCTCCCTCATAGAGGGCTGAAAAGATTTCACCATCTCCGGTTGTACCAACAGTTCCAAAGCCAGAAAGCGTATAACTTCCAGAGCTATTGACAGCACCATTGCCAGAATAAAATATCTCCATACCATCGTATAAAATAATTTTATAATCATCAACTATACTTGGTGCTCTGTATATGACTATCAATGTCCATGTAGCAACTGTACCTTGATAATTATAATAATTACCCGTGTTATCAACAGTTAAGTCAGTCATTCTATAGGTCTTGGTTGTACCTGGTGACTGGGCTTGTATAATACTTGTTACGTCAGCAAATCCTCCAAAATATTGAATGCTTAGTGGACCTGACAGCCTTGTGTCAGAAAAGGTTCTTGTCGCGTTTACTGTTTGACCATCAAATGTTACCGTATTATCAGGCGTTGAACCACCACCAGCCCAATATAAGAAAGCAGCTCCTATGTCTGCACCAGCAGGCAAGTTTAGGTCTCCATCTGCAAAAGATCTTAAAGATGAGGCATCAGCATTATTGTTACTATTTAAGTCCCTAAAGGTGCCAGCTGTTGCAACGAAGTCAACACTTCCTTCCTCTTCATAAAATGCTGAAATTGGGGATTGAGAGAAAACTTGATTGGATGCAAATAAGAAAAAACCTACAAGCAGTATCAGTATACATGCACGGAAATGAGGAACATGAAATATTTTTTGCTTCAAGTTTGAAGCGATCACAGGTAACATTAGAACTTCAGAGTTTGTTAGATTTAATAATATTCAAATAACACGCCAAAAGCATGAATTCGAATAACAACAAAAAGGTGAAAATCAAAGGAGGGTCTTGCCAATGCTTAAAATTATAACAATAATGAGCTGTCAATCAATTATTAAGGGGGAAATGACGTCTAATTGACCTTAATTTAAAAGTGTATCGCTTTTCGTCAAGATCATAAATGCCCTGTTGATCCAACCTATCGGCCTTGACACGGCCATAAGCATGTAAAATAAGTCCATCTTCAATGATCACCCCAATATGCGAGATATCTTTATTACCCTTTCCAAAAAAAGCGATATCACCCGGGACAGCTTCATTGTAAAAACCAATATCATCGCCAAGGACCGAGATTTCTTCTGGGTATCGTGGAATGTTGATACCAATCATTTTGAACACGATCTGAATGAACCCACTTGCATCAGTGCCAGTAATTGAACGCCCACCTTCAAAATATGGGGCATGTAAAAATCGCCTTGAAATATTGAGCAATAATTTTCTTGAATGCTTTGATTGTTCAAGATCAACGTGCTGCCCGGTATATTGAAACTTTCCCGTAGGCATTTTTACATTTAAACCGTCGCAGGAATACAGATTAGAACCCAACATAATAGGCACAGTTTTTTGCTCAGTTGTAATCCCATGAAAATGTTCAAGTGCAAAAGATTGACTCTCCGTTTCGAGAAGCTGAGGGAATTTAAAGTGGTTAAATTCAAACTGTTTTGGATCTACCCAACCTACGGTTTGATCCCAATCACATACTACGCGCCACCAGTGTTTATTTCGTTGAGAAATGACATGCACCTTTTCTCCATATAAGACCTGACTTATAAGTTGGGCTTTATGATCCGGTAGTTTTCTAAGGGATGCCAATGCTATTTTGCATATCCCGACCATATTATTTTGAGACGTATTCAATAATTTTTCTTGATCTGTGAGCTAAATTACAATTCTCATCGTTTCATTCTTTTATAATCGTAGTTTTGCAGCATGAAGGCGAAAATATTTACATTTTTTCTTTTAGTTCTGGGTCAAATAGCCCTAAATGGTCAGGACGAACATTTTTCACAGTTTTTTGCTATTCCCATCCACATGAACCCTGCATTAACCGGCGCCTATGACGGTACTTATAGAATGACCGCCATATACCGGGATCAATGGAATGGTGCTTTGGAAAGTCCGTATAAAACATTTGCCGCAGGAGGAGACACTAAATTGGATTTAAATTTTGGAAGTCTTGAATCAGATGATCATTTTGGACTCGGCTTGTTTTTCGTGAGTGATCGCGTGGCAGAGTTTCAGGCGTCTACAAATAAGATATCCGGTTATATGTCCTATCATAAGAAGTTTGGAGATAAAATTCCTTCCTATCTGGGTGCTGGCTTCAAATTTGGTGTAATTCAAAGAAATATTAATTACGACAATATCAACTTTCAGGATCAGTTCAATCAGATCGATGATTTTACAGAGCCAACCTCTGAAGTTTTGCCTCCAAATAATATTGGAGCATTCGACATTTCATTAGGCTTGAATTATTATATAAAAATGGAAAATGATACCCGTTATTATGTAGGG
>JABDJE010000285.1 GCA_013002625.1 Saprospiraceae bacterium | reverse complement strand
GGCCTAAATAATCACTAACATTTGCTTTAGCAAATTCAGAATAATAAATAAAAATGTATTTGAAGAAAGTACATTGATAAAAAAAGCTCAATCAAATGATTGAGCTTTTTATATTTCTTCACATGAGATCAAAGGATTTGAAGGCCATCGATCATCTCCCTTATTTCCTTTCCACTGGAAGGTCGTGGCGCATCCGCTGATACGATGTTTCCGTCAGCATCGAGTAAAATGAATCGAGGAATTCCATTTATTAGATAATTCTCCACAAAAGAAGTTTTCCATCCATTGTCAGAGATCAATTGAATTCCCTTCAACTCTTCATCCCTGACCATATCCAGCCACTTTTGTTTGTCCTTAGGTGTATCTACAGAGATACTCACAAACTCGATATTCTTATTATGGTAATCGGATTCCAATGTCTTCAGGAATGGAATTTCACGCTTACACGGACCACACCATGTTGCCCATACATCGATATAGACATTCCTGCCTTGAAGGTCTGCAAGCTTTACATTTTCACCATTTACGTTTTCGAAATCAAAGCCAGGCGAATCATTGCCGGGTTGAAGCACTTTCATTTTTTCATACTTCTCATCCAGCTTAGCCTGCAATGCCTGATCAGAGGTAATCGCCTTCATTGAATTTATCACAGATTCAAGGCTGTCTACACCCGGACCCATATAGGAAACAACCAAGGCCACCATATCGTCTTTAATTTTCTGGCTTTGGACCGTTTGTAATTCTTTCATGCTCCCATGCAAGTCCCGTGTATATGCATATTTATACATCATTAAATCCTTGTAACTCGGCACGGTTTTATACAATTCGTCGCTGCCAAAGTCGATACTGGTGAATTGATTGTTGAAATCATCAGAAACCTCAAAATCAGGGTCGGCAGCAAAATAACGATGTGTGCCCTCAAAGTCATAAGAATCTGAAATGAACTGATACTTGATGTTATCGGTTTCAACTTTTGCAAAATCAGATGATATCTCAGAAGTCGCCAGCAATGAATCCAGTCGGGTCTTACGACTCTCCATTTCTGCTATGAAATCTACTTCACTCTTGGAATATAAATCTTTATAGCTTCCGCCAAATGATTCATCGAGGAGATACTTCTGTGCCAAATAATTATTTTCATTGGCACCTGTCCCTTCCCATTTGATGGACTCATCAAATTCCTTGGCGTCAAGTGAAACACTCAATTCATTGCCCGGCGTGAGGTAAATTGTTGTTCTTTCTCTACCGTGTGTAAATGTATAATAGCCTTGATCCAATTCTAGCGTATCGGTGAAGTTACCTTCTTCATCGATCATCAGATCATATTCGTTTGTATCGCGAGATATTGTAACAAGTTCAGCTTTCGCATTTTGAATCGTTCCGGATAATACAACCGGAGCTTGCTCAACCGCATCGCTGGAACAAGAAAGAAAACAGAACATCAATGCGCTTAAGAATAATGTGTATTTCATATTTGCAATTTTAATTTGATTTTGGATGCACCAATGTCATTTCTTCTATCAAATGACCTGCATCTGCATATTTATCGATTATAAATAAAATGTATCTGGCATCAACCATGATGTTTCGACAAATAGAAGCATCATAATTGATATCACTCATTGTACCTTCCCAGGCCCTGTCAAAATTGAGGCCGATGAGGTTCCCTTCAGCATCGATGGCCGGGCTTCCGGAATTACCACCTGTTGTGTGGTTGGTTCCTATAAAACAGACAGGCACCTTGCCGTTTTTATCTGCGTATTGACCGTAATCTTTGGATTCATATAAGTTAATCAATTTTTCATCCACATCAAACTCATAATCGCCAGGTTGATATTTTTCGATCACGCCATCGAGATATGTCACCGGCTCGTATTTTACAGCGTCCATAGGTTCATATCCATTTACCTTTCCATAAGTAACGCGCAATGTACTATTCGCATCTGGATAAAAACGCTCATCTGGAAAAGTTTCCATCAGTGCTTTCATATAAATACGCTGAAGTGAATCTATTTGAAACTTAATCTCATTGTAAGGTTCCGCAACCTGGCCATCATATATTTTCTTCCACCTTTTGCCAAACCTGAATGCAGGGTCACTTTTTATTTTTTCCACTGCTTCTGCAGGAGCCATATCCAATACCGCCATCATCTTTTTCTCATCAGCAAATATGGTATTGTTATATATCGACCCTGCTTTAGCTTGATAGGATTGCCTTTTACCTTCGACTTGGGTCGGTCTCAGTTTTTTAGGTACAAATTCTGGATCGACATTGTTCGCATACATTTCAGTAAGCGCAGCAAAGACTTCCTTATCAATATCTGAATTGTAATTTTTATAGAAGCCTTCCAAGAATCCTATAACACGTCCTTTGAAACTCTGATATGCTTCCTCACCATTATTGTCATAGGTGTTAACCAACCTATTGGCTATCCCAACAATACGCATCATTTCAATATTTCTTCCGGTCAATTCAGAGTAATAATCCCTAACATAAGCGTAGGGCTGTATGTCATCATATAAGGTCTCAAACTCACCCAAAATATTTCGATATGGACTGTCTTTCGGTAAGGTAGACATGAATTTTTTCTCGAAATCCTTCTTATTCTGTACCGCATTGGTTCTTTCCAATCCTTTGCTTTCTCCAATCCACTTTTTCCAGTAATTGGCAATACTTGCAAACTTAGAAGCATATTGGATTTTGGTTTTTTCATCTGCACGCATATACTTGCCTACAATATCCAGCGCTTTCTCTCTGATCCCAATTTTGGTTGGATTGGAGGTTTCCAATATTTGTTCCACAGCTACACTTGGTAAATATTCCTGCGTCCTTCCAGGAAAGCCAAATACCATTGTGAAATCTCCCGTCTCAACGCCATCCAATGAAATAGGCAAATAATGCTTTGGTCTGAATGGGATATTATCCTCTGAATATTCAGCGGGCAGATTGTCTGGCCCAGCGTATATTCTGAATAGTGAAAAATCACCTGTATGTCTTGGCCATACCCAGTTGTCGGTATCTGCCCCAAACTTTCCAATACTTTCCGGTGGTGCACCAACGAGTCTGATATCTGTATAAGTGGTCGTAATAAAAGCAAAGTATTGATTGCCATTGAAGAAAGGCCTTACAAATACATCTTCATAAGATTCTAGCTCCATTCCACTGCTGATACTGTTAATATTTTTATCTATTTGAGACTGTCTTTCAGACACACTCATAGATTCAGTTACACCCTCCAATGCCTGGGCACTTACATCAATAATTTCGTTGATGAAGGTTGCTGTCAAGCCAGGGTTGGGAAGTTCTGATTGGCGATCTTTTGCCCAAAATCCAGTATTAAGTAAATTATTTTCAACCGAACTATGCGCTTGAATTTGCCCGTACCCACAATGATGATTGGTGAGCAACAATCCATCCGGAGAAATGATTTCTGAAGTACAGAACCCACCAAAATGCACTATGGCATCTTTTAATGAACCCTGGTTTATGCTGTAAATATCTTCAGCGCTCAATTTCATGCCCATCTCTTGCATTTCAGCCTCATTCAAAGACTTCAGCAATAAAGGAATCCACATGCCTTCACCTGCAAAACTTAAATTATAGATGAGTAAAAAGCAAATTGTATAAAGTGTTGATTTCATTAACTAGCTTGTTTTAGTTCACAATTTAACGCGCAGCAAATTAGAAAAATTTGACAATTAATGTAGAACTTACCTTTCGTGGATATTTTATTTACGGAAAGTCAACCATTTGAGTCGTTTACTGCCTTTCATTGGTGGCCATTAATTATTGTTGCTGTTATCGGGATCGCTGTAATCCTTATTTCCAGAAAATATTTTTCGGTATCGGAACAATGGAATACCCTATTTTGGCTTTCCACAATACCTGCCTTAACAGCACTTATGGGAATGATTATGCCATGCATCGAGGGCGATTTTAATATTCAGGAAGACCTACCACTCCATATTTGCAGGTTTGTTGCCCTTGCAGCACCTTTTGTCATATACAAGAAGAATAAATTCTGGATGGGTATTTTTTATTTCTGGATTTTAGCCGGAACACTCAATGCGAATATCACACCTGATGTTGAATACAATTTCCCGCATTGGACCTATTTTTCCTATTGGTTGGAACATTCATTTTTGGTCATTCTGCCCCTTTATTATGTATTGGTTTTAAGGGTTAACATTGTCATCAAAGACCTGAAGAATGCCTTTTGGATGGCCAATGCCTTTTTGATCATGACACTAATTGTAAACTGGTTGATAGGGTCCAACTATATGTACAGCAGGCAAAAACCACCGGTAGCATCCTTGTTGGACGTATTGGGACCCTGGCCTATTTACCTAATTACTGGACAACTTCTGGCGGGTGTGTTATTTTTTATTGTGTACCTGCCTTTCTTTTTCAAAAAAGTACCGCATGGTACAGACCACAATTAGTACACTATAATTTTTTCAGAAAACAAAATTGTAGCGTCTGATCGAATTGCAAGGATGTAAGTGCCTTCATTTTGAGGTGCTGCAATTTCAATTTTCCTGGCATGTCGGGCTTTGGTTTTTTTATTGATTATCCGCCCCTGCATATCCATGATCAGTATTTCAAATGTGCCCTGAGCAATGTAGTTTGGTTCGATTGTGATAATCTCATTTGAGGCAACCAAATTAGGATAGATATAAAAGTCAAATTTTTCAACTTCATCGGTGGGTAAAATCTGGCAAGCTGATGCCAATTCTGGACAGTACATTCGGACCAGACTACAGTCCAGGATAAATGGATTGGCTTTGCCATCCTGATAGGAAGCTATAATCATATTACGAACCCACTCCAATGAGTCAACCGGATCCATATTATGCCATTCGCATAAGGTCTCAACCATACTCTGAAAGTAATTGGGATCTGCATTGTTGGCCTGCTCTTCATAGATGGTATAGAAATAAAAAGACGCTCGGGCTACATTTCCTTTGACACTTTCTCTTGGCTCGAAAGCTGAATTATTGTCTTCAGAATACACATCAATCCTATTCTGATCCGGATTGGAGGTGGATTCAACACCTACATACCATCTTATCGTATTAGAATCAATGATATCATCATATGGATCACTGCCGCGTTCGGAATTGACATCTACCCTGCTAGGAAATAAGGCATGCATATCACTCGCAGCGTTACCCGTATCAGCACCTTTGGACCTTGGATAACTGTGTTCCAAATTGATATCTATATTGCCTCCATTATCGAATAAGTATTGGGAGGGGTCTTGATTCAAATCTAGAAATTTTGCGCGTCCGGTGTAAATACATCTTACAGAGTCCTTGTAATAATAGACCCTTCTGTAGATGGTATCTCTGGCCTGAGTCAGGGTTAAAACACTTTGCGGCATATAGTTTTCTTTTACCGCATTTTTTAATTCTTCACCGTGTAGATTGCGAAAAACAGGCTCGTAGTCGTATTGTCCACTCACCACCTGCGCCTGAATAATGATTAGAAGTATTATTATACGCCCTACCATTTGCGTCTTTTTATCCAGAAATATGTGAGTAAAAAACCTACCAGTGCGCCTCCAAGGTGGGCGAAATTCGCAACACCTGGTTGAAAATTACCTATGCCTGAAAACAGGTCAATTAAAACATATCCTATGCCCAGATACTTCGCCTTGATCGGGATGGGTGGAAACAGAAGGAATAATTTCACATTGGGGAATAAAGCTGTAAATGCAATGACAACACCCATTATGGCTCCACTTGCGCCCACTGCAGGCGGAAATAAATTTACTCCAAGGCTGCTGTACTGATAATATTGAATTCCGATATGTGCTAAAAAGGCTCCAACACCACTTAATAGATACAGGATTAAAAACTGTTTTGGTCCAGCGTATTTTTCAACATAGGGTCCCAGGAAATACAACATCAACATATTAAAAAACAAATGTCCCGGGCTGGCATGCATAAACATATGCGTGATCAGTTGATAGGGTTTGAAATTTACGGTATCAAGTGGAAAATACAGTTTGAGGTCAGGAATAATTGATCCTACCGGTGTCAATGTAACCGTAAAATAAATTAGAACATTGATTATGATCAAGTTCTTTACAACATCAGTAATAGGTGGCATATACGAATGTAGATATTAATTAAATTCTTTTTCAAGATCTTTTAACTCAAAAGTTAAAAAGCATTTCTTACCAGAGGGATTGGTATATGGCATTTCACAGGCAAATAACTCATCAATTAATTGAGTCATTTCTTCTTCTGTTAATGATTTGCCAGATTTCATTGCTGCACTTTGAGCCATTGATCTAGCCAAGTTTTCATTTTTTGAAATGCTAAGATTTTTATTTTCGATAAACTGTTCAATTAATCCGTCGATCACCTCCTGAAGATTGTTGTCTTGAAATCCTGCTGGGATACCATGCACAACAAACGTGTCTCCTCCAAAGGCCTGAATTTCGAATCCAAGCTTATTCAAGGATGGAATCAGATCTGCAAAGACATCTTTCTTATCCTTCCCGATTTGGAGGCTTATTGGAAATAACTGCTTCTGCACTAATTCTTCGCGCTTATTCAACTTATGTAAATAACGTTCGTAGAGGATTCTTTGATGCGCGTAGTGTTGATGAATAAGAAGAAATCCACTTTTTATTTGAATGACAACAAAAGTATTATGCAATTGAAGAGGCGCCTTAACCTCATTTTCCAATGGATTAAATGCACCCAGTAAATCACCAGTGGCGGCGCTTGGAATCGTTAGATCAAGTTGTTCTGCTCCTGAATCATCGTCCTCCAGACTGAATTCTTCCAACCCACTGTACAATGACTGCCAATTGCGCATCACAGGCGCCGTTCTTGTCGTTGATGCGCGTGTATTTGAAAAATGTGCGCTTGGTTTTCTTCCCTGAGCTGCGAGATTACTGCGGTCCAACAGGTTGCTGTCTTCATTTTCGAAATCCAGCTTTGGCGAAAGACTGTATCGCCCTAAAGCGTGTTTGACTGAAACTTTCAGGTAATTATATATAACACGTTCATCGTCGAACTTAATTTCCTGTTTGGTAGGATGTACATTTATATCGATGCGTTCAGGATCTATTTCTAAAAACAAGATATAAAACGGATGTTGATCATCTGATAACAAGCTTTCGTAAGCCATTTTAATGGCATGATTGAGATAATGGCTTTTAATAAACCGCTTGTTCACAAATATATATTGCTCGCCTTTCTGTTTTCTTGCAATTTCTGGGCTTCCGACCAAGCCACTTATATTAATGATATCTGTCTCCTCATCCACGCGCACGATTTTATCTTCATAGGTCTTTCTGAAGAGATTGATTACTCGCTTCTTAAGACTTCCTGCGGATAAATTATAAACTTCATTATCGTTGTGGATAACCTTGAATTTTAGATCGCAATGTGCCAGAGCTATGCGCTTAAATTCTTCCAGGATATATTTCAATTCAACTGAATCCGTTTTAAGAAATTTCTTGCGCGCTGGCACATTAAAAAACAAATTCTTGACAGCAATAGATGTGCCCGGCTCTGCCTGACAATAGGTCTGATCGATTAGATCAGAGGATTTAATGGTAATATGCGTTGCCATATCCTCATCCTCGGGCCGTGTCTTCATTTCAACTTCAGCAATGGAAGCAATTGATGCCAATGCCTCACCTCTGAACCCCATGGTTTTTATTGAAAAAAGATCTTTTGCTTCTTTAATTTTAGATGTCGCATGTCTTTCAAAACTCATGCGTGCATCTGTTTCGCTCATGCCTTTCCCATTATCGATTATCTGGATGAGGGTCTTGCCTGAATTCTTTAATATCAAGGTAACAGCTGTGCTTCCGGCATCAATGCTGTTTTCCATCAATTCCTTTACCACAGAGGCCGGCCTTTGTATAACCTCACCGGCTGCGATTTGATTGGCGATTGCCTCTGGCAACAATTGAATTATATCACTCATATTCTGGATACGAAGAAATAGAAAATTTAATGAATTTGGGCCTTAAGTTTTCAACAACTGTGGATTAAAATATTAGCAAATGTGCTCTATCCTAATGAGTCGATCATTTTAAGGAATCCCTCAGATTTTAAAATCAGGTATGTAACGAAAAACAGTATTATAATTATGTATACGAGTCGCAGGTTGGATTTATTGACCTGTCTTGAACGATACTTGGGGTCACCATAATATTTATTTCGTAATCCAGAGCTTATTCTATGCTTGGCCTTATCTTCTTCAGACAATTCACCACTGTAGCTTTTAATTCGATCCTCTAGCTCCTCTTTTGCCTCATCATAAAAGCGAGGTATATAATCGAAACGACGCGGTTTGGGCCGCTTTCCAAATCCAAATCCCGGCATAATCTATTTTTTATCAAGATATAAAAATAATCAATGTCCATTTTTGTTGAACTTGGCAATTTTTAGATTTAGATTTGTACGTCCACAGGAATTAACCTACGTCTAATGAGTGATGTAATCAAACATGAATGCGGCCTGGCATTTATCCGCCTTCTAAAACCTCTCCAATATTATTACGATAAGTATGGGACAATGCTCTACGGCATTCAAAAAATGCAACTCCTATTACAAAAACAACGTAATCGTGGACAAGATGGTGCTGGAATTGCAACAATAAATCTGGATATGCCTCCGGGTACACGGTATATAAGTCGTAAAAGATCAAACGGTACCACCTATCTCGAAGAGGTGTTTCAGGAAGTCTACAAGTATTACAATGATCTTACGCCGGAAGAACTGGCTGATGTTGATAATTTAAAAATTACCAAACCCTATAGCGGTGAAGTACTCCTGGGTCATTTAAGATATGGCACCCATGGTATTAACAGTATCGAATCTGTACATCCATTCCTTAGATTAAATAACTGGATCACACGAAACATCGTACTGGCTGGAAATTTTAATTTAACCAATGTCAGTGAATTGTTTGATGAGCTTTTATCTTTTGGCCAGCATCCAAAAGAGCGTTCTGATACCGTCACTGTAATGGAAAAAATTGGCCATTTCCTGGATGATGAGGTCCAGAAGCTATTTAACTGGTTTAAGGCAGAAGGCCACAGCAATGAACGTATCACAGAACTCATTACAGAAAACCTGGATGTCAGAAGAATGCTTCAACGCGCGTCCCGAAAATTTGATGGTGGATATGTGATGGCAGGTATACTCGGACATGGGGACGCATTCATTCTGCGTGACCCAAATGGGATAAGGCCTGCATTTTATTATCACGATGATGAAGTAGTTGTAATGGCTTCAGAAAGACCAGCCATTCAGACCTGTTTTAACACAAGTATAAGAGCGGTCAAAGAACTCCAGCCGGGCCATGCTTTGATCGTAAAGAAAAACGGCAATGTCTCTGAAGAGCTTATCAACCATCCAGACGAACGTAAAGCGTGCTCTTTTGAAAGGATATATTTTTCAAGAGGTAACGATCGCGATATTTATCTCGAACGCAAAAAACTAGGCAGATTATTAGCAAAAGAAGTATTAGAGGCTATCGAATATGATGTAGAAAATACTGTCTTTTCATTTATCCCCAATACGGCTGAAACCGCTTTTTATGGATTGGTCGAAGGATTGAACGACACCCTTGACGAGGTAAAAAAGCAAAGGGTACTTGCCTTGGGTGATAAGGTAACACCGGAAGAAATAGAGTCCATTTTCAGATTGAAACCTCGCGTCGAAAAACTTGCAGTAAAAGACGCTAAAATGAGAACCTTTATTGCCAGTGATAATACACGTGGTAACATGGTCTCTCACGTATACGATGTAACCTATGGTATAGTCAAAAATGAAGTGGACACCTTGGTCTTACTCGATGACTCCATTGTACGGGGCACAACTTTGCGTGACAGCGTTATACAAATCCTCTCCACATTAAAGCCTAAGAAAATTATCATCGTTTCGTCTGCGCCACAAATACGCTATCCCGACTGCTACGGAATCGATATGTCCAAAATGAACAAATTTGTTGCATTTAAGGCGCTGGTTTCTTTGTTGAAAGAACAGGGCAAAGAAAATCTACTGGAAGAAACATACTATAAGTGCAAAGAACAGCTGGAAAAAGAAGATGGTGAGTTAACAAATCCGGTGATAGATTTATATGCACATTTTGACTACAAAGATGTCTCAAGACGCATCTCAGAAATTGTCACGCCCGATAATATTCGCCCCGAAATTGATGTAATTTATCAGACGGTAGAAGGATTGCGTGAAGCTTGTCCGAATAATAATGGTGATTGGTACTTCTCTGGAGAATATCCTACCCAAGGGGGCATGCGGGTCGTGAACAAAGCCTTCGTAAATTTTATGGAGAATATTGATGCACGCGCATACACATAAGCTTACTTAAATGTTTTCAGATAATCTATTCCAAGGCCAGATTGTTCTAATCACAGGCGGCAGAAGCGGCATTGGTTATACCATGGCCGAATCCTTTCTAAAATGCGGGGCTATCGTCTATATTGCTTCAAGAAAAGAAGAGAAGCTATTAGAAGCACAATCAAGATTATCAGAATTCGGCGAAGTGCATGCCAAGGCCTGTGATATTCGGAATACTGAAGACATCGATGCGCTTGTTGAATTCATCAAATCCAATAGCCATGACCTAGATATATTGGTCAACAATGCCGGGGGGCAATTTCTCTCTACTGCAGAACATATCTCCGATAAAGGATGGCAGGCTGTGGTTAATAATAACCTGAACGGTACATGGTATATGACGCAACGCATGGCCAAGGCATTTTTCATACCCAAAGAGAAAGGTGTAATCGTCAATATTATTATCAATATTTATAAGGGCTTTCCTGGTATGGCCCACTCAGCTGCGGCGCGCGCAGGCGTGGATAGTTTAACCAAGACACTCGCCATTGAGTGGTCAAAATATAATATAAGAATCAATGCCATCGCACCTGGATCAATTCAATCTTCAGGTCTGCAAAACTACCCACCCGACTTTGTTTCCAAACTTGCTGATCTGGTACCTCTGAAAAAGCTCGGCACAACGAAAGATGTTGCTGATCTGAGTTTATTTCTCAGCAGCCCAAATGCAGGATTTATCACAGGCGAAACAATCTACCTAGATGGCGGTCAGAGGCTTACAGGAGGACTGTATGAATTATTTAATCAAGAACCGTAGAGTATTTTCGTCAAAATATCTCATTTTCTATACAAATTACCATATGACAGCTCTTTCAAGAGCGTATTTTTGTTATCACAAATTCTTCAAATGACTAAAACAAATTATTTCCTCCTGCTTCTAATCACTTCATTATTGTTTGCTTGTAAAACCAATCAAACCATTGTCAATGCGCCGATAATTGAAGAAGATATTCTGGATACCATGGTTGTATCAGCGCCTGCGATCGATCCCGAAGTAGAAGAAAGCTATGAACTGGATGTGTACAGAGCCAGTGCAACACGAGAACTGGATATCTTACACACCAAACTCGAAATCGCATTTGACTGGGAAAAGCAGCATGTTTTAGGTAAAGCCTATTTAACATTCAAACCTTATTTCTACGCAACTCAATATGCTGTGCTCGATGCCAAGGTATTTGATATACATAGCATTACTATGAATGGAAAGACTTTGGCTTACGAATATGATGAACAGAAACTAAAAATTGATCTGGCTAAAGTCTATACCAGAAATGACACTATCGACATTATTATTGATTATACAGCCAAACCCAATGAAGGCCCATCTGGTGGAAGTTCTGCTATCCTCTCAGACAAAGGCTTGTTCTTTATTAATCCACTGGGAGAAGGGTCTAAGCCTCAGCAAATATGGACACAAGGAGAGACGGAGAATTCTTCAAGATGGTTTCCAACCGTTGATAAACCCAATGAGCGCTGTTCACAAGAAATATATGTTACAGTTGAAGGCCGGTTTCAGACATTATCAAACGGAAAATTAATTTCTTCAAAAGATAACGAAAACGGTACAAGAACCGATTACTGGAAACAAGATAAACCCCATGCACCGTATCTGTTCATGCTGGGTGTCGGTGAGTATGCCGTAGTAAAAGACAAATGGAAAAGCATTCCGCTGATGTACTATGTGGAGCCAGCATTTGAAAAAGATGCAAAGAAAATATTCAATCATACCCCAGAAATGCTTCAATTCTTTTCGGATAAACTCCAATACCCATACCCATGGGATAAATATGCTCAAATTATTTGTCGCGACTATGTATCTGGTGCAATGGAGAATACGGGAGCTGTTGTATTTGGTGAATTTGCTCAAAAATCATCTCGCGAATTATTGGATTCTAACAATGATGACATTGTAGCGCATGAATTATTCCATCATTGGTTTGGTGATCTGGTCACCTGCGAAAGCTGGTCTAATCTAACATTGAATGAAGGATTTGCGACCTACAGTGAATACATGTGGCGTGAGTATAAATATGGTAAGGCGAATGCCGAAAGAAAAAGATTGCAGGATTTGAATGGTTATCTGATGTCTGCTGGTCAACAAGGTTATCATGATTTAATCGATTTCGAATACGGTAATAGGGAAAATATGTTTGACGGTCACAGTTATAATAAAGGTGGATTGATCGTCCACATGCTCAGACAATATGTAGGCGATGATGCTTTCTTTTCTGCCTTAAATAAATATCTGACAAGCCATGAATATACAGACGTGGAAGCGCATGAATTGAGATTGGCATTTGAGGATACAACCGGTGAAGATTTAAATTGGTTTTTCAACCAATGGTTCTATGATAAGGGCCACCCAATATTGGAAATAGAATATATTAAGGACACAACGGACAAAGTTGTGTACATCGACATGGCACAAGTACAGGACCCCGATGACTTTCCAGCTATATTCCAATTTGAAGTACATCCAAGACTATATTACCCCTCAGGAAAGGTAGAGACCTACGACTTTTTTATAAATGAGAGAGAACAAAGTCTGACGATCGAAGTTCTGGGAGATGAAATGCCATCTGCGGTTGTATTTGATGGCACGCATGACCTTTTGGCCGTTATCAAAGAAGAAAGATCGGATGAAGAACATTTCAACTTATTCAAATATTCCGATGAATATGAGGACAAATATTTAGCCTTAAAGGCGATGAAAAACAATGACCAATACAAGGCTGCATTTGCATTGGCACTCAAAGATGACAGCAAGGAAATTCGTTCCCTGGGTATTGGAAATGCTGATAAGGAAATGCATGGTAAAACATTGGAAAAAATAGCATTGAATGACCCTTCCTCAGCGAACCGCGCGAAAGCACTTAAGAAAATTAAGGATGTGAGTATTGCGCGTAAACTGATTACAACAGATTCTTCATATCAGGTCATCGGCATAGCACTTGAGATCATCAATAGAAATGACAAGGCTGAAGGATTAGAGATAGCCAATAAGCTCACCCAAGAGTACTACAAACCACTCATCTCAAAGATAGCTTCCATTTATGCAGGCACAAAAGAGGAAAAATATCTTAGTTTCTTTGAGGACAATCTAAGTGAAGTAGGCTTGTTTGATTTTTTCTCCTTCATGCAACAATATGAAAAAGTGGCCATGGCTGCTTCAAAAGAAAGCATGTTGAGGACAGCGAAGGTATTGCAATCGATAGCTCAGGAAAAATCGAGTAACTATTTCAAAAAATACGCAACGACCAATTGCATCAAGAAAATGCTTCAAAAGTTGGAAAAAGCTTCGGATGAGAACGATGTTGAACACACGAGGATAGTATCTGAAATGACAGAGATCATGTACGATATTGTAGGAAACAGCACAGACAAAAGGTTGAAATCTGCATTTAGTGAATTCACAACACCCTAATGGAGTTTGATAAGTTTCATATCAAAAAAAAGTCGTGGTTATCTGTAGGCAACTACATGATATTTGATGAAGAAGAAAACTTAAAGTTCAAGGTTAAAAGTAATCCTTGGAAAATCAAGAAAGTCTTTGAATTCATTTCTATTCACAATGAAGTGCTCTACACCATTCATACGAAAAATGCATTAGGGACAAGCTATGATCTTGTTGATCAAGGAAGAATAATTGCCCATATTGGACTTCCTATAAGCTTTTCAGGACACAAGCTGAAGATTTCCACCACGGTAACAGAAGATTTTGAGACTTCAGGTAATTTATGGGGAACACAGTACAAATTTGTTAGGGGAGAAAATGAATTTGGGATCATCTCCTATAAGGGCTGGTCAACAGGTGATTTTGGAGTTGCAATCAAGCAAGG
This sequence comes from Saprospiraceae bacterium, assembly GCA_013002625.1. Classification (GTDB taxonomy): domain Bacteria; phylum Bacteroidota; class Bacteroidia; order Chitinophagales; family Saprospiraceae; genus RFSX01. The sequence goes on along the minus strand of JABDJE010000285.1, from coordinate 14,815 downwards.
CGAGCCTATTCCACTCATTCTTGCAGTGGTTATTATATTGGCATATTTAAAGGAAAACGGAGCGGCTTAGACCTTTCATTTTATAGTATATTTGTGCAATTCTATAACCTTAACCTGAGTTATGAATATACTAAGGCTCACAATCAGTGCTATCCTGATATTATGCATTTACGCATGCGATAGTAACCCTGAAAATACTGCTTCACCTAATGGAGCAGGTTTAACAATATTACCTTCATCTCAAACTGGCATCACTTTTAAAAATACCTTGGCCGATGACCCCTTGTCGGACAAAAATGTTTTGTCTTTTCAACACTATTTTAATGGCGCTGGAGTAGGTATTGGAGATTTCAACAATGACGGACTACCTGATATCTTTTTTGCTGGCAATGAAGTTCCCAATGAATTATATATAAATAAAGGGGACATGAAATTTGAAAAGCTGGGACCCGAATCCGGTATCAATAAAAACAAGGTATGGGCTGCTGGTGTTTCTGTTGTCGATATTAATAATGATGCCTATCCTGACATCTATATAAGTCAGCAGGGACCTTATGCACCAGAGGAGAGACGGAATTTATTCTATATAAACAATGGTGATCTGACATTTACAGAATCAGCGACTTCTCTGGGTCTTGATGATGTTAATTACTCTACACAAGCAACTTTCTTCGATTATGATAAAGATGGCGATTTGGATTGCTATGTCATGAATGAATCCAAATATGCGGGAATCATCCTCGCTGAAGTATATAAAGATTTGGAAAAGAAGGAAAATATGATCGCAGCCAGTGGTAAGTTATTTGAAAACCTCGGGAATCTAGAGTTTAAAGATGTAACAGAACAAGCGGGTGTACTCAATTATGGTTATGGCCTGGGTTTAAATATATCGGATTTCAACAATGATAATTGGCCTGACATCTATGTCGCTAACGATTACACCGTTCCTGATTTTTTATATATCAATCAAAAGGATGGCACTTTTAAGGAATCCGTTAAAGACTACACAAGGCAGATTTCATATTTCGGTATGGGTTGTGATGTGGCCGACATCAATAATGATGGATTGGTAGATATTGGGGTGGTAGATATGGCAGCTGAAGATCATTTCAGAGACAAAACCCTTATGGCTGGAATGGATTCTGAGGGATTCAAATATTATTTCTACAAGTTAGGCTATCAGTTTCAGTATATGTTTAACAGCCTGCAAATCAATAACGGAAACAATACATTTTCAAATATTGCTGCGCTTGCGGGCGTATTGAAATCAGATTGGAGTTGGGCTGCGTTATTTGTGGATCTTAATCTTGATGGATATAAAGATTATTATGTAAGCAATGGTTATCGCAGGTATGCCAGGGACAATGATTTTCGGATTCGAATGGCAGAAATTAGAGATCAGAATAATGGCGTTGTTCCAATGGAATATCGGGCCGAATTGTATGAACTCATGCCTGAAGTAAAACTGAAGAACAAAATGTATATGAACGATGGTAATCTGCATTTTGATGACAGCCAAAAATCATTCTCACATCCGGATTATGAAAGCTATTCCTATGGCGTTGCATACGCAGATTTTGATCAGGACGGGGACTTCGATATCATTATTAACAATATCGATCAGGAGGCTACCCTACTCAAAAATACAGCACGCGAAAATCTGGATCATAATTACATAAAGATCGTATTGGACCATCCTAATATTGCAAAAAGGCTAACAAGTAAAGTTTATGTATACGCTGGCGGCCAAATGCAATTTCAGGAATATCAATTTGTAAGAGGATATGAATCGACCATGGAAGAATGTTTGATTTTTGGGCTTGGAGACTGGACTGAAATAGATAGCATTCAAGTTATCTGGGCAGATAATAATGTTCAGACGATTCTAACACCTGCAATCAATCAAAGTTTGACTATCAGCTATGAAAAACAAAGAGACTGGAAGCCAGCTAAGCAAGTTCAATCCATGTTTGATCAAATTGCCGGGGCCGACCTTGGAATTGATTTTCAACATAAGGAGAATTACTATGATGATTTCGAAAGAGAAATTCTCTTGCCTCAAAAACAAAGTTACTTTGGACCGGCTTTAGCAACTGCAGACGTAAACAATGATGGCCTGGAAGATGTCTTCATTGGAGGTGCTAAAGGTCAGGCCGGTGCATTATATATTCAAAATTCAGATGGGACTTTTAATGAAGCAGATCTTGCTTTCCAACCATGGAAAAATGAAGCGATACTTGAAGATGTTGCGGCTGTTTTTATAGATCCTAATAATGATGGCAAGATGGATCTATATGTTGCCAGTGGAGGCAGTGGAGATTTTCTTGGAGAAGAGAATCTTTTACAGGATCGTTTCTATGCCAATATGGGAGATGGTAGATTTGGAAGAATCGGTAATATATTGGATGAATCCTTTAGTGCTACTTATAATGTTATAGCCGCAAACATCGATGGTGATCCCGAAAAAGAACTTATAGTTATTGGTGCTGCCAAACCAGGCAAATATCCAATGAAGGAGGCCACTGTGATACTGGATTATGAAAATCAAAGGTATGTAGATAAAACAGAAGCATGGGTGCCGGAACTCAACACGATTGACGGACTAATTCGCGATTGTTCATTTGCTGATATAGACAATGATGGAGATAAGGATTTGATTACAGTCGGTGAATGGCAAAGTATAAATGTATTTATCAATGAAGGAGGTACCTGGCAGCTCAGTCCTCAAAAATGGGTGCCTGAATACAAAGAAGGTTGGTATCGAAGCATTGAATCAGCCGATCTGGATGGAGATGGAGATTTAGATTTTGTAGTAGGGAACGTGGGCACAAACTTTAAACAAAAGGCCAAAAAGGATTATCCATTGTATCTTTTCTCAAACGATTATGATGAAAACGGCACCTTGGATATAGTTTTAGCAAAGCCTTACAATGATAAAATCGTCCCGACCAGAGGCCGCCAATGTTCTTCAGAACAAATGCCTTTTATAAAGGACAAGTTTGAAACTTACAAAGATTTCGCCAATGCTGGTATCGGTGATATTCTTGGAGAAGACAAAATCGACAAGGGAATTAAACTGAGTGCACACAGTTTTTACAGTTTGATTTTATGGAATGAAAAAGATCATTTTGAAGTAGAAAAAATGACGCCTCTTGCACAGATGGCTCCTATCAATGATATTCTGTTACGCGACATTAATAATGATAATCTGACTGATATTCTTATTGTCGGTAATGATTATAATACAGAATATGAAACGCCACGGCTTGATGCAGGAAACGGATTGGTTCTTATGAACAAAGGGAGCAAATCTTTCAAACCTTTAACAATAAACGATTCAGGATTTTTCAACCCTGGAGATGCAAAAAAAATGACGTCATTAAAGACATCTGATGGTCTTTTATATTTAGTAGCAAACAATAATGATGTCCTAAATATATTTAAGCGCAATGAAGTGGTTCAGTAAATTAAAATTTCTCCTTCTGGGTCTTTTTTTAAGCACATTATATATGTGTACATCTGAAGACGTGACAACAAATAAGTTTACAAAACTCGACATTGAAAAGTCAGGGTTCGATTTCGCCAATTTGTTGGATGAAACGAAAATCAAAAGTGCCTTCAACTATATCAATGTATATATGGGAGGGGGTGTAGCGATTGGCGACATTAACAATGACGGCTTACAGGATATTTATATTACAGCCAATCAATCCAGTTCTAAACTCTTTCTGAATAAAGGAAATCTTCAATTCGAAGATATAACGGAAAAGAGTGGTACAATGACAAATGATTGGTGTACGGCTACAACCATGGCAGATGTAAACAACGATGGATGGATGGATATTTATGTTTGCCGTGCATATTTTGATCAACCAGACAGAAGGGCCAATTTATTATTTGTTAATAATCAGGATGGTACTTTTACTGAGCGTGGCGAAGAATATGGCATTAACGATACCAATTACAGTGTAGCATCAGCATTTTTTGACTATGACCTAGACGGTGATTTGGATTTGGTAGTTGGAAATCACCCAAGATATCGAGCCATACCCCTTATGACGCATTACAATTACTGGAATAATCCAGTTCCGGAATTCAGTAATAGATTATTTCGTAATGATGGCAATACATTTACTGACGTCACTGAGGAGAGCGGTGTACTCTCATATGGATTTACCCTGGCTGTTTCAACAAGTGATTTTACCCATGACGGCTTACCAGATTTGTTTTTTACAGTTGATCACGATGAACCGGATCTTATACTAAAGAATAATGGAGATGGGACTTTTTCGAACATTACAGAAACTGTAATAAATCAAAGCAGCCTTTCTTCAATGGGCATTGACGCTGGAGATGTTAACCATGATATCTTTCCCGACCTGTTTGTAGCTGAAATGCTATCTGAAGACCACTATCGGGAAAAAGTCAATATGAGTATGCAAAACGTTGACCGTTTTACTTATTTGACAGACACCTTAGGCTATAAGTATTATCAAATGCACAATTTCCTTTATCTCAATAATGGAAATGAAACCTTCAGTGATGTGGCCCAACTCGCCAACGTAGATAAGTCAGATTGGACGTGGGCAACCCTGTTTATGGATTATGACAATGATGGTTGGCAAGACCTCTTCTGTACCAATGGCTGGTATAAAGACATTTATAATAAGGATAGAAAAAAGGTACTTGATTCAATTATGCTATCCCTTAACGGGGATATGGCAAAAATGAATAAAGTGGCAGAGGAGTATGCCATAAATTCCCCTCAGACAAAAATTAAAAACTACTTATTTAGAAATGAGGGAGATCTTAATTTCAGTAAGGTAGCGGATCAACTTGGCCTGGATGATAAAACAATCACGACGGGTGCTGCATACGGCGATCTTGATAATGATGGAGACCTTGATCTTGTAATTAATAATTTGGGTGAAAACTCATTCATTTATCAGAATAATGCTTCTCAAAGCAATAACCAAATCAGCTTCGAATTCAATAATCATCCCGATCAAAGCCATCTGGGTGCGAAAATCCATTTGTACTATGGGGGTGAAATTCAGCACCGCGAATTCCTTATGACCAGAGGATTTCAATCCTCGTGCGAACCCAGAGTGCATTTTGGCCTTGGAGATGTGACAAATATTGATAAGGTGGAAGTGATTTGGCAAAATGGTAAAATGCTCACCCTTAATAATGTCAGCTCCAATCAGCTCTATAAAATTGATTACAACAAAGCCACCCAAGAATATGATTACAATGTGCGCAGAGACCAATTGGTAGGACAATTCAATGGTTCAGAATTAGGCATCGATTATATTCAAAAAGAAAATCACTATAACGATTATGACATCCAGGTGTTGCTGCCGCACAAACTATCTGAATATGGGCCGTTCACCAGTGTTGGTGATGTAAATGGTGACAAGCTGGATGATGTTTTCATTGGCAGCCCCCAAGATCAGAGCGCAGCATTGTATATCCAGAGACCTGATGGCAAGTTTAATAAAAAGATTAATAAAACTTTCGAACAGCACAGTTTATACGAAGATGGTCATAGTACTTTAATTGATGTTGACGGGGATGAAGATCTTGATTTAATTGTCGCATCTACTGGATATGAATACCCTGAAAGCGATCCACGGTATCAACGTCGATTATATAAAAACAATGGAAGTGGTGAATTTAGTTATGATGCATCGAGTATGCCTGATCATAGATTCAGTGCATCCTGTATAACGACTGCTGATTTCGATAATGATGGGGACATGGATTTCTTTTTGGGTGGAAGATTAAAACCGCACAGTTATCCACTATCCGGTGTCTCAGCTATATTTCAAAATGATGGAACCGGTACTTTTACAAATATTACCGCTCAATTTGCACCAGATTTAGAGCAAGCAGGAATGATTAAAGATGCCCTATGGATAGATATAAATAACGACAGCAAGTTAGACCTCATTACAGTCGGAGAATGGACAGCGATCGATGTTTGGATTCAAGAAGATCAATTGGTTAAAAAGACCTCCGAATATTTTGAGGAAGAACTTTCGGGTTGGTGGAATTGCATTGAAGCTGCAGACTTAAATAACGACGGGAAGAAAGATTTAATAATTGGAAACCTTGGAAAGAATTATAAATACCGGGCAAGCGCAGAAAAACCATTTATGGTTTATGCAGATGACTTTGATGCAAGTGGATCCAGCGATATTGTCTTGGGGACTTATTATGGCGATGTTGTGTATCCTGTAAGAGGAAAATCCTGTTCTTCTGAACAAATTCCAGATCTTAAAAATGACTTCGATACCTATGAGAAATTTGCCCTATCCGATATTCAAGATGTTTATGGAGAAAAACTGAATACCGCACTTAAATATGAAGTAACCCAATTCGCAAGTATCATATTATTCCAAAATGAGACAGGATTTGAAATATATGAACTTCCAAAAAGAGCTCAAGTTTCTCCTGTAAATGGGGTCGTGTTTCATGATATTAATGACGACAATTGGATAGATATTATTGTTGCTGGTAATTTGTATCAAGCTGAAATTGAAACAGGTAGAGCAGACTCAGGCACAGGCACCTTACTCATTAATAATAAGGACAACACATTTCATGCTATGGAGCCGTATGAAAGTGGTATATGCTTAATGAAAGATGTCAAGTCAATAAATAAAATAAATATTGTAAATTCTGCTCATGTTCTTGTTGGAAACAACAATGATGAAGTCCAATTTCTTCGTCTTGAATAAGAAACATGATGAAACAAACGAAACTGACCATAGTGGTTTATCTATGCATTATAATTTGTGCATGTACTCCTGAACCAGATCATATCCATGTCAATTCTTCAGAGCCATTATTTGAATCCATTCATAAAAGTCATTCAAATCTTGCCTTTTTTAACAGGGTAGAAGAGTCTTCAGAAATCAACTTCTACAAATATGTCTATTTATACAATGGAGGTGGTGTAGGCATCGCCGACATTAATAATGATGGTTTGAAGGATGTGTATTTCACTTCAACCATGGGAAAAGACAAGTTATATCTCAATCAAGGTAATTTCGAGTTCAAGGATATCAGTCGATCTGCGGGCATAGATCAATACGGAAGCCATAAAACCGGTGTAAATTTTATTGATATCAACAATGATGGCTGGATGGACATCTATGTATGCCGATCGGGATGGACCACGGATCTTAATGACCTTTCCAACCTTCTTTTCATAAATAATAAAGACAATACCTTTACTGAATCTGCAACTGAATATGGATTAAATACGAGCAGCTATTCAGTGCAATCCATTTTCTTTGACTATGACAAAGATGGGGACAATGATATGTTTTTATTGAACCATCCACAGAAGTTCAAGCAGCCTTTGCCCGAAATGATTGACAGGATCAATAAGCCTGTACTTGCAGATTCTGATCGATTATATGAAAATATTGGTGGAAATAAATTTAAAGATGTTACAGAAGCGTCTGGCATACTAAATTATGGTTATGGCTTAGGTGTGGCCGCTACAGATTTCAACAATGATGGTTGGATAGATTTGTTTATATCAAATGATTTTGCCCCCCATGACTACTATTATATTAACAACGGAGATGGAACATTTACTGAATCCATAAAAGAATATTTTAATCATTGTTCTTACTTCTCAATGGGATCTGATATTGTCGATATCAACAATGATAATTGGATGGACCTATTTGTGGTTGAAATGTTGAGTGAAGACAATGTGAGACAAAAGACAAATATGGCGCCCATGGATATGGATCGATTTGACTATATGGTAGACAATGATCTATACTATCAATATATGAGAAATGCATTTCATCTCAATCATGGCAACGGTCATTTTGGAGATATTGCCTACTATGCTGGCATTGATAAAACAGATTGGAGTTGGGGTACGCTCTTCGGAGATTACGACAACGATGGAGATAATGATCTTCTTGTAGCCAATGGATATCTTAAAGACACCCAGGATAAGGACTTTAATAAAAAATCAAATGATCTGGCTAAGCGCTTTAATAATCAACTCACATTTGACCAAGTCCACAATTTACTTAAGAGCACACCACTTGCCAACTATGCCTTCAAGAACGATGGCGAAATGAAGTTTGAAAATGTGTCCAGCGATTGGGGATTTGATTTTAGTGGTTATTCAAATGGGATGGCTTATGGCGATCTGGACAATGATGGTGATCTGGATGTGATCGTTAACAATATAAATAGTTATGCATCCCTGTATAAAAACACAAGTGACAATGCAAAATTTGTAAAATTCAAGCTTGAAGGACCACCCTTAAACGTAAATGGTCTGAATAGTAGAATACAGCTTCATTATTCCAATGGTGGTTCACAAAACCAAAGTTTTCAGGTATCACGTGGTTTTCAGTCTTCCTGTGAGCCAATAATTCATTTCGGATTAGGATCAAATCTAATTAGTCATGTGACTGTATTATGGTCAGATGGCAAATATGAATCTTTCGATAATATAAAAGTCGGTCAACTCAATACACTTAAATATGGTTCAGCCCCAATTGCGAAAGCAATGGACGAACCCTCCCCTATAATGCAAGAATTGCAAGCAAGCAGTTCTTTCGATTTTATACACAAGGAAATTGAATTTGACGACTATGATTTACAGGTTTTGCTTCCACATAAATTATCGCAAATGGGTCCTGCATTGGCCAAAGCTGATATCAATGGAGATGGATTGGAAGATGTATATATTGGTGGGGCACATGGTCAATCTGCTCAATTATTTACTCAAACTCCAAATGGAAGATTTCTTAAACAAGTAGTGCCTGATTTTGAATCCGATGCAAACTTCGAGGACACTGATGCTGCTTTTATAGATATTGATAAAGATGGCGATCTTGACTTGTATGTAGCATCAGGAAGCAATGAATTCTTCGCTTCCCCAGAATGGCAGCAGGACAGAATATACCAAAATGACAATGGAGGATTTAAAAAGATTGATGTATTACCAGCGTTGCACTTTCCAACGGGTGCAATAGCCTTTTGTGACATTGATAAGGATGGTGATATCGACATCTTTGTAGGAACCAGGCATATTCCCGCTATGTACCCACATCCTGCTCAAAGCTATTTGCTTATAAATAACGGGGGAGCATTTGAAATAGATGTTTCGATATCACCGGAAGAATTTAATGAACTTGGCTTAATTACCGCCGCGGAATGGATGGATTATGATGCTGATGGAGATATGGATTTAATAGTTGTTGGAGAATGGACAGATATCCTTTGGTTTGAAAATGACAATGGGAAATTGAATAAAACAAAAGTTCTTGATGCTGATAATGTAGGCTGGTGGAATTCTATTGAAATTTCTGATATCGATGGGGATGGTCTGGAAGATATTGTTCTGGGCAACCTTGGAGACAATTATAAATATCAAGCCACCGACGACAAACCCTTTGAAGTCTTTGCTGATGATTTTGATAATAACGGTACACAGGATATAGTAGTGTGCTATTATAACGGAGATGAACTTTTTCCAGTCAGAGGATTGCAATGTTCATCTGAACAAATCCCAGATATTAAAAAGACTTTTACTTCTTATGAAGCCTTTGGAAAGGCAGATTTGTTTGATGTATACGGAGAGGCCCTCACTGAGGCATTGCATTATAGTGCCAATAATTTTAAAAGTATCGTTTTGTGGAATGAAGGTCATGGAAAATTTAATCAAGCTGAATTGCCATATCAAGCTCAGCTATTCCCTGTTCAGGATATTATATGTACCGATTTAAATGGAGATAAGCTTACTGATTTGATTCTTTCAGGTAACTGGTTTGTTTCTGAAATCGAAACCCCGCGGGCAGATAATGGCTCTGGCCTTGTATTGTTAAATAAAGGAAGCCGCCAATGGAATGCACTAGATACGAAAGCCTCCGGCTTATTTACACCACATGATGTACGATCCCTGCTTCTTGTTGAATCACCTAATACCAAAAAATTAATTGTGGGAAACAATAACTACGCTGCTCAGGTCTTTGAGTTTGACTAATCCACCTCCTTAAATATTGAAATGGTCTTATCATTATTATTGGCAACAAACAGTTTGCCTTGATAGTAATTTAAATCTGTCGGCCCGTCTATTCCCGTGGTGATAGACTCCAGATACTTACCTTGGATTGTAAACAAGTCAATTCTGTTTGCTTCTGCGTCAGAAACATATAATGTATCGACTTCATTACTTATCCCAGTAGGGTAAATCCAATTATCACCATTATTTATCGAACCATGGAATTGACCGTCTTCTCCAAAAATCTGAATCCGTCTATTTCCAGAATCAACAACATAAATTAGATCATCAATTATCAGGACATTTTGAGGATCAGATAATCTAAAGTCTGAGCCTTTCGCTTTGCCAAATATATGTTGGATCCCTTTCAGAGCATTTTGAAATAAAACCCTATTGTTCCCATTGTCTACAAATGCCCAATGATCAATCCTGTATCCGTCCACCCCAGTTGGGTGATTCATGGGCGCAAAGTTTTCAAGAGCCATAAATCCCTTGCCCTTAAATGCATAAATGCTGTCCATTTTCATTGAGGGCGTCAGTAATGTACTTCTTCTAATTTTAATAAATCCTGGTCTTGCCCTTTCTAAATCTAGAAATATTGAATGATCAAGTGTATCAAAAAATACTATCCTATTACCCCTAGTATCTGAGACAACTATATTCCTATCAAAATTTGATATGCCATATGGGGTGCAGTCCTCAAAGGTGAATCGCTTAACCAGTTGCCAGTTGGAATTGGTTGGTGGCATTGCTGTAGCTTCATGGTCTAGATTCTTCTCTTCTGAGTTTGAACCTGTATTATTACAAGCTGCATGGATCAATATTATCGTCACTAATAATAGAACTCGCATTCAAGTAATTTTCGCAAAAATACATTTTCTGTGTTTGAGAGTTTAAAAAACAAAAACGTGATTTAAAAAAAAATATTTATACATAAAGCAGTTGTATTTCGTTTTATGTATGGATGTATTAAATTTATATTATATTTTTTTGTAATATGTTGAATCTATGAAGTATATACTAGGAATAATTACGGGTATCTTTCTCACAGGTATGGTTGGAATGAACATGCTCAATGGAGAAAAAACTGAAGAATCTGTTATCAATAATATTTTACCACAAATCATTGAACCTGTAGATTTAAATAAAGGCTTTGAATTCGCAGGCGAAAAAATGCCTGATAACTTTGACACCAAGGAAAGACTCGATCGTGAGTTATCTGTAAATGCTTATTGGCATTCTTCGACTTTACTTAATATTAAAGCAGCGAATAGATATTTCCCCGTTATTGAATCCATACTTAAGGCAAATAACATTCCCGATGATTTTAAATATTTGGCCGTTGCGGAAAGTAACCTGCGGAATGTAAGTTCCCCAGCTTCCGCAAAAGGATTCTGGCAATTCAGAAAACTGGCCGCTAAGGAAATGGGTCTTGAAGTGAACAGTGAAGTAGATGAAAGATATCATGTTGAAAAAGCGACTGAAGCTGCTTGTAAATACCTTAAGAAACTACATAAAAGATTTGGCAATTGGACCAATGCCGCAGCAGCTTATAATGTTGGTCCGACAAACTTTTCTCGTATTCTTGAAAAACAAGGAGAAGGTAGCTTTTATGATTTAAACCTGAATGATGAGACCAGCAGGTATGTTTTCCGCTTGATAGCAATGAAAGAAATCATGAGTACGCCTGATAAATTTGGCTTCTATCTTGACACTTATGAGAAATACCCTCCATTGGGTGCATATAAAAATGTTACTGTCGATAAATCTGTACCTAGTTGGGGTGATTTTGCAAAAGAACATAACATCACGTACAGAATGCTAAAAATCTACAACCCGTGGTTACGCGATACAAAACTTACGGTAATAAATAATACCTATCAGGTAAAGATTCCGAAGCTCAGCTAGCCGCAATACAACACTTTACGCCAATTTGGCGCACGTTATTAAATTAATATGTCATTTTGGCATATCTTTCCGCCTATTTTCGTCCATTTGGCGCATATTTCTTGTTGGAATGTGAATTGATCATAGTGGAGTACATGATTAATTATAAAACATTAAAAACAAGAGATATGAACTCAGTTAAATTCAGAAGAGCACCGGGAAGAAACAACTTACCAAGTTTATTCGAAGAATTATTCAACCCTTCATTCTTTGATTTTTCAGAATTGAAAAGTGGTCTAAAGAGACCCCAGACCAATATAATTGAAAATGAGAATGGCTACACCATCGAGCTCGCTGTTCCTGGCATCAATAAAGAGGATGTTGAAATCAAGGTAGAAAAAGATCAGTTGATCATTTCATCTATAAGTAAAAATGAAGATGAAACAACAGAAGCAGACAATTACACAAGGAGAGAATTTAATTACAGTGCATTCAGCCAGTCTTTCCATTTACCGGAAACCATAGATAAAGATGCCATTACAGCTAATTATAAAGATGGGGTACTTGCTATCGCATTGAATAAAAAAGAGGAAGCAAAGACAAACGCAACAAAAACAATTGAGATTAAGTAGTAAGTAGGTTATTGTTTATTATTTGAGTTGGTTTATATGAGAAAAAGGTGGGCTATTTCTAGTCCACCTTTTCTTTTATAATTAAATATTTTCTTTTGCTTGAAATCCTAATCGCCTAGTTCTTCAGCAACCATCATTTCTGGAATTTCAAAAAGAGGTCGTACTGAATGGATGGATTTTATTTCATGGTAAATAACGGAATACAAAGTGGCAGGCTTTTCAAGACGCGTTTCCATAATTCGCTTCATTCTATTCAATTGCTTGCGCAGCTCTTCGTGTTCTTTACGCTCTCTTAACAAATCGCCCAAGGCCTTACGGTCGTATAATTCAAGGTATTTCTCATACTTGGTTCTTGGAATGACCAATGTAAACTGGCCTTTGTTCTTAGGAATATAATTTGTCTTAAACTGAGGATTCAGTTTGCGAATTGTTCTGTATGAAACACCAAGATCCTCCGCCAACTTTGTAAAGTTGTGACGCTTACCATCGTTAATCTCAACCACATTTGTAAGTTCTTCACTCACATCTTGAGGGACAAGATCGTGTGCATGATAGTATTGCATCAAATACATTGCAGCAATAATTCTTGGTACATATTTCTGGGTCTCATTTGGCAAATGGAATCTTATATCCCAGAAGTTTGTACTCTTTCCTCTGCGGATAGCCTTCCTTACGCCACCAGGACCACAATTATAGGCTGCAATAGCCAACGTCCAATCTCCAAACTCCTCATATAAATAGCTTAGATATTCCATGGCGGCAATAGTAGACTTAAACGGGTCTTTTCGCTCATCAACATAACTGTTGATAGTTAAACCGTGCATTTTTCCTGTAGAAGTCACAAATTGCCATAATCCTGCCGCTCCAGCGCTGGAAGCAGCCGTTGGATCCAAATTGGATTCTACAACAGCAATATACTTTAGCTCGTCCGGAAGATTACGTTTTCTCAACTCTGCCTCAAAAAGAGGAAAAAATCGATCAACTCTACCCAGGATTCGTTCTCCAGCTATTCGATAGTTAACCGTATATTCTCTAATTCTTCTACCAACTTCAGGGGTGTAGTTGATTTCGATAACACTGGACAGGTTATCCAGTCTACTTATAATTAGTTTATCAGAAACATGCTTAACACGCGCTTCATAGCCTTCCTCCGAGACGGGGTTGGTGTGCGCAAGTACATCGACTTGTCCGATAATCAGTGAAAATGATGTGATCATCAGAAGCCTGATAACAATCATTAATTTGTTCATATTCCTATAATTTGCAATAATCTGTTTTTGGGATATTTTTTCTTTAATTATTGTTCTGACTTAGTCATAAACAACACAATTTTATTTTATTATACATAAGGATTATTTCTAATGTATAAATGGGAGTGCAAATATAGATGCAGTTACCCACTTAATCAAGCTTTTTTCACATTAGAAAAAATCTTAATGCGTAACTACTTGATAGCCAAAACTGTGCCAATAATATATTTAGAAATTAGTTTATTGATTGCTGAACTGGGATAGGTTCAGCGTTATATCAACGTCTATATAAACAGATTATTTCATGAAAAAGTTAACCAATTGATCAAAATTCATTGGTTTTTCTTCTCCACTGAGCATATTCTTGAGTTTGAACAAGCCAGATTCCAGTTCCTGCGAACCTACAACAATAGTATAGGGTACTTTGATGTCATTGGCATATTTCATTTGCTTTTTAAGCTTAAGCGGTGCGGGATATAAATCTGAAGCAATACCCTTATCCCTCAATCCCATCACCCATTTAAAACATTGAACATGGCTTTCTTCGTCAAGTGCAATCCATAACACATTAATACCATCTGTGACACTGGACGGGAACAAATCCAATTCTTCCATGATATCATATATCCTAGCAGCGCCAAAAGAGATTCCTACCCCACTCACGCCCTTCAATCCAAATACACTCGTAAGATCATCATATCTTCCTCCCCCACCAATGCTGCCCATCTTCACTTGATTGGAGACAACTTCAAAAATGCATCCCGTATAATAATTAAGGCCTCGAGCCAATGAAATATCAAATTCAATCTTGTTGTGTAAAACTGTTTGATCAAGGTAAGCATGAAATGCCCTCAATTCTTCCACACCCTTTTTTCCCTCTACACTGTTGGTCAAGAATGCTTCCAGCTCATCTAAATTTGAAATAGACAACGCCTCAATAATCGACTTGCCCGTCTGTATATCAATACCGTTGCGTTCCAGTTCAGAGAGAACACCTT
>JABDJE010000280.1 GCA_013002625.1 Saprospiraceae bacterium | reverse complement strand
GCTGTTTTCCTTCCTTCCCGGATTGCAACAGCATCTTCGTCTTTCTTTGGCACCCAAACTCGCCCGTCATTTCTTAATGATTCAGACATCAGGGTCAGTTTGGATTGATATTCTCCAGATACGGGTATACAAGTTGGGTGAATTTGTGTGTAGCAAGGATTCGCCATCAGTGCTCCGCGTTTTACCGCACGCCATGCCGCACTGACATTACAACCCATCGCATTTGTTGAGAGGTAAAAGACATTACCATATCCACCAGTAGCCAGGACAACACAATGGGCAGCATGCCTTTCAAGCTCACCGTTCAAGAGGTTTCTTGTTATAATACCTCTTGCTTTGCCGTCCTCGATCACAAGATCCAGCATCTCATGACGGTTGTACATTTTTACTTTTCCAGTAGAAATTTGTCTGGATAAGGCTTGATATGCCCCTATCAGTAATTGCTGGCCGGTTTGTCCTCTGGCATAAAATGTTCTTGATACCTGCACCCCACCAAATGATCTGTTTGCCAAAAGGCCACCGTATTCTCTTGCAAATGGAACACCTTGTGCAACAGCCTGATCAATAATTTCAGTACTGACCTCTGCCAGTCGGTATACATTTGCCTCACGCGATCTGTAATCTCCTCCTTTTATTGTGTCATAGAATAACCTGTAGACACTGTCTCCATCATTCTGATAATTCTTTGCAGCATTAATTCCTCCCTGCGCAGCAATAGAGTGTGCTCTTCTGGGGCTATCGTGGAAGGTAAATGCCTTCACATTGTATCCCAACTCTGCCAGTGTTGCGGCAGCGGAGGCACCAGCTAATCCTGTTCCAACTACAATGACATCAAGACGCCTCTTATTATTGGGCGCAACAAGATTCATTGATCCTCTGTAGTTCTTCCACTTTTCGGCCAATGGCCCTTCGGGAATATTTGATTTTAAATTCATAGTCTTCTAATAATTAGTTGATTAAAATCCAGATTGGAATAATTGCAAATCCAAGAGGAATTAGAATTGAATAAATTATACCAATTGCATTTATTATTGGCGTGTATTTTTTGTGTCTGAGTCCAAGTGTCGTAAAGGCACTTTGAAACCCATGCAGTAAATGCAATGCCAGGACAATCATTCCAATGATATACACAACCACTATCCACGTTTGTTCAAATGCCAGGACCACCCTGCCGTAGAGGTCCTTTACCTGAACATCAAAGCTGTCATATTTAACAAGCGCCAACTGGTCTGTAAACTTCATTTTATACCAAAAGTCGCCCATGTGTATGCATATAAATGCGAAAATAAGCGTACCGAGCAGGGCCATGTTTTTTGACATCCAACTCCCGTTAGAGTTTGTTGAAACAGCATATTTGCTGCCTTTTGCTTTTCGATTTGTAATCGCTAAAATTATCCCCTGAACAGTGTGCAGGAGGATGAAAAAATAAAGTCCATAAGATGCAGTTTTGATCAATGGGTTATGCGTCATAAAATAGGCATACACATTAAACGCTTCACCGCCATCGTCTTTCAGGAGTTGTAGGTTTCCAACGAGGTGTACTACAAGAAATAGAATGAGAAACAGGCCGGTAAGGCTCATTACGAGCTTCTTTCCTATGCTTGATGTCAAGAACTTTGTTAGCCAGGTCATTATGAATTGTTTTGGAAGTACAAAAATAAAGTATAGGTGTCATACGAAGACACAGCTAAAGTATTTAGATTGAGTCTTAATAGCCTGTTCGTCGGGAAATTAGTGAACAATCATAACGATTTGGACATTTACCCTACTTTATATTTATCCTTTAATCTCCTACCTTTGCGCCTGAAATTAGGCTATGGCAAATTTAATTCAGGAATTATTACACTTCTTTCCCCCTGTCGAAGCACCGGTCACCCTTGCAGAAGATATGGCGGTTGCATTCAGTAGTCACAATCGCCCCCTTCCCCAGGAACTTATTGATAAGGTTTTATTAAACTGGGATACGATCGATGAATTTGGAGAGTTGGTACCTTGCTTTAGTCTGCCGGAAAACCAGGAATTCTATACCCTTGTGTATTGGAAAGGCGCTTTGTTAAGCCATGAATATATTATGGTTACAGTTGGTAAAGATGGTATCCTTATTTCAAAAAAGGTAATTGCTGGAACTATTAGTAATGGAGAAAGCGTTATAAGGTCTGTTGCAGTAATTGACGAAGATTTCAATATATTTTGTACAGTGGGTGCTCAATCACAATCTTCACGTCATTACAACCCCTCTGAAAGCAACGCATTTAAATTTGAAATACTCCCCGACGGAATAATAACGAGCACTCAAGAAGAAATAGATACATGGGAAGAAAGAGAAGAAAAGTAAAAACGAAGAAGTTAAGTCCCGCCAAGCTTAAGTCACAAATCACTAAACACTTTATTAAGAATCCTAAAAAGAGACTCAATTCGGGTCAATTGGCGAAGCGATTAAAAATCACGAATAATACGGTGGCTATTGATCATGCCCTTGAGGGTCTTCTTAAAGAAGATATCATCCGGTCGGTGTCCGACAGTAAATATGTCCTAAACAAAAAAGCAGCCCATTCCCTTAACATGGCAAGTGCTGCTAAATCGACTTATACTGGTTCCGTTGAAAAAATAAGAAGTGGTGCGGCTTATATCATTGTAGAATCTTTGGATAGGGATGTCTATGTTCCATTTAGACATTTAAATGGCGCTTTCAATGGTGATCTGGTTGAAATCACGGTAAGCTTTATTCGTGGGCGCAATCCTGAAGGTCAGGTTAAAAAGGTGCTGAAGAGAAATACAACTCAAATAATGGGACGTTTTCAACAGCGCAACAAAATGGGCGTTGTTCAATCCAGCTCAAGTAAAAACAGCATCACCGTACATATCAAGAAAGATGCATTCAATTCCGCCAATGACGGCGATCGTGTATTGGTAGAAATTGAAGAATGGGGCAATGGTCCCAACCCTATAGTGTGGGGGCGTGTGAAGAAGATATTTGAATCCATTGACGATCATAACTGGACCATGGAGACCATACTGGTTGAGAACGGCTTTAGTTCTGATTATCCGGACGAAGTATTGAAGGAGTGTGAACCTCTATCGGCAGATTACAGCGAAGAAGAGTTGGAAGGGCGCAGAGATTTTCGAGAGATCCTGACCTTTACGATCGATCCGGACACGGCTCAGGATTTTGATGATGCAATCTCCTATCAGGTTTTGGAAAATGGGAATACGGAAGTGGGCGTTCATATCGCTGATGTCACCCATTATGTGAAACCTAACACAGCCTTGGACAAGGAAGCTTATGCGCGGTCAACATCTGTTTATCTGGTGGATCGATGTATTGCCATGTTGCCCGAAAAACTATCCAATGAGTTGTGTAGCCTTAAACCAAATGTCGATAGATTGGCATTTTCAGCAGTCTTTACATTTAACAAGAAAAATAAGCTCACAGGAGAGTGGTTTGGTAAATCTGTTATACACTCAGATCACCGTTTCACCTATGAGGAGGCGCAGGAATCAATAGACACCACAGGGGCGCTTTTCCATTCGGAGTTGGAGAAAATTAACAAGATTGCTCATGTCTTACGTGAAGAAAAGTTTGAGAACGGTGCCATCGCCTTCGAATCCGATGAGGTGAAGTTTGTTTTAGGAGAAGATAATCAGCCAACAGGTGTTTTTGTTAAGAGCAGAAAGGATGCCCACATGCTCATTGAGGACTTTATGCTACTTGCCAATAAGCGTGTGGCGCATTATATATCAAAGAAAAAGGCCGGCAAGCCCATACCTTTTGTATATAGAATTCACGATCTCCCGGATATGGATCGATTGGCTGATCTTACTCTATTTATGCGTGAAATGGGAATCGAAATGAACCTGTCAACACCAGACAAAATCGCTGAGTCATTTAACTTGCTGTCTGCAAAAGCCAAAGAAGACGATGCGGCCAAAATATTGATGCAGTTTGCAATCAGAACAATGTCCAAGGCGGTATATTCTACTGATAATATTGGACATTATGGCCTGCACTTTGAAGAATACACACATTTCACATCTCCTATCCGCCGATATTCAGATGTTCTGGTTCATAGAATTCTGGAAAAGAATCTGAAGGCAGATTTTTCAACCGATAAGGCGCAGCTGGAAGCAAAGTGTATTCATATTTCAAAGCAAGAAAGAAAAGCGATGGAAGCTGAGAGGGATTCCATCAAATTCAAGCAGGTTGAATATATTCAAAACCATGTTGGTGAAATATTCAATGGTGTTGTCTCGGGTATGTTTGAACGGGGAATATTTGTAGAGCTGAGTGAAACCAAGGCTGAGGGCCTCGTTCCATTTAACAGATTCTATGACAACTATACTCTTGCGCCCGGAAGGTTCAAGGCTACCACATCCAATGGAAAAAAGAGCATTAAGATGGGTGACAAACTCATGGTGCGTGTAATTTCTGCGGATGTGTTGACAAGGCAAATCGAACTGGAGCCTGTTGAACTTTAACCAGCCAGTGCTTCCTCCATGATTGACTCTGTAGAGGACGTACCAATTCTTTCTGCGCCTGCACTTTTAAATTTTTTCAAGGTCTCAAGGTCTCTTATCCCACCCGACGCTTTTATTTTAAGTGCGCCTTTAATATTGTTTTTAATCAATACTACATTATCCAATAAGGCACCATCGTAGGCATAGAAGCCGTTGCTTCGTTTGGTATAACCAAAGCCTGTCGATGTTTTAATAAAGTCCGCAGCACTGTCGTCCAGAAGTTGTGCCATGGCAATAATTTCGTCGCTTGTCAAGAAGTCTGTTTCTATGATAACTTTTACTATAGCTTGGTTATCATGACACAACTGCCCGATGCTATCAACTTCATTTCTGATGTTTATCCAATCGCCTGATTTTATCCTGCCTATATTGGCAACCATGTCGAGCTCACGTGCGCCGTGGTACAATGCCTTTTCTGATTCAAACAGTTTTGTTGTGCTGGCATTTGAGCCATGTGGAAAACCAATTACTGTAGAGCACAAAACCTCGGATCCCGCTAAGCCAGCACTTGTGTGTTTGACCATATAAGGCTTTACGCACAGTGACGCAATATTATATTTGAGCGATAGTGAAATCGCCGTGTCAAGATCTGTTTCCATCTGGGTAGGGTGTAGAACGGCATGATCAATCATTTTAGCTATCGTGGTACTCATATAGATTCCAATTTTATAATAAATGTAATTAAGATTAGGGGCTATTGTTCTTTTTGAAGGCACCTTCGCTATTGAGAATTTTTCTTAATTTCCGCCTCAATCTTTTGTATATGAATCTTGCAATTGCCCCTTTTTTCACCAATGATGCTATTGTCCTCGGTATTCTACTGATCGTTTTAGCATCTATATTTTATACCTCTTCCCTTAAAACACCGGGTTGGAAAAAGTTTTACACCTATGTGCCAGGGCTCTTGCTTGCCTATTTTATCCCAGCAATTTTAAACTGGCCCCTGGGCTTGATTGCGCCACACTGGTATGGCGAAGGACTGTATGATTTATTACAGCAATATAGCCTTACGCTGCCCAATGGATTAAGTTATGATAATATCACAAACTTCCTTGCGGACAATGGTGTTCCTGAAGCGGAGTATAAAGCCGTGCAAGAACATTCGCAACTATATTTTGTCGCTTCCCGTTACTTGCTGCCTGCTAGTTTGGTCTTGCTCTGCCTGGGTATTGATTTCAAAGGCTTAATGGGATTAGGGTCCAAGGCATTGATTATGTTCTTCACGGCCACAATAGGTATTATCATTGGTGGTCCTGTTGCGCTTATAATTGTATCGTATCTGTTTCCGGACGTCATTGCGGGTTCTCCCGATGACATCTGGCGTGGCCTTTCCACGGTTGCCGGTAGTTGGATTGGTGGTGGTGCGAACCAGACCGCGATGAAAGAAATTTTTGAGGTGAAAGATAATCTGTTTGGAACGATGATCGTCGTTGATGTAGTCGTTGCCAATATCTGGATGGGCTTCTTACTTTACGGGGCAAATATTTCAGATAAAATAGATGGCTGGTTAAAAGCTGATAACAGTGCCATCGAGGATCTAAAGCAACGTGTTGCTGACTATCGTGCCAGTATTATGGAAATGCCAACCACCACATCCTTATTTGTTTTGATGGCTGTGGCTTTTGGTACGGTTAGTCTCTCTCATTGGGGTGCAGATGTGATTACACCTTTGATGAAATCCTTCAAGGAGCAATTGACTGCCATTCGATTAAACTCCCTGATGTCTCACTTTTTCTGGTTGATCGTCATCTCGACAACTGTTGGTATGACGCTTGCGTTGACAAAGGCCCGTAAGCTTGAAGGTGTTGGTGCTTCTCGATGGGGATCGATATTCATCTATATACTCGTTGCAACAATAGGTATGAAAATGAATCTGGGTGAAGTCTTCAATAACCTTGGATTATTTGCTATTGGTATTTGTTGGATGTTGGTACATGTAATATTATTATTGGTAGTAGGGAAGTTGATTAAAGCCCCATTCTTTTTCGTAGCAGTAGGAAGTCAGGCCAACGTTGGTGGTGCCGCTTCCGCTCCGGTTGTCGCCTCTGCGTTTAGCACCAGCCTGGCCCCTGTTGGAGTATTGATGGCTGTACTGGGCTATGCCTTAGGCACTTATGGGGCTATTATTTGTGCTACATTAATGCAATTGGTTTCGAGCTCTTAAGGGCTATTTAACTGATTATCATAGTGTTTTGCCTCTTAGCAATAGGATTCTTATAAATATTTTAAGTATCTTTGCACACCTTTTACGGGAGTCAAAAATACAAGAATGAGTAAGAAGAGAGTATTGTTTGTTACCCAGGAGATGAATCCTTATACAACGGTCTCCGAAATATCTGCAGTAGTTAGAAAACTTGCTCCTTTCACGCAAGGAAAGGGTATGGAAGTTCGGGTATTAATGCCAAAGTATGGTAGCATCAACGAAAGACGCCACAGATTACATGAGGTCGTTCGTCTATCTGGAATGAACATCATTGTAGATGATGATGACTTTCCATTAATCATCAAAGTAGCCTCGCTGCCCGGCGCACGATTACAGGTATATTTTTTAGATAACGAAGAATTCTTTAAGAGAAAGTTTGTTTTTGGTGGTGAGGATGAAAAACCATTCGAAGACAACCAGGAACGTATGGTATTCTTCTGTAAAGGTGTCATTGAAACGGTCAAGAAGTTTGGATGGCCACCAGATATCATTCACTGTCATGGTTGGATGACAAGTTTGGTCCCTTTTTATTTGAAGACCGTATACAAGAATGACCCGATTTTTGAACAATCTTCAATTGTATATTCTGCTTATGACAACAGTTATGAGAAGACATTTACAAAAAGATTTTTTGAAATCGCAGCAATCAACCAACTTGAACCTGAAGATCTATCTGATTTTAATGTCCGTAACAAGGCTAAATTGTTATTGGGAGGTATTAAACATGCAGATGCCATCGTTAAAGGAAGTAAATCATTAAGTAAAGATGTAGAAGCCCTCATTGGAGAGGAAAACAAGCCATCTTTAGATTTCCTTGAGGATGAAAACGAAATGGCTGCCGCTATGGTAGATTTCTACAAGGGTTTATTTGAAAAAGTATCTTAGTATATCTGCTAAATGAAGAAATCTTATTTTCTATTTTTTGGCCTTTGCCTTATGGCATTAGCTTGTACAGAGTCTATTCAATTAGGTGCTGATCTTGTTGAAGACGGTGATATTGAAATTCACTACACGGATACTATAGCGATTCCGGGTAAAACAGTGTCTGCGAACCCGCCACCTACATTCAGAAATAGCGCAACTTTTAATAGCCGTACCTTTTTGGTGGGAACACTGAATTCTCCTGAATTTGGGCTCTCAAGCTCAACGACTTATTTTTCGGCCACACGGTTGAGTGTGTTGCCTGACTTGGACGATGCCGTAATTGATTCGATTGTTATGGCTATTCCCCTAGATACAATAGGTTCATATGGAGACACCACAGAAGTACATGAATTAAATCTATTCCAATTGGTAGATCCATTTATTCTGGAGTCTTCTGAGGACACCTTGTTTTCAGATCTTGAGTTGGCCTATCATGATACACCCTTAAGCACAATCACTACCAGAATAAATGCGCGCGACTCCATAAGTTATTACAACCCCATTGCAGATACAATCGTTAGGATAATTCCTCAATTAAGATTTAAAATGGATACCGCCTTCTGGTCACCGGTGTTAAGAGATAGCTTGATTAACGAAACCGACACATCCATTATTGAATATGTCAAAGGCTTTGCTCTTGAATCATCAAATGCAACAAACAGCATGTTTGGCATAAACCTGCAGGATGAAGCTTCCGCCATAGTCGAAATATATTATACGGTAGGTGATACCATGAAGGAACTTTACCTCATGGATCTTGGCGTATACCGACACAGTTTCTTTAACCAGGATTTCACGGGCTCTGAAGTAGAGGCCGTTATAGACCAAGATGGACAGGATGAGTTTTTATACCTCCAGTCGATGGCCGGCCCAAATGTTGAATTGGACTTATCTTTTATAGACATGTTGCCGAATGAAATCTTGAATAAAGCCGTAATTGAATTCACTGTACCTGAGCCTCTGGACATCAATGCGCCCATAAACCAAATACTGGCAAGCTACCCTCTTGAAGATGGCAAGCTGGCTATAATTGAAGACGTGTCAACGCGATTCTTAAACTTTGTTTTTGGTGGAAATCTCCAGTATGTCCAAAAAAATAATGGTAATTTTTACTATAAATATGAAATAAACATAACCAACCACGTTATAAATATAGTTAACGGAGAAATAGATAATAAAAGGCTAATATTATCTGGACTCGCCAAGTCTGAGCGCCCAAATCAATCCAAGATTTTCGGGCCTTCACATCCTGAGTTTCCAGTATTACTAAAGTTGATAACAACAAAGCCGTAACATCTATGTGTGGAATTGTAGCATATCTGGGTCAAAAAGAAGCGTACCCAATTCTAATCGAAGGACTAAAGAGACTTGAGTATCGGGGCTATGACAGCGCCGGTGTTGCCCTGCTTAATGGTGGGATTCAGGTTATAAAAAAACAAGGTCGCGTATCTGACCTTGAAAATTATGCAAACGATCATCAAGACAAACTGTATGCCTCAATAGGCATTGCGCATACCCGTTGGGCCACTCATGGTGTTCCCAATGATATTAATGCCCACCCCCATGTCTCCGGAAATGGCCGACTGGCATTAATACATAATGGTATTATTGAAAACTATGCTTCCATTAAAGAAGCTCTCAAGGAGCTTGGACACAGCTTTAGCACTGACACAGACACCGAAGTGTTGGTGCATCTTATTGAAGAAATTCAATCCACGAATAACCTGGAGCTTGAAGAAGCTGTAAGGTTGGCCTTGAACAAGGTTGTTGGCGCTTATGCCATAGTGGTCATTGACAAAGAAACCCCGGATAAAATAGTGGGTGCCAAACTTTCCAGTCCGCTGGTATTTGGTATTGGTGATGATGAAATGTTTCTGGCTTCAGATGCCTCTCCACTTATCCAGTATACGAACAAAGTGGTGTACCTCGAAGATGGTGAAATTATCACCGCACATCGAAATGGAGATTACGAAATTCGAACGCTTACCAATAAGGTATCAGATCCTACGGTCCAGAAACTTGACTTAAAAATAGATGAGTTGGAGAAAGCGGGTTATCCGCATTATATGCTCAAAGAAATATTTCAACAACCTGTATCGGTTGCTGAAAGTATGCGAGGCCGCATTAACGCCAATGAAGGATGGGCAACGCTCGGTGGAATGGCACCTCATATAAATCGTATTGCACAATCGAACAGGATTGTAATTATGGCTTGTGGGACATCATGGCATGCTGGACTTATTGCAGAATACCTGTTCGAAGAATTGGCGCGCATCCCTACCGAAGTCGAGTATGCAAGCGAATTCAGGTATCGTAACCCAATTATCAATTCCAATGATTTTATAATTGCGATCAGTCAATCCGGTGAAACCGCCGATACGCTGGCTGCAATAAAATTGGCCAAGACAAAAGGAGCACTCATTTACGGTATTGTAAATGTTGTCGGCTCAACGATCGCCAGAGAAACAGATTCCGGATCTTATACCCATGCTGGACCAGAAATCGGTGTTGCCTCAACCAAGGCCTTCACAAGTCAGTTGACAGTTCTGACACTTATGGCTCTTTACCTGGGCCACCACAAAGGCCTGCTTTCAGAGGATTATTTCCGCAAACTTTTGACAGGTCTTGAAAATATGCCATCGAAGATTGCGAAGATTTTATCGAAAGACGAACAAATAAAATATATAGCCGGAGAGATTCGCAATGCATCAAATGCGCTTTATCTCGGTCGTGGATATAACTTCCCGGTTGCGCTTGAAGGCGCACTCAAGCTAAAAGAAATTAGCTATATTCACGCTGAAGGTTATCCGGCAGCGGAAATGAAACACGGTCCAATTGCTTTGATAGACATGTATATGCCTGTTATTGTAATTGCAACAAATAAAAGTGCTTACGAAAAAATTGTAAGTAATATTCAAGAAGTAAAAGCGCGGAAAGGCCTGGTTATTGCCATCGTAACAGAAGGCGATGAAACCATCAAAAACCTTGCAGATTACATCATTGAAATCCCTGAGGTCGAAGAACCGCTTACACCATTATTATCAGTTATCCCCCTTCAGTTATTAGCTTATCATATTGCTGTAATGAGAGGGTGTGATGTTGATCAACCAAGAAATTTAGCTAAATCAGTAACAGTAGAATAGAGATATGAATTTTCAAATGCAATACAACAGTCAGAAGGAATTACTTATCATTCCAGAATATGGAAGAAATATCCAAAATCTTATAGAGTTTGCAAAAACCATTAAGGATGATAAGGAAAGACAACTGTTCGCTGAGCAGATTATTGATCTCATGCAACAGATGTCACCGCAGACAAAAAACCTCGCTGACTACAGAAATAAACTTTGGACGCACCTTTTCAGAATCGCAGAATTCGATATCAATGTGCTTCCTCCTTCAGGTGAAAAACCATCACCCGAGTCCGCAAAAAGAAAACCTGAGCCGGTAGAGTATCCGACCAAAGAGAAAGAATACAGACATTACGGACATCACATTCGTACACTTATAGCTAAGGCCATTGAAATGGAAGACGGCCCAATCAAAGAGGGTTTTGTTGAAAACATTGCTTCATTCATGAAGCTTGCTTATAAAAACTGGAATCCAGAACATTATGTAAGTGATGAAATTGTAGTGGAAGACCTAAAAGTCCTTTCTAATGGAAAGTTGGAAGTGTCCGAAAACAGTTCACTTGATCTGCTGACATCCGCAGTTAAAAAGAAAAAGCGCAGCCACCAGCAACGCAACCACAAGAATAACAACCGTAGAAGAAGGCGTAAATAAGTTGTTATAATATTAAACTTTCTTTTAATATATTTGGTGCTGATAACGAAGCACTCGCATGAATAATCAATCATTTTTAGTCGAAGGGAATTGTCGTCTTGGTGGCGTCATTACGCCTCAGGGGGCGAAAAACGAAGCCCTTCAAATATTAAGCGCCGTACTCCTTACAGATAAGGATGTTACCATCTCCAACGTACCTAACATTCTGGATGTAAACAGACTCATCAACCTTCTGAAGGGCCTTGGTGTCCGTGTCGATAAGCTCGAAGCCAACAAATATTGCTTTAATGCCGAAAATATTGATCTTGAATTTTTCGCATCCAAAGATTACCTCAATGAAGCAAAAAAAATCAGAGGATCAGTAATGTTATTGGGCCCACTGCTTGCTCGATTTGGTAAAGCTTTTCTACCTAAACCGGGCGGAGATAAAATTGGTCGCCGTAGATTGGATACCCACTTCCATGGGTTCATTTCCCTGGGTGCACGATTCGAATACAATGAAGACTCCGATGAGTTTTTTCTGGCTGCTGAAAAACTACTTGGGAAATACATTCACATGGAAGAAATTTCGGTGACAGGTACCGCTAACATAGTTATGGCTGCTGTTTTGGCGGATGGCGAAACCACTATTTACAATGCTGCGTGTGAGCCCTATCTTCAACAGTTGTGCTCTATGCTAAATAGAATGGGTGCTCAAATCACTGGAATAGGCTCTAACCTTTTAAAAATCCAAGGCGTCTCATCATTGTCAGGAACAGAACACACAATATTGCCTGATATGATTGAAATTGGCAGTCTCATCGGTCTTGCGGCTATGACACAATCCGGCTTAACGATAAAGGATACTCGGCCTGAAATGTTGGGTATTATTCCTTCCGTATTCAAAAAGATGGGTATTGATCTGGAAATCTCAGGTCAGGATATTATCGTTGCCCAGCAAGACGAGTATGAAATACAAAACTTTATCGATGGCTCTATACTTACTATCTATGATGCACCATGGCCCGGCTTTACACCTGACCTACTCAGCATTATTCTTGTCGTAGCAACACAGGCAAAAGGCAGTGTGCTTATACATCAGAAAATGTTCGAAAGCCGCTTGTTCTTTGTAGACAAATTAATAGAAATGGGTGCCCAAATCATCCTATGTGACCCACACCGCGCCACAGTTATTGGACTTAACAGAAGCAGCCAGTTGCGTGGTATTAAAATGAGCTCTCCGGATATTCGTGCCGGAGTTTCACTCCTCATTGCTGCACTATCAGCCAATGGTCAGAGTATGATTGATAATATACAACAGATCGATCGTGGATATGAAAGAATTGATGAACGATTAAATGCACTCGGTGCAAATATCCAGCGGATCACACATTAAGCTGATTTAAGTCCATTCCACCATAATAGGCGGTATCAATATCTTTTACCAATTTCGTGTAATATGTGATCTGTCCAACATGATAGCTGCAGTGCTCAACAACATGCATCATTATTGATAAGCCAGACATTTCAAACCCCTGCACAAAATATGTTTTCGTTACTTGATTCACCGTTAGTTGATCTACAATCAAGCAGGCCTTTGTAATTACTTCTCGTATGCCCTGAAAGAGCTCTTCCTTTGACAGCTTTGCGTTATTTACGAATTCCAAATCCCTATCCCTAACATCTTTTTCATGACCCAGCGCACTATGAATGTATTGCGTAATATTTCCCATAAGGTGCACAACAATAACGCCCATGCTGTTGGAATGTGTGTTGGGTTTATGCCAGACCTCTTCTGCGGTCAGTTTATTCAGACATTTTTCTATCCGATGTAATGATTCTTGAAAAAGGTATTTTCGGAAGTCTGCTTTAATGTTTTGTATTATTTGATCAGTCATGTGCCATAGCCATTGTGAGTATCTGTATCTGAATATCGGGAATTTGTCTGAGTTTATGATATGCTGCCTCTAAAGTAGCGCCGGTTGTAATAACATCGTCTACCAGCAGTACGGATATTCCTGGAGACAGCTTCTCGGCAAATAAGCTAAAGCTGTCAAATACATTTTGAATACGTCCTGTTCTGGAAGCTGTTGTTTGAGATGAAATATGATGATCTTTTACAAGTATGTCCTCTCGCATCGGTGCACCAATAATATTTGAAATTGCTTTACCGAAGACAGCACTCTGATTGTATCGTCTTGCGCGCTTTCGCTTCCGATGAATTGGTATTGGTATAATACAATCTGGGCTGTTGAAGTTTACAGAATTTAAAATCATCTCGCCTGCAAGCTCACCCATGATACGTCCAATTGAATACTTGCCTTCATACTTTAATGCATGTATCGCATGTTGGAAAATACCAGACTTGGTAAAATGGAATAGCGCTGCTGCATGTTGGAGTTCCAGTCTGCCTGCTAGTCGATCCATTAACTCATTATATGTGACTTCGAAATGGTCTGTTGCACCAGTCTGCCACAAACAGTCCAGACAAAAGAATTGATCGTATTGAATCAATTGGCTTTTACATGAAATACAGATTCGTGGATAGACAAGGGATACCAGTCCTTCACCGGCGGAAAAGATATGTTCTTTAATGAGTTTGATTTTCTAAAAATAAAAAACGCCTGCCTTTGAGGATAGGCAGACGTCTCAAAACAAAACGAAAAACCAACTTTGTCTTTATATACCCTTTCTTAACTTAACAGGTATTTCTATCTCTTTGTTTTTGCGAACCAGCTTTAATTTCATCGTCTCGCCGACTTTTGCAAATTCCATTTCTTCATATAAATCGTCAAAGTCACGAACTTGTTTACCATTTATGCCAATAATTACATCTCCAGGTAAAACGCCCGCAAATTGTGCTGCGCTTCCTTTATCTACTCTGGCAATATAGAATCCGTGATCTATATTAAGTCCCAACTCTGTAACAATTTCGGCATTAACATCATCACCTCGTACACCAAGTTGTCCCCTTTCAATGTTTCCGTTCTCCTTAATATCCTTGATGACTGTTTTAACTAAATTGGCCGGGATAGCAAATGAATATCCGGCAAAAACGCCAGTAGGTGTTGCAATGGCCGTATTAATGCCCAGCAGTTTTCCTTCGGTATTAACGAGTGCGCCACCAGAGTTGCCTGGATTTATGGCCGCATCTGTCTGTATGAACTCTTCAATTGTTTTTTGTCCCTGGATGATATCCAGATCTCTTCCTTTGGCACTCACAATCCCTGCTGTTACCGTTGACGTTAAATAACTGAACGGATTCCCAATTGCTGCCACCCACTCACCTACATTTAGTTGATCAGAATCTGCAAACTCAACGGCATTCAGTCCGTTTGCTTCGATCTTCAATAAAGCTAGGTCTGTACTTGGATCCGTACCAACTTTTGTTGCTGCAAACTGTCTTTTATCGGATAATGAGACGGTAATAACATCTGCATATTCAACAACATGATTGTTTGTTACAATGTATCCATCTTCAGACACAACGACACCTGATCCAGTGCCGTTTCGCGGCTGATAAAAGTTTCTTCCAAAGAAATCATCCATTCCCCAGAAATCAAACATGTCCCCAAATGGGCTGCGTTGCTCTTGCTGTTTTTGAAATCTTTGTTGTGCCATTTGAGCACTTTCCTCTGCAACAATATGAACAACTGCTGGTGTTACCCTTCTTGCTGCATCAACAAAATCAAATGGAGCAACAGCTGCTGTATTGCTTGTAAATACCGCTGTCGGAGAAAGGTTAGATTCTTGAGTTATTTGTTCTTGTGGGCCGGTAAGCTGAATAGCTACAAACGCGACCATCCCGCCTATAAATCCGGCAAAAACTAGTGGAATTATCTTCTTCATAGCAATACTTTTTTGGAAATATAAAACGCAGTTAGGGCTATGAAGTTACCCGTCAAATTTGGTTTAACAATACATTAACAGCGGCGGTGACAGATGGGCTATTTTTTATACTTCTCAAAGACCTTATCAATAGCTTTGGCCAAGTCCCAATCCTTTTGGGTAACTATCGATCCTGCATCATGTGTATTAAGCTTAAAGCTTACGCTATTCCATACATTGGTCCACTCAGGATGGTGGTTTTGCTTCTCCGCAATAATGGCAACAGCGGTCATAAAGGAAAACGCTTCCGTAAAGTCTTCAAATTCAAATGTTCTGTGTAGTGCCTTTTCTTTTTCTTGCCACATATTAAATATGGTTCCAGTTATAATTATCTATTTCCTTTAGGCAGGCTATTAGTAAGTCGATGGATCCAGAAATGTCCTTTTTATGAGCCATTTCAATGACCTGATGTAAGTATCGCGTTGGTATTGAGATTCCACCTGCTATACACCCTGAACGAGAATACCTTTGCATACCCGCGGTATCTGTTCCGCCGGCCGTTAATACTTCCAGCTGATAATCTATGTCATTTTTGTCGGCTACCTCCTTCATGAATTGGACCATTCTGTAATCACAGATAGTCATGGCATCCATTACTTTTATTGCTGTTCCTTGCCCCAATTGTGTGACTTTCTCATGGGCTGATGCGCCAGGCAAGTCATACGCCAGGGTAACATCAAGATTGATACCGAAGTCTGGATTAATTCCCATTGTTGCCGCAATAGCACCTCTGATTCCCACTTCTTCCTGTGCTGTAAAAACAGCGTACACGTCAACAGGCAGTTCTTGCCCTTCCATTGCCCTTAATGCTTCAAGCAAAATAAAAACAGATACACGGTTATCAATAGACTTTGAATTAACCGTATCGCCCATCTCTATGTAAGCCCTTTCCCTGGTAATCGGATTGCCAACAGATATGCGTTTTTTTATTTCATCGGCTGAATAACCCGTGTCAATAAAAAAGTCTTGTGTCTTAATGGGCTTTGCCCGTTCTTCTGCGGTTAATACGTGGATGGGCTTGGTACCCATTACGCCAATAACATCTTCTTTGCCATGAATGATTACGCGCTGTGCTGTAAGGGTTTTAGCATCGAATCCTCCCAAAGTGTGAAAACGTACAAAACCATCATCATCAATGTGCGTAACGATGAAACTAATTTCATCCATGTGCGCAGTGATCATCACTTTTTTATCAGAATTTCCTTTCTTTATGGCAATGAGATTGCCCAAAGGGTCAATCTGCACGTCATCCACGTAGGGTGTGACTGTAGATTTAATAAAATCTCTTATGCGATGTTCGAAACCAGGTGCCCCAGGAATTTGAGTTACTTTTTGGAGCAGTTCAGAATTTATCATTTACATTTTTTAATGGTGGTGCAAAATAATACAATTGTTCGATATCGTTTAAAGCAATTATTTGACACAATTGCTTTAAAACAAATGACTTATGAGTAGAATAAGGCAATTTGCGGGCCAAACATTAACTTATGGCGTTGGACATATCCTGTCCCGCATACTTTTTTATTTACTCATAACCGTTTATCTCACTTACCGTATAAAAGACCAATATCAATATGGTGTGTATACGGACATCTATGCCTACGTTACGGTCTTGATTGTCCTGTTTTCCATGCGCCTTGATACAGCATTCTTCCGATTTGGAAACAAATCTGAACAAAGAAACGCTGCCTTTGGCTCAGCATGGGTCCCCATGATAATAAGTGCCATTGTAATCGTAATAATTGGACATACACTCGATGACTTCTTCGCTGCATTATTATTGTATCCAGATTCGCCATATTATGTCCGATGGTTCTCGATAATTCTCGCATTCGACATTTTAAGTCTGCTGCCTTTTGCACGGTTGCGACTTGAAAACAAAGCAAAATTGTTCGTGCTTGCGAAAGTTTTTAATGTATTGTTCACCATAGGGCTCGTTCTGTTTTTTTTAGAAATTGTGCCACGCAGTTCAATACAAGATCTTGAATGGTTGCCGAGATATGCCTTTGACATTGACTATGTGTTTCTGTCAAACCTGATTGCAAGTGTTGCGGTGTTTTTATTGGTGCTGTTTTTTGCAAAGCCTGGTGGTATTGTCTTCAATAGTGCTTTAATGAAGAAAATGCTTTACTATGCTTTTCCGCTCATTATTGTGGGTGTATGTGGAAGTTTCAATCAGTTTTTTGCAGTCCCTCTACAAAAGTATTTTCTTGGAAAGGATGTTGTAGAAAATATCGCGCAGGGAGGTGTTTATGGCGCATCTCAGAAGATTGCCTCCATCTTTTTATTATTTACCACAGCTTTTAATTATGCAGCGGAGCCCTTCTTTTTCAACAACTCAAATGAAGAAGATCGTACAGAGTTGTATGGCAAGATATGCCGGATGTTTGTCCTTATTGGTGGCATATTAATATTGACAATATATCTGGGTATTGATTTATTCCAGTTCCTTGTTGATGGCAGTCTGCGAGATGCCATTCATGTTGTGCCTATATTATTACTGGCTTATCTTTTCCTTGGTATTTATTATAATGTAGCCATCTGGTATAAGCTGGCAGACAAAACGATCTATGGGGCGCTTGTCTCCTTTATTGGTGTTGTAATTACTTTCTCTATCAGTATTGTTTTCCTTCCAAAATACGGATACATAGCTTCTGCTTGGGCTGCACTCATCACCTTTGGTGTCATGGTCGTTATCGTCTATATATTGGGAAAGAAACATTTTCCCATCCCCTACCCTGTCACAAAAATTCTTAATAGTATTCTTATCTTAATAACCGTTATCATTATAAGTTTTCTGACAGATAGATTTCTACCAAAAGCCTATTACTACATAACAAACCTCTTATTGTTTCTTGGGTATCTTTACTACTGCTATAGTGCGGAACTCGTAGAATGGAAGGCTATTATTGGAAATAAGTCCAAAGGTGGTCCTTAATCGCGACCCTGTT
Source organism: Saprospiraceae bacterium (assembly GCA_013002625.1). Lineage (GTDB taxonomy): Bacteria > Bacteroidota > Bacteroidia > Chitinophagales > Saprospiraceae > RFSX01. The sequence goes on along the minus strand of JABDJE010000280.1, from coordinate 1,916 downwards.
CATATACAGATATACGACTAGAGCCAAAGAGCCGATAATGATTGTGGTTTTGACTTTTCTCCAGAAAGATCTATTCTTTTCTCTCATGGACTTATAGCGGTGTCTGCTTGTATAGGACATATTATGATTTATGCGTTGCGGCCTTAAGCGCTTTTTGTGATTTCAAATATATAAAAGCTTCCAGACCTACAAATACAGATATAGCCGCAATGAATAAAACGTTGCGTATTATCTCAACCCACCACACCTGCTCGACAATTAAATTCCTGACCACTAGAAGTTCTGCTGCGATCACGATACCAGACATCAGCAATAGCATTATAACCAATCCCCGCGCACTTTGCGATTTCATTCTCATCCGATCTCTAACTGATCTAGTATATAGTTTTTCGTAAGCTGGCTTTACTTTTATTTTAAGCAGTTGTGCCAAAACCTGTTCAGCCTTTTCATAATCTAGATTGAAATAATGTGCAACTGCTTTTTTATATAAGAGCTCCGTGTAAATTTCTTTCCACTCACTAATCATTTGCTCGCCTACTATGAGTTGTTCAATAAGTTTGTCAACATAATGTAGAAACTGGCTGTACTCCTTGACCTTGTAGAGTGACCTCACATAATCAAGGTTGAGAGAAAAGAAGGCTTCCTCGGGCAGAAGATCAAATTTCTTCTTATTCCGCTCAAAATATCTGATTTTGTCCTGGTAGTATTCAGGAGGTATTTTGAAATACCCGATATAAATTGGGTCCTGTATTTTACTTAAATGTTTCACGTGATACTATCTTAAACAAAACAGGTTTGGATGGCGCTGCGTCACTCTCCACTGATGGCAACTGAATATTTAACAAAAATAGTCCATCCTGCACTGTATTGTCAACATAAACCATTTCTGTTATTGTCTTGTTTAGGGAAATTGCATCTTTTATACCCCAAAATGTTTTATGTGCAGACAATCTTCCACCGTCCTCTTCTCGATCAACACTTGGGGTATCGATCAATAAATGCGTAACGCAGGTTTTGTTTAGCATTGCTATCACGTCCGGGCTGATATAGCATGGATTTGTTCCCGTGTAGTTTCTGGTTTTTTTGTCTTCATCGTTGGGAAGTGTTCTGATGATCAAGGCTTCCACTTTGGGGTGTATCTTTTCACTCAGACTTTCCATTGAAATTAATCTATCCCCATTATCCAACACGGTGGGTTGGATCGATATCACTTGTGCGATAAAATGAAATTTCTTGAGTGTCTGGTTTATTGTCAGGCCCCGTGGGTCAATATGTCTTACACTTTCTGTATGTGTACCATTGCCGTGGGGGTTTATATGAAGGTTGTAAAAATTTACCGGTGCGCCCGCCTCTAATGACCCGATAAATTCTCCGGCCTGGAACGGCTCTGCTTTGAAAGGTGGGGCACCAAATGCAATGGGAGCATTTTCATTTTCAAGTGGAATCGAAATATCCAAAGGCTTGCTCAGGTCTGCCTCAAAATATTTTTCATCCCATTTAAAAATTATTTCCATCCTTTACGCTTGTCAAGACCCCAGTTTAACTTGTGTCTTATTGTTTGCATGAAGTTATCCCCTTTCAGCGTAATCAGGTTGGTAGAAAACTTATTTTTCTTCAATGTGATTTTATGCTCTTTTGTAATAACGCTGTGTCTGCTATCGAGTGTACATAAGAAATTGTCCGCTCGTCCTTCAATTTTAAAACTCAATTCTCTTTCGCTGGACAAAAGGATTGGTCGTACATTCAGGTTATGTGGCGCCACGGGTGTCAGGATAATGCTTTCTGCTTCTGGAAAAATAATCGGTCCGCCACAACTGAGTGAATAACCGGTCGATCCTGTTGGCGTAGAAACGATCAGACCATCTGCCCAATAGGAGTTAAGAAAAACTCCATCAACAAATGCATGAATGATAATC
>JABDJE010000276.1 GCA_013002625.1 Saprospiraceae bacterium | reverse complement strand
AGTCAAGACTTTATCTTTTCTGACCGCCACAAAGTCTGTAGTATTTAGTTGGTTTCTAAGTGTAGCGAGTATACACTTTGGATTTTCTCACATATTCCACTTCAACACGATCACCAGGGCTGAACCGTCCCAAAACTTCCAGGAATTCAGAAGTGGTTAATGTCCTGGATCCATCGATGGATATGATGACATCATCAGATTTCATTCCAGCATTTGCGGCAGCACCATTCTTATCCACTACATCGAGCAAAACACCTCCAATGAAGTCGAGATCTAAATCCTCTGCTTTATCGTTATCGATATCAAATACGCTGACTCCGAGCCATGCCCGTTGTACAGCACCATAATTCCGTATGTCTTTGACGATCTTATTTACAAGATTGCTTGGAGCCGCGAAACTGAATCCTTCATACTTACCGGAGTAAGTTAAAATAGCGGTATTGATGCCGACCACTTTCCCACTTGTATTGATCAGAGCACCGCCACTGTTACCAGGATTGATAGCAGCATCTGTCTGAATAAAAGACTCAATGCCTTGCCGGTCAAAAATATTAATGTTTCTTCCTTTTGCACTAACTATTCCGGCAGTTACGGAAGATTGTAATTTGAAAGGATTGCCTACCGCTAAAACCCATTCACCAACACGCAAAGAATCTGAATTTCCAAACTCCAGATGGAAGAGGTTTTCCGCTTCAATTTTTATCAGGGCAATGTCAGTGGCTAAATCAAAACCAACCATTTCGGCCTTATATTCTCTTTTATCTTCAAGACGGACATCTATATCTGCAGCATCCTGAATGACATGGTAGTTGGTTACAATATATCCGTCATCAGATAAGATGACACCGGATCCATTGGTTTTTGCATATTTGTCACGAAAGAAACCACTTTCTTTTAACTTGGTGGCCTTTACAGATACAACGCCATTTATGGCTGTTTCTGAAATATTGATAAATTTTTCATTCTCTACAGGAGGTGCGAAAAACGGCTTGCTGTTAAGGGGTGTGTCAAAACCGGCTTTGGTGGGTTCGACAAACTGAACAAGGTCTTCAGTAATCTGAGGAAGGATCAAATAATGATACAAGCCCAAGGTTAACAGTGAGCAGACCAATGAAACAAGTATAATTGGAGCGTAGCGTCGCATAAAACAAAGATATGACCATAATGCTTAACTAAAAATCGAATATCATTAGTTTTGCATATCAATGTATTTAAATAAAAATTAACGCTTGAACATTAAATTCTATAAATACCATGGTACGGGCAATGATTTTATCATGATTGATAATTTCAATGGACAATATGACCTGAACGGTTTGACGCAGGAAAGGATTGCTATGTTATGTGACCGCAGGTTTGGCATTGGGGCAGATGGTCTAATCATTCTTGAAGGATCTAAAAGTGCTGACTTTAAGATGGTTTACTATAACTCCGATGGCGCTGACAGTTCGATGTGCGGAAATGGCGGACGTTGTATTCTTGCCTTGGCGCACAAGCAGGCCTATATTGATAATGAAGCCATATTTGAAGCAATCGATGGTTTGCATCAGGGCAAAATTGGTGACTTCGTGGAAATACAATTGAAAGACGTACATCAAATATCAATGCATGATGGCGACTATGTTCTGGATACCGGTTCACCGCATTATGTCACCTTTATAGATAATGTCCACGACCTTGATATTGTACCTTCAGCGCATTCAATTCGTTATAATGCAACTTATAAAGAAAAGGGTATCAACGTGAATTTTGTTGAAAGCGTTCAGGGGGATTTTTATTTAAGGACTTACGAAAGGGGTGTAGAAAATGAGACGCTGTCTTGTGGAACCGGCGTTACCGCAACAGCAATAGCGATTCATGAAAAGTTTGACCACCTTGAAAGTCCAATTGAATTAAAAACCCCAGGAGGTGTTCTGCAAGTAAGTTTTGAAAAAACCCGTGATGGATATACAAATATCTGGCTTAAAGGTCCGGCTGTTCAGGTCTACGAAGGATCAATCGAGATTTAATCGTCCATTTCCATTTCAAGATTCATTTTGGCATTATTCAATTCTGACAACGCATGATAATCTCGTTTTGATTTGGCAAGTTCAATACCCTCACCATAGGTCTGTAGAGCCATTTCGTTCTCGCCCCGGGTTTCATATAGCTTAGCCAGATGGTAATATAGCCCGATGTAATCGCTGTGCTTGGTCTTTAATTCCAGATAATGATACATGGCTTTATCAATTTGAGATAATTGCTCATATTCTTTTGCCAGTGCGAAGATTATAAAGGCATCCTGATTATCTTTTTCATAATAATTCAGAAGGGTTTTTAAGCGTGTATCAGACATGCAGTGGAATTAGATTTTATAATTAAATGTGTTATTGCTTGATTTATAAAACAAAGTTAAACTTTGTTTGTATGGTTTCTAATATGAAAAAATTCATGTTCTTTTGAGTTATATTGTTAAAAAGTATATTCATTGCTTATATCTTTGATGCATGAAGAAAATTGATCTTGAAATTGTTGCATTATCCCACAGCGTTACTCAATCGCATAATTATGCGGTTGTACTGGGTGAGGTTTCAGGTAACAGGAGGCTACCTATAGTAATTGGTGGCTTTGAAGCACAGGCCATTGCTGTTGCAATGGAAAGAATGATTCCAAATCGTCCCCTGACACATGATCTCTTTAAAAACACGTTGGATACTTTTAATGTTGAGCTGAAAGAAGTGTTGATCAATAATTTGCTGGATGGGATATTTTATGCTCAATTGGTATGCGAGCGAGACGGTGAAGAATTTGTGATCGATTCAAGGACTTCAGATGCCATTGCCATGGCTGTACGCTTTAAAAGCCCAATTACGACATTTGATTTTATCATGGAGCAGGCCGGCGTGGTTCTCGAAGATGAAGAAGAAAAAGAAGATCAGCCAATTATTGCTGAAGATGTAAGCCCTGATAGTTATGACCAATATTCTTTAAAAGCCTTACGGCAAATGTTGGATGATGTACTGGAGACAGAAGATTACGAAAAAGCTGCACTCATTCGTGATGAAATAAACAAACGCAGCGGCACCAGCGAATCAGGTGAAGCTTCCTAAAGCGTTTTTAATCTTTTTTCAAGTTCGGCTAACTGCTCATCATCAAACTCAAGATGAGTTACAAATCTTACCTGCATAGGGCCAAATGCAGCTGCATTAATATTACACTCGGCAAGACGCTTAACGAACAGGTCAGCAGGTTCATCTTTCAAATCAAAAATTACAATATTCGTTTTAATAGGCTTAACCTGCGCCACATAATCCAGTCCTTGTAAAATATGGCCAATCGCCTTAGCGCGATCATTATCTTGTTTCAGTCGATTAACATTGTGCTCGAGTGCATAGATGCCGCCAGCTGCAATTATACCTGCCTGTCGCATACCACCACCCATCACTTTTCTGAATCTTCGGCCTTTTTGTATAAATGCTTTATCACCTATCAATAAAGATCCTACCGGTGCGCCCAATCCCTTAGACAGACAAATGGAAATTGAATCGAATAGCGACCCTACATCTTTAGTGCTTTCGCCTGTCTCAACAAGTACATTGAACAATCGTGCACCATCCAGATGCAACTTTAATTCATTTTCAAGACATACGGTACGGATAGCTTTGATTTCATCCAGTGTATAGTAATTGCCTCCACCTCTATTGGTGCTGTTCTCAAGAACGACCAATCTGGATTCCGGCAACCAGTCGTATTTTTTCTTTATACTGTTTTTAAGCTGTTCGGCGGTTATTTTGCCATATTCACCCTCAATAAGATTGATGCCTACTCTGGCATTATATGCATAACCACTTGTCTCATATTGATACACATGGGAATTAAGCTCACAAATAATTTCATCAAGTGCATGGGTATGCAGTTTTATAGCAATTTGATTGGTCATGGTCCCCGAAGGACAATATAAAGCAGCTTCACGGCCAAACATGCCCGCTGCCATAGATTCCAATCGATTAATCGTAGGATCTGCTCCAAATACATCATCTCCTACTTCTGCCTCCATCATAAATGCCCTCATTTCGGGTGATGGACGTGTAATTGTGTCGCTTATTAAGTCAATACGCATGTAAGAATCTTTATATTTACATCAAAACTAATAAGTCTGAATGCCTTTTCAGAACGATTTTTTTAAGTCCGCGTTTTCTGTTGATAATATAATCTTTGGATTTGACAGAGATACGCTAAAGGTATTGCTTATAAAAAGAGCTTATGAACCCTTTAGTGGAGAGTGGGCCTTGCCCGGAGATCTGGTCAGGCCTGACGAAGATCTGGATCAGGCTGCATTTAGAATTCTTGAGGAATTGACGGGCGTTAAAGATGTTTACCTTGACCAGGTGCACACTTTTGGGGAGGTGAACAGGCACCCGCGCGGACGCGTGATAACCATTGCATACTATTCGCTTGTTAATATTAAGAATGTTTCGATACGCGCATCATCTTTTGCTGATAAGGTAGCTTGGAAGGAGTTGCGTTCAATTAGTAAATTGGCATTTGACCATTATGAGATCATGCAGACTTGTTTGCGTCGACTCAGACGAGACGTGAAATTTCAACCCATTGGTTTCGAGCTGCTTCCCGAAAAATTCACCCTGACCGAATTGCAAAGGTTGTATGAGTCTGTATTAGAGAAGGATTTGGACAAGCGTAATTTTAGAAAGAAAATTCTGAGTATGAATGTGTTGAAATCTCTGGATGAGTTACAGCAAAATGTTGCGCACCGTCCTGCCATGCTCTATTCATTTGATGCCGAAAAATATAAGCTGGCCAAAGAACAGGGCTTTATATTTGAATTATAATTAATTCCAGATCTGTAGACCGTCCCAACGCGTAAATTCATACTTGGCATCCGGATACTTCATTGTGAATTCAGCGAGGATACTCTTTAACAACTGCCAGTTATCTTCTTTTCTCATGTCGAGCAACATCGAAGTAACGTCATCATCGGCGCCATAGACATGAAGCACATTAAAATCACCAATTACAAAATGCCCGTAATTGCCTTCAGGAAGCGATGTTATCTGATTGATACTTTCAAATATTTGATTGGCTACTGAATTCAGTTCTGGTTCAGTTATGAATCTATTATCTAAATACCCCCAACAAATACCATCCTGAATTTTAAGGATGCTGTCCTGCTCGAAATTAAAACCTGAAGTTTCATCGAAATTGAGGTGTAAGGTTTCATCTGAGATATCTATTACACCAAGGTTCTGAATGCTGGATCCAACTTGAATTTCAAGGTCATAGCTTCCTGGATTAACATCAAGGTTTATAATGGCTTGAGGTTGAGAATAACCTGGATTACATGGCCCATCCAGTGAAATACCATTTATATGGATGGCTATTGTATTATTCATGATCTCATAGCTCACATCCAATTGACTATTGAGACATTCCTGTTCCTGGAGGCTTTGAACTATAAGTTGATAGTTATTATCAACAGAGGTCAAATCCTGCCATGGGCGGATCACGAATTCCTGATCGAAATTGCTGATTACCAACGGTTCAGGGATTGTGTTATCACACGATACGATCGCAAACACACAAATACAGAGTAAGCTGTAAATCTTCATAAAATTCATTACTGACGATAACAAAGTTAAAACAATGGTGTTATAGTCTAAGTTTTAGTGAAAAAATATTTAATGCTCATTTCTTAAACGTTAATTAAGCTATCTTTGCTCCCTATGAATCAGATAAGAAATTTTTGTGTCATCGCCCACATAGATCATGGTAAGTCTACCTTGTCTGACAGATTGCTTGAACATACCCAGACGATTTCAGAAAGAGAGATGCAGGATCAGGCACTAGATGACATGGATTTGGAGAGAGAACGCGGCATTACGATAAAAAGTCATGCCATTCAAATTGAATATCAACACACTGACGGTCAGCAGTATACACTTAATCTGATCGATACTCCAGGGCATGTAGACTTCTCTTATGAGGTGTCCAGATCTATTGCTGCCTGTGAAGGTGCTTTGCTTCTGGTAGATGCTTCTCAGGGTATTCAGGCGCAGACGATTTCAAACCTCTATTTAGCTTTGGAACATGACCTGGAAATTATTCCTGTTTTGAATAAAGTTGACATGGATAGCGCTATGGTAGAGGAAGTGTCAGACCAAATAATTGATCTGTTAGGAGTGGATAAAGATGAAATAATTCATGCCAGCGGTAAAACAGGACAGGGCGTTGAAGACGTATTATCAGCCATCGTTAACAGGATTCCTGCTCCAAAGGGAGATGACGACGCTCCCTTACAAGCACTTATTTTCGATTCATTATTCAATTCCTTCAGAGGTGTTATAGCATACTTTAAAATCGTAAATGGAACTTTGAAGAAGGGAGAAAAAGTGCGGTTCGTTAATACTGGTAAGGAATACAATGCAGATGAAATCGGTGTTTTGAAAATGAACATGCACCCTCAAAGTGAATTGAGAGCGGGTAATGTGGGTTATATCATAACCGGAATAAAACAAAGCACAGAAATCAAAGTAGGTGATACGATTACGAGTCTAGCCAATCCTTGTTCTGAAGGTATCAAGGGTTTTGAAGAGGTTAAGCCTATGGTATTCGCAGGGATATATCCTATTGACAATGATGACTTTGAAGATCTAAGAGATAGTCTTGAAAAACTTCAGCTTAATGATGCGGCCCTTGTGTTTGAACCAGAATCCTCTGTCGCCTTAGGTTTTGGTTTTCGGGTCGGATTTCTTGGGATGTTACATCTTGAAATTATCCAGGAAAGATTAAGTAGGGAATTTGACCAGGAAGTAATTACAACTGTACCCAACGTATCTTATTTTGCCTATACAAAGAAAGGAGAGGAGCTGACGATTAATACACCAAATGATTTACCCGATCCAACTTTCATAGATCGCGTTGAAGAACCCTACATTCGTTCACAGATAATCACCATGCCGGAGTTTATCGGTAATATCATGTCCTTGTGTATGGAAAAGCGTGGTGTGCTCACCAAGCAAAATTATTTGACTACGGATAGGGTAGAGCTTTCTTTTGAAATGCCTTTGGCAGAAATTGTTTTTGATTTCTACGATAAATTAAAATCTATCTCCAGAGGGTACGCTTCTTTCGATTATTCACCAATCGATTACCGCGCTTCTGATCTGGTTAAACTGGATATCAAGTTGAATGGCGATAATGTCGATGCGATGTCATCGCTGGTTCACCGTACCAAAGCCGATTCCTTTGGAAGGCGTATTTGTAAAAAGCTCAAAGAACTATTACCGAGACAACAGTTCGTGATTGCGATCCAGGCGGCTATTGGTCAAAAGATCATTGCAAGAGAAACCATCAGCGCTATGCGTAAGGATGTAACCGCCAAATGTTATGGTGGGGATATTACGCGTAAACGTAAGCTCTTGGAGAAGCAGAAAAAAGGAAAGAAAAAGAAGCGTCAGATTGGTACGGTACAGGTGCCTCAGAAAGCATTTTTGGAAGTGTTGAAGATTAACGACTAATATTTTAGGCTGCTTATTTTTCTATCAGTTCAAAGCTGTAACTGACGATCTCCAACATACCGTATCCAGTCTTGGGGTCTTTGTTTTTTAGGTAAATGTCAATTTCAACCGTTCCAGATTCTTCCTTTTCAGAGCTGTCGAATAGAACATCGATGGCGCCTTCGGCACCCGGCGCAATAGGTAGCCGCGGCCAATCCAATGTAGTGCAATCACAACCCGACACCAAATCGATGATGATATCTTCATTACCTGTATTGGTAAATGTAAATACAGAATTCCGCTTTTCACCGCGCACCATTTTACCAAAGTCTTTGTGCCGCTTGTCAAATTCCATTTTGACAACACGTTGTGTATCCTGAACTGTATTAACTTCAAATATTGTTGGGTTAGACAAGTCCTGAAGGTCTATACCATTCGACAAGGAAAAAAGAATCAGAAAAATTAATAGCATAGCTAAAGTGAATTTACCTCAACAAAATTCGTATTTCTTGATGGCGTTTTCGCCTAACAAAAAGTTAAAAGCTGAACCATGATTTAATCTCTGGCCAGATTATTAAACATATTGGCCAATGGATCTTTGAAATTTATACTTCGAATCAAAAATTCCTTGCTGATGACCTCGAACTCCGTCATACCATGCAGCAGGAATTCCTTAAAGAGACTTCTGTGGTCTTCAATATTTAAACTATCCAGTATTTTATCCAGACTTGGAATGCTATCCAAGATCTTAACATAGTCTTTTGCACTGGCATCATTTAAAAGATCGATTTCATTGCCTTCACTAAACCAGGCCCTGGCACCTCGGTAAGGATCGCGCTCTTCTTTTTGCATAGCTTTATCAGGATCCTCAAAATATTCCAGGAATAGCTTTTTTAAGGCGCTGGATATTAAATGTAACGCCACATTGTAATGCCCTTCCTGTTCGCCCTCGTATACAAGTTCCACCTTTCCGGTTATGGAAGGAATAACGCCCCAGAAATCCGAAACCCTTGCGACTGCAGTCTTTTCGTTGTTTTTCAACATACGCCGCTCAACAGTACTGTATAGATTTTCGAGTGCGGTAATACTCAATCTGGCCGATACGCCACTGTTTTCATCAATAAATTCAGATTTACGCGCTTCAAAAACGGTCATTTCCAATAAGTCCCGGATTAATTCAGGAATTTCAATAGCATCCTGAATAGCTTGGCTTGTGGATATTTCCTGTGCTGTTATGGATTTTGCAATCTCTATCGTTTTAGGGTAATGTGTCAATATTTGAGATTCAATTCTATCCTTGAGTGGTGTTATAATACTTCCCCTATTGGTGTAATCTTCCGGATTCGCTGTGAAAACAAAAAGAATGTCCAGCGGCAATCTTAATTTAAATCCCCTGATCTGAATATCACCTTCCTGTAAAATATTAAACAAGGATACCTGAATACGGGCCTGTAAATCCGGCAATTCATTTAAGACAAAAATGGATCTGTGTGATCTTGGTATTAATCCATAGTGGATGACACGTGGGTCGGAATAAGGGAGTTTTAATGTGGCCGCTTTAATCGGGTCAACATCACCGATAAGGTCCGCTATACTTACATCGGGCGTTGCTAATTTTTCAACATAACGTTCATTTCTGTGCACCCATTTTATGGGCGTAGCGTCTCCCTTTTCTTTTATTATATCCTGAGCATATTTGGTAATGGGTTGCATAGGGTCTTCATTCAACTCAGAACCTTCGATAATAGGGATGTATTCATCGAGTAGATTGGTTGTCAATCGTGCTATTCTGGTTTTCGCCTGACCCCGCAAGCCCAGGAGGAGTATATTGTGCTTCGACAACAAGGCCCTTTCAAGATCAGGTAACACGGTATCCTCAAAACCCAACACACCTTCATAGTTTGTGTCTTCATTCTGAATCGTGTTGATCAAATTATCTCTTACCTCTTCCTTGATGGATTTAGGTGTATAGCCGCTCTTCTTGAGATCTCCTAGTGTTTTAATTTTCTTTATATCCATAATTTAATTTCGAATGATTGAATTTTGAATGATAGATCGTTTTAAATCAATCATTCATTCATTCATAAATTATTAATTAACGCCTCTTGCGTTTGTTCTCTTTATAATCCATAAATATAAATTCACCCAATCCCTGTAACGAGCTGTAAAATGCTTTGCCGTTATTGGCACGGGTAAACCTATCAACAAACTGAACGAGATAAGGATCACGCGCAATCATAAATGTTGTTATAGGAATATTCAGTTTTCTTGCTTTGGTGGCCAGCCCTAATGTTCTATTCAAAATTTTTCTATCCAGGCCAAAGGCATTTTTATAATATTTCTTCCCCTTTTTTATACAAGTTGGTTTACCATCTGTGATCATCATGATCTGTTTGTTCGGATTCTTGCGACGCCTGAGAATATTCATGGCCAACTCCAATCCGGCAACAGTATTGGTATGATAAGGACCTACTTGTAAATACGGTAAATCTTTTATCTGGATCTGCCAGGCATCATTTCCAAATACAATAATGTCAAGACTATCTTTTGGATATCGTGTTGTAATTAATTCAGAGAGCGCCATGGCAACCTTTTTCGCAGGGGTGATTCGATCCTCTCCATAAAGAATCATAGAATGCGAAATATCAATCATTAATACGGTACTGGTCTGTGTCTGGAAAAAGGTCTCATGGACCTCAAGGTCATCCTGGGTGAGTTTAAAGTCATCCAGGCCATGATTGATTTGAGCATTTTTAAGCGATTCTGAGATTGATATCTTATCGAGTGTATCTCCAAATTCAAATGGCTTTAGCTCAGACGTCAATTCATCTCCCTGACCTACAGATTTAGTATTGTGTTTGCCTTTCTTGGATTTTTTTAGTTGATCGAAAATATCATCCAGCGCATGTCGTCTTAATGATACCTCCATTTTCTTTGTGGGGTTGAAGCCTCCGCCTCCACCTTGCCCTTGACTGTCCTGGCTGATGTACCCTTTTTCGATGAGGTCTTCAATGAAATCAGCAATGCCATAGTCATCATCTGTGATTTGATGTTGCTTGTCTATCTCGGTCAACCAGCTCAACGCCTCAGACACATCACCAGAAGTATGGATCAGTAATTCCTTGAACAACTCAAGGAGGTTGTCAAAAGGGCTAACACCTTCTCTTTCTATGTATTTCGAAAATCTCCAACCAAGCATAATATGGCAGTAATTAGAATAAAAAAGACCTTAAGTTAACACCTAAGGTCTTTTTTATGTTGTGAATAAATCCGATTAATCTACTTTAATTTGAATTCACCGTTACCCACATTAAAGCCATTATTATAGATAGCTACTTTATATAGACCCTTGCCCAATGAAAAATTCGGTCTCCAATCCAGACAGGCTGTCATTTCATCGTTCTTGTAATCAACCGTACCTGAAGCTGTGTACATCACCTCTTTGTTGTTGAGCTTATCTTTAATTCTGCCTGATCCCAATTCCTCAACATACAATACTTCTCCAGATGGAGCCGTATAGGTTACATAAAAGTCCTTTGGTCCAGCTGCAGTTACGAGATTGGTTTCTGTCGTAAAGCAAGTGCGAAGCATTTCAACTTTCTTTGCCCTTCCCTTTTCAGCCAATTTGCCATTATCCTTCACATCAAAACCGGACACTTCGATATAATTGATTTTAATGGCTTCTGCCATATCTACTTTGCCAGACAATTGCTCATTTGTTTCAGACAATGCATTAGCAGTGCTCAATAAGATTGTCTTTTGAGAATCCAGCTCTGAAATCTGATCTCTGCTTGTTTCGAGATCCTGAGTGAGCGTGGTGTTTTTTGCTATAAGCGCTTTGTTGGCATCGGTGAGCACCGCATTTTCTTCCTTGAGTGTTGTGATTTCAGCTACATATTGATCTGCCAGGTCTTTGAATGAATTTAATTCCTTGCGCGCTTTTCCCAATTCACGTTCTGTCCAGATCAATCCACTGATTCTGTTTTTCTGTTCTTTTAATTCAGCCTTCTGCGCATCGATGAGCGCATTGAGGTCAGCATTATCTGTGCGCATATCTTCCAGGTCAGTTAAGGCATCTTCATAATCCTGATTGAGTTCTGTATTTAATTTTTCCAATTCCAGGAAAGCCGTCTTCTTTTCATTTAGTTCAGACTTTAGTTTTGAATTGGACATCCATTGGTAAGCATTGAGTGCCAGAAGTACTAGAATTAGGGCTATACCTAGGAGGGATTTAGAGTTATTAGATTTCGGAGACATTAATATTATTTTATGCAAATATGAATGAATCTAACAAGATAAAAAAGGAGAATAATTTAAATTGGGGTATTACTAGGAGTTTTGTACAGCTATTTCTAGTGGTTTTTACCTAAAAATGAACATCATGCAACTTCCAATCAAATCATTATCTAACATTTTGTTTCTAGATATAGAAACAGTTTCATCACAAAGCGCGCTGTCCTTATTGGACAAGTCATATCAAAAGCATTGGCATAATAAAGCCAATTATATCAGGCGTTACCAATCAAATGCAAGTTCTGAAGATGCTCAACTGTATGAGGAAAAAGCAGCAATATTTGCAGAATTTGGTAAGGTAATTTGTATCTCAGTCGGATATTTCAAGACAAATAATGGCACAATAGATTGCTTTAGAAGCAGGAGCTTTGTCCATGCACAAGAAGCACCTTTGCTGCAAGAATTCGCTCATTTTCTAAATCTTCATTTTGGTCATCCTGGCAAACATGTCCTTGTGGGGCATAATATTCGTGAGTTTGATGTGCCCTTTATTTGTAGAAGAATGTTGTCAAATAATTTAGTCTTGCCACGGATTTTGGCGCTGGCCAATAAGCGGCCATGGCAGATAAAGCATATCGTCGACACAATGGATTTATGGCGATTTGGGGATTACAAGCACTACGTGTCTCTGGACTTATTGGCGCATATTATGGCAATTCCTTCACCGAAAGAGGATCTTGCCGGAGATCAGGTTGGTGAAGTATATTGGAAAGAAAATGATATAGAAAGAATTTCAAAGTATTGCGAAAAAGATGTGTTCGCAACAGCACTGGTTTATTTGAAACTTAATTCTTTCCAATTGGGTGAATCTATCGTTCATAAAAGCAGCGAATTACAACGGCTGTAAAGCATATATGTTTATTTTTACGGCATGAGGAAGTTTAAGATTGCACCTTCAATTCTGGCCGCCGATTTTGGTCGTCTGGATGAAGAAATACAATTTGTTAATGATTCACAAGCGGACTGGGTTCATGTTGATGTAATGGATGGTCGATTTGTCCCCAATATTTCTTTTGGTCAAATGTTGGTCAAGCAAATGAGCAAAGTTGCCACCAATCCTTTGGATGTGCACCTTATGATTGTGGAACCAGAGAAGTATGTAGAATCATTTGTTGAGGCCGGTGCTTCCGTTATCAGTTTTCATCTCGAAGCCACCAATCATGCACATAGATTAATTCAGCAGTTGAAAGATCTGGGTGTTCAAGCGGGGATTGCACTGAATCCTCAGACGCCGGTTGATCTATTGGATGATTTGTTGGAGGACCTTGATTTGGTTGTACTGATGTCCGTGAATCCAGGTTTTGGAGGACAGAAATTTATTTACAGAACACTGCATAAAATAAAGGCTCTGAAATCAAAGATCATTGAACGTAATTTGGACACTTTGATTGAAATCGATGGTGGTGTAGGTCTTCATAATGCACAGCAACTTATAGAATGTGGTGCTGATGTATTGGTGGCTGGAAGTGCAGTGTTTAAATCTGACGATCCTGCCCTAACAGTTGAACGCATGAAATCTATTGAAGTCGGAAACTTTGAACTTTAATATTTTATGTACCAGATCCGTCTTGCCATTTCAACCCTTTCATTATTTTTTTTTAGCACTGTAATCCTACAGGCACAATCGACAATATTTGGTTATGTCAAGGACATCGATACCAACAAGGCCGTTGAATTTGTATCGGTGTATGCCAAGGGCACTTCTTACGCCACTGAAACTGATAAGTATGGTGAATACAGTCTGACGATTCCTTCAGGTGAAAATCTAACACTGGTCTTTTCAAGAATTGGTTATGTAGAAACAGACATGCGTCTTGATGCCATGAAGGCGAATCAAAAACGAAATATAAATATCAATTTGGCACCGGAGGTTTCTGATGTTGATGTTACCATCCGAACCAGCAAGATTGAAGATGTCGGAATGGTGGTTGAAGAGGTAACAGAATTGAAAAAACTGCCTACTGCCAGTGGTAATTTTGAAAGCATCTTACCCCATATTGCTTTAGGTACATCAGGTGGGACAGGAGGCGAATTAAGTTCTCAATACAATGTACGTGGTGGAAACTATGATGAAAACTTAGTCTACATCAATGACTTTGAAATTTTTAGACCCCAATTGATTCGGGCAAGCCAACAAGAGGGTTTGTCTTTTCCCAATATCGATCTGATAAGGGATGTTTCCTTTTCTTCGGGTGGATTTGAATCCAAATATGGAGACAAGATGTCATCGGTGCTTGATATAAGATATAAGCGACCAGACAGGTTTGCGGCTTCGGTATCAGGAAGTTTTTTGGGTGGCTCAGCACATATTGAAGGATCGAAGCGATTGGGTAAAAACGCCTACAACAAATTGCGTTACCTCGTTGGTGCGCGCTATAAGACAACCCGATATCTTTTGGGCTCATTGGATGTGCAAGGAGAATACATTCCTGATTTCTCGGATTTACAATCTTACATCAGTTACGATATAAGTAAGAGCCTTCAGCTGGGTGTATTAACAAATTATAACAGAAGTAAATTCAGATTTACACCAAGGGAGAGGGTTTCTGCCAGCGGTTTGTTTACCCAGGTGCTGCAATTAACCACAATATTTGAAGGCCGCGAAGTGAATGATTATGAAAATGCGATGGCGGGTGTGTCACTTACATTTATACCAGAGAAAGATAAAAATCCTTTGTTTTTGAAATTATTGGCCTCCTATTATGACAATTACGAAAGTGAGCGATTTGATTTACTGGGATTCTACAGACTATCACAAGTCGAATTCGATCTTGAAGGAGAGGGATCTGTAAATGAAGTAGCGGTTTTGGGGGTGGGGACACAACAATTGTATGCGCGGAATCGACTGAAATATACAATTGCGAATACTGAATTACGGGGAGGATATGAATTACAGGTTAGCGACCGGGCGAACCACTTTTTTCAATTTGGTGTCAAGTACCAACAAGAAGATATCGATGATAGACTAAGCGAGTGGGAACGCATCGATTCAGCTGGTTACAGCTTGCCATTTGATGAAAATGAAGTATTGGTCAATGATCTTATCAAGTCGAATAATCAAATCAATTCATACAGAATTCAGGCATATTTTCAGGACAGCTATAATATTCTCAAAGCCAATTCCTATGAGTTGAAATTGAATGGCGGGGTGCGCGTGCATCACTGGAGTTTTAATGGAGAAACAAAAATATCACCGCGCTTCCAGATTTTTTACAGACCATTGAAATCCGGCAAAGAGATTACATATAAAATTGCTGGTGGCTTGTACTATCAACCACCATTCTATAGAGACATAAGAAGAATATCCGGTACAATTAACGAAGACATATCGGCTCAAAGGTC
This sequence comes from Saprospiraceae bacterium, assembly GCA_013002625.1. Lineage (GTDB taxonomy): Bacteria > Bacteroidota > Bacteroidia > Chitinophagales > Saprospiraceae > RFSX01. The sequence goes on along the minus strand of JABDJE010000276.1, from coordinate 1,173 downwards.
CATGCACCTTGTAGCGGGATTGAGTTATGATTTCGATTGGAAACGAATCAGTCGAAAGAAGTTCAGGTTGATATCAGAAATATATTACAAGAAACTTGATAACCTTATTTCATATGAAATAGATAATGTCCGAATTAGATATTCAGGTGAAAATGATGCAAGTGGTTATGTGGCAGGTCTTGACTTACGATTAAATGGAGAGTTTGTTCCTGGCGCAGAGTCCTGGTTGAATTTATCCATACTTCAGGCCCGTGAGAGTCTCAATGATGTTCAACATCTTAAATTTGTACAGGGGCAGGAAGAACCTGAACAGGTGGATTATGTGCCGCGGCCTACGGATCAATTCTTCAATCTATCATTATTCTTTCAGGATTATTTGCCTAAAAACAAGGATTTCAAAATGAGCCTGAATTTGTCTTTTGGCTCAGGCCTACCTTTTGGTCAGCGCGGGAATAATCAGATATACAGGAACACATTCAGGTATAAGAATTATCAAAGAGTCGATATTGGATTTTCTTACCAACTGTGGGATGAGTCCAAGCGTCAGACAAAGCCCTATCATTTCTTAAGATCGACCCAGCAGGCTTACTTAAGTTTTGAAGTTTTCAATCTTCTCCAAATTGCCAATGTAGGATCCAATACATGGATTAAAACGATCGGTAATCAACAGTATGCAATTCCTAATTTCCTTACTTCACGAAGGATTAACCTCAGGTTCAGAGTAGACTTTTAATCGTGCACGTAGGCTGCACGATGAATTCGATATTGGTTTTATTTTTAAACCGATAATAGAATACTTATGACTGCTTTACAAATGCGCCTTGCTGTTTCAGAGATTCACCAAGGCAAGACTTTTACAGAAAGTCTATTACCTAAAAATGAAAAAAACAGACAAAGTTGGATGGAATTATCTGAAGAAATTAATCATGGCTTCAGTATTGATAATCAATCTGTAAGAATTTGTTTCAATTCAGATGATAGAATAGTCCGGAAAAGAGCTTAGCCTGACGGGAACCTCAGATTCATTTAGTTTACCCCATAGTTAAGCGTGAACGGCCGTAACCTTTAAACTCGTAACCCGTAACTCTTAACCCGTAACTCTTAACCCGTAACCCAAAACCTTTAAACCCGTAACTCGAAACCCATAACTCGTAACCCTTAAACCCGTAACCC
>JABDJE010000255.1 GCA_013002625.1 Saprospiraceae bacterium | reverse complement strand
CGTCAAGCTATGGATACCCTAGGCGCCGATGGCGGACTTATCACCAATGAAAAAGGTGATATCCACCGAGTTAACTTTATTGAAAAAGTTCTGGCTTCCATTCTGGCAAAGATTTCAAATTTCATTCCTGAGGCTGGCATCTGGATGAATACACAACGACCAGAGTGGAATGATGCGAACAACGCACTTGTAGGAAATGGCGTCTCAATGGTTACCCTGTATTATCTCAAAAGGTTTATGAGCTTTTTTGAGAATCTGGTTGAGCATTCACCCCATGAAAGCATTAGTCTTTCGAATGAGTTGATGGACTTCTACAAACAAATCCGTAAGTCATTGGAAGAAAATGTCTCCATGCTTGACGATGGAATAGACGATGCACAACGTAAACAATTAATGGATCAATTGGGAACAGCTGCTTCGAATTACAGGGACCATATTTACAAAAAATCCTTTTGGGGTACACGACGTAGTATTTCTAAAGAAGGGCTACTCCGCTTTATAAAAACAACGCAGACTTATATTGATCAAACCATTCAGGTAAACAAGCGTACTGATGGACTGTACCATGCTTATAATTTAATAAGTATTAAAGCAGATGCTATTGAAGTATCACATTTGAGCGAAATGCTTGAAGGCCAGGTTGCCATATTAAGTTCAGGATATCTTAGTGCCAATGATGCGCTGGACGCGTTGGATGCGATGAAGAAAAGTGCATTATTCAGGCATGATCAATATAGCTACTTATTGTATCCGAACAAACAATTACCAGGGTTCCTGGAACGCAATAACATTCCACCAGAAGAAGCTAAAAAATCAAAGCTGCTTCAAACCCTTGTCAAGGATGGGAATACAAGCATAGTGGAAAAAGATATCAACGGACAATTACACTTCAATGGTAACTTTCGGAATGCCAATGATATGATCAAGGGACTTAAGACCCTTGAATCATCCAGTTATGTTCAATTGGTAGAAGAAGAAAGAAATTTATTATCCGAAATATTTGAATCGGTATTTAATCATAAATCTTTTACCGGCAGATCGGGTACATTTTACGGCTATGAAGGGCTAGGCTCGATTTACTGGCACATGGTATCGAAACTACTTCTGGCAGTTCAGGAAACATGTGTACAGGCTATTTACAATAAAGAGGATGCAGTAACCATTGGAAGATTACTTGAGCATTTTTATGAAATTAATGAGGGCATTGGCGTTCACAAACCACCAAGCTTATACGGCGCATTCCCCACGGATCCATACTCCCATACACCGTGGCACAAAGGTGCTCAGCAACCAGGAATGACAGGTCAAGTTAAAGAAGATATATTAAGCAGATTTGGTGAATTGGGTGTGTTCATAAGAAACGGATCCCTTGTCTTTGACCCTTGTCTATTGCGAAAATCTGAATTTATTGATGCGGCGACCAATTTTAATTACTTTGATCTATCCGGTGTCAGAAAATCCCTAAACTTAGATGCAGGCTCTATTGCATTTACATATTGTCAGGTTCCAATTATTTATACCATCAGCGATAAAAGTGGCTTAAAAATTACAACATCAGACAATCAGAATGTGCAAATGGAAGGGCAACAATTGCCGCGTGAATTGAGCGAAAGTATTTTCCAAAGAACCGGTAAAATTGTAAGAATAGATGTTAATGTAAAAGAATCAACACTCAAATAGATGAGGATATGAACTTCAGGTTAAACAGCTACAGGTTTAGATGGATACTGATTAATTCCTCACTTATATTAACAGCTTATATTCTTGTTACAGGCTGCGGCGAAGCTGCACATAAAACCATTTCAAAAAAAGAAATTACGGCACAGCAAATACTAGGCAACCCGGATTACCAGGCCATATCTTATGGTGGATACAGACATGCAACGAGAGACAGTCAACCAAGTCTGGAAGACCTTAAGGAGGATATGAAATTATTATCAGCTTTAAATATAAAATTACTGCGCACCTATAATGTCCATTATCCACAAGCTGCGAATTTATTAAAGGCGATAGATGCGCTCAAGCAGGAGGATAATAATTTTGAAATGTATGTCATGCTGGGCGCCTGGATTGATTGCAAAGATGCCTTTACCGACAATCCAGATCATTCCAAGGAAAGTGAACGCAATGCTACTGAAATTGAAAAGGCTGTAGAGTTGGCCAATAGTTATCCTGATATTGTAAAAATTATCGGTGTTGGAAACGAGGCCATGGTCAAATGGGCGACCTCTTATTATGTCCAGGCAGGTGTGATATTAAAATGGGTTAATCATTTACAAAAGCTGAAAGCTGAAGGACAACTTGGGCAAGAAGTATGGATTACCTGTTCGGATAATTTTGCCTCCTGGGGTGGCGGAACTGCTGAATATCATACCAAAGACTTAAGGCAATTAATGCATGCTGTAGACTATATATCCATGCATACCTACCCAATGCATGACACACATTACAATCCTGAATTTTGGAAATTGGAAGCTTCGGCGGAAGCGTGGAGTAAAGAGGCGAAAATTGACACCGTCATGGCACGTGCAGTACGATATGCCAAAATGCAATACGCATCTGTGGTAAATTATATGAAAACTAATGGAATTGATAAAGCTGTTCATATCGGTGAAACGGGTTGGGCAAGTTATTCCAATTATCTTTTTGGCGAAGACGGTTCGGGAGCATGCGATGAAATCAAACAATCAAGATATTATCATGATCTTAGGCAATGGACAAATGATTCCGGCATTAGCTGCTTCTTTTTTGAAGCATTTGACGAGCCGTGGAAGGATGCTGCCAATCCAGGTGGCTCAGAAAATCACTTTGGATTATTTACTGTCACCGGTGAAGCAAAGTATGTGATCTGGGATGAAGTAGATTCAGGTGCATTTGATGGGTTGTACAGAAATGGCAATGCCATATCCAAGACCTGGGAAGGGGATCTAAATAAAGTAATGAAAGCTTCAATTATTCCTCCGATGAAATAATATGAATTAGATGTATATTAAACCGATCTTTTATGAGTAAGATTACAATATCCATTATGCTGATGGCCCTGATAACAAGTTGCAAGCCCAATTCTTCTGAATTATCAATCGAGGTATATGAAACATCCGCCTCTGGCAACAAACTGGAAAAACGTACGGATTTTTCTGAAGCAGAAAGCGCTATAAATATCCAATTAAATCCAGATAAGACATATCAAACCATCACAGGTATTGGTGGATCCTTTACCGAATCCTCAGCCTACCTGCTTAATCAATTGAGTAAAGGCAATAGGGATAAGATTTTGAAGGCATATTTTGGTGATGATGGCGCACGATATTCATTAACCCGCACCCACATGAATTCCTGCGACTTTTCCTTAAACAACTATTCCTATACACCGACACCTGGCGATAAGCAGCTGAATGACTTTTCTGTTGAGGAGGACAGAGACGATATAATTCCTATGATAAAGGATGCCATGGCGCTCAGTACTGAGGGATTTAAAATCATATCATCACCCTGGACCGCCCCACCCTGGATGAAGGATAATAACAGTTATGTCGGTGGTAAATTATTGCCTGAGTATTATGAATCATGGGCATTGTTCTTCTCCAAATATCTGAATGCCTATAAAGCAGAAGGGATAGACATTTGGGGCATTACGGTAGAAAACGAACCGCTGGGCAATGGTAACAACTGGGAAAGCATGCACTATACAGCTGAAGAGATGACCGATTTTGTGGTAAATCATCTAGGTCCAAAATTAGAAGAAGATGGCCATGCCGATGTCGTCCTTCTGGGTTACGACCAAAACAGAGACCACCTAAAAGAATGGGTGGATATTATGTTTAGGGATGAGGCATCATCAAAATACTTTGATGGCACGGCCATACATTGGTATGCCAGCACTTATGAAGTATTTCCTGAAGTCTTACAGTATGCACATAACAAGGCACCGAATAAGTATTTAATAGAAACTGAAGGTTGCGTTGATGCAGAGGTGCCTCACTGGAGGGATGATGCATGGTATTGGCGTAAAGAAGCAACAGATTGGGGCTGGGATTGGGCGCCGGAAGAAGAAAAACATTTACATCCAAAATATGTACCTGTCTACAGGTATGCACGCGATATTATAGGTTGTCTGAATAATTGGGTAGATGGATGGGTAGACTGGAATATGGTTCTGGATCGTCAAGGCGGACCAAATTGGTTTAAAAACTGGTGCCTGGCACCTGTAATCGTGGATCCTGATGCGGATGAGGTCTATATGACCCCTCTTTATTATGCTATGACACATTTCAGTAAATTTATCAGGCCTGGAGCCAAACGTATTGATTTTGAAACAGACAATAATGAGATTCAAATGACCGCGGTCAAGAATCCTGATAATATAATTGCAGTAGTGGTATTAAATGAAGGCAAAGATTCTCATACTATCAATCTGTCACTGGGAAATAATTCAACCGCCTTCACACTTAGTCCGCGTGCGAT
>JABDJE010000218.1 GCA_013002625.1 Saprospiraceae bacterium | reverse complement strand
GCCAATTGTAGTTTGCCATGTCCTTCTTTACCAGAAATAAGCATGGCATGGGGAACACGTTCCTCACGAACTATTTTTTTTAAATATACTTTTAGTGGTTGATGACCTGGAAAGTCATTTAAATACATACCATTGAATATTCAAGTTATATAAATGCTTGATAATCAGGGTATAATTCAAAGTATTGCGATAAATTAGTTTAATCAGCTATATATCGAATGTGAATGTCTACACCTATAGTATTCCTGTCTAACTCACAAATTTCTGCGCAACATCAAGAATACACTAACAAATTACGACTAAATTTAGATAAATCGCATCAATTATGGCTTTTGCGTGTTATAACAGGTGCTATAAGTAATATTTAAAAGATGAGAGCTACTATTTGCAGATGGGCCCATTTCAATGCCGCACACAGGCTACACAATGATAATTGGTCGGATGAAAAGAACAAAGCAGTATTTGGGAAGTGTAATAACCCAAACTACCATGGGCACAACTATGAACTTGAGGTTTATTTGACCGGAGAAATAGACCCTGAGACAGGATATTTGTTTGATTTGGGAGAATTGAAGCAAATCATTGTGGAAGAGGTGGAAGATCGTTATGATCACAAAAATCTCAACTTGGATTGTCCAGAGTACAAAGATATTAATCCATCAGCCGAAAATATCTGCATTAAAATCTATGAGTTGCTTCGAAATCGGATCGATGCCAGATATGATATCAAAGTACGACTATGGGAGACTTCAAGAAACTCAGTGATTTATCCTCCAGAATCATAATTCAAAACTATCTCCTAAAGCTGGAATTTGGATATCACCAAAATTGCCATTTTCATTCAAATAGTCTTTGAATTTACTTTGTCTGTCTAGCTCTCCGTGCACCAAAAATAATTTTTTCAATCTTTTTTGGTTGGAAATAAACTCTTTCATTTCCTTTCGGTCTCCATGCGCTGAGAATGAGTCCATTGTCTTAACAGTCGCCCGAACAGGTTTTATTTCTCCGAATAACTTTATTTCTTCAATACCATTTTTCAACATGCCGCCAGGTGTATCCGGTGAACAGTATCCTACAATTAGAAATGTGTTCTTTGGATCATCGATGCTATTGAAAAGGTGATGTTTGACACGTCCTGCATTCATCATGCCGCTTGAACTTATGATTATACAAGCTTCATCTGTATGGTTGAGTGCTTTGGAGGCAGCTACATCTCGAATATATGTGAGGTCATTAAATCCGAATGGGTTGTCATCCTTCAACATATATTCATAAAGATTATTATCATAACATTCCGGATGTGTGCCGTAAATATGGGTGGCATTTACGGCCAATGGGCTATCCACATATACAGGAATCTCAGGGAGCAGACCATTATTTTCAAGTTTGTCCAGCATGTAAATAATCTCTTGTGTCCGTCCAATACTGAAAGCAGGGATTATTAGCTTCCCTTTTTTTTCACAGCAGGCTTCTTTTACAATATCAAGGAAAGCTTGTGATTGTTCCGGGGGTGATTCGTGTTCTTTATCTCCGTAGGTTGATTCGCAAATGAGGTAATCCACTTCTGGCATCTGGACAGGATCTCTTAAAATAGGCCTGTCCGGTCTTCCTATATCTCCTGTAAAGCCGAAGTATACGTCTTTGTTTCCACGCTTAAATCTTAGCGTGACACTGGCACTTCCCAGAATATGACCTTGATCACGGAAGCAAACTTCAACATCTTCAGCGATATGAAACCATTTGTTATAACTGTGTCCTTCAAATAATTCCAATGCAGGCGCTACGTCGGGTGCGGTATATAAAGGGACTCTAAAGTCTTTGTTTTTCTTTTTCCGTTTATTTTTGATGCGTCGATTATACCATTCCACATCCCTTTCCTGAATTTTAGCAGAGTCTAACAGCATGATGGAGCACAACGAACGTGTTGCATGGGTAGCATGAATCGTCCCTGAAAATCCTTCTTTAACCAATTGTGGGATACGACCACTATGATCTATATGGGCATGAGAAAGTATCATACAATCCACAGTTTTGGGATCGAAATGCCATGTATTATTTAAGTCCCAAATATGCCGGCCTTTTCCTTGACAAAGTCCACAATCCATTAATATTCTAAACCCATTGTCGAGTGTTAACAAATGCGAGGATCCTGTAACCATCTGAGCTGCTCCTGCAAATTTAATTTCCATATTCTGTCAATTCTGAATACACAAAATATCATTTTTTAATGCAACCTTTATATTCGGTTGTGATTCGTCTATAACTATCTTTTAAATTTTGTACATGAAAAAGCTAATTTATTTCTTCGTTGTTATTGCTGTTTGTATTACAAGTAATATGAATGCTCAATCTGAAGAAAGCGACACAGTAAAGTATAACAGAACCGTGGATATCACATTGACAGATGGTTCTGTGATAAGAGGCGAGTTGATCTCATCTAATGATGATGTATGGATCATTGAATCCCCGACACTGGGAAGGTTGAATATAGAAATTGAGCGGATTAAAAAGACAGAACTTATTAGACAAACTGAAAAAGACAAGGATATCAAAGGTGTTACCATTGATTATCATAACTCAACCCACCATATTGTTGGACAGAGCGCTTATAATTTAAAAAAGGGGCAATCTTACTATGAAAATATTTATGTTTTCTGGAATACCTATACAACTGGTATAACTGATAATTTTTCTATTTCAATGGGAGGCGAAATAGCCTCACTTTTGTTTGCTTCAAATCTTCCCGTATTATATATTGCTCCAAAGTATAGTATGCCCTTTAAAAATAATACAGGGGCATTTGCAGTAGGCGCAACAATTTTTACAGCTCCAGAAGCCAATTTTAACTCATTTGGCTTTATTACTGGAACTGTTACAATTGGACACCGTAACAATAACTTCTCGCTTAGTTCAGGAATAGGTTGGAGTTCAAATGATGGGTTTGATAATTCAATCGTTCCGATTAGTATTTCGACCATGCAGCGCCTGGGGCCAAAACTAAGTTTTATCTCAGAGAACTGGATAATATTCGAAAGCAGCGGATTCGACGATTCAATTGCTTTGCTTTCTGCAGGGTTAAGAATTCATTTCAAGAAACCAGGTAGTGCATTCAATGTAGGGCTATGGCGTCCAACAGAAGACACCGGCAATATTATAGGGATTCCCTATGTATCAGTAACGATCGCGATCAATTAATATTTAGGCCTGATAAAAGAAACTTCAGTTATTTTATTGCCACTGATTCTGTAAATAGCAATGGCATGCATTTCCTGTTGCGCTTCACCATGCTTTTGGTAGGTCACTTTTTCATAGTCAATTACAGTATCTCCTGCTGAAATCCTATCTATCACCTCACATTTAAGATAAGAGACACTGTTAAACCACATTTTATAATTGGTTTCCATCGCCTCACGATTGGTGACGTTGTATTTAGACAAATCGTCATAAATCTTTATGTCCTTTGCGAATACTTTCATAAAGGCATCCAGATTTCTTTCATTATAGGCCTTCAATTGGGCATCAGCTAATTTTTCAGCCTGGCTTGCTTGAGAAAAGGTTAAAAAAGAGCTTAACAGTAAGGAAAACATTAACACACACTTAAAAATATTCTTGGTCATTATAGGTTATTTAGAACCTTCAAATTACAACATTTTATAATGTGTATAATCTATAATTCTGCTTTTATCCCTAAAACAGCGCCGAAATGACGGTTTGATGAACCTGAGTCAGGATCAAGATTTCTCGCCCAGACAAAGTCAAACCTTAACAATCTAAATAGCTTAAAACCAATATTGTCCAGCCCAATGTGGTATTCGTCATAAAAAGGGTGTTCAGAGGTATTTAAATACTTGTATCCGAGACATAATTGCCATCCTAACTCTCTGAATAAGGGTAGCTTGTTCAATATATAACCGTTGAAATTGTGTTGTAAGTGAATCTGTGAAAAAGAGCCATTTGTACTATTTGAATAATAGGGTAGGAGTAAAAATCGCGTATCGTAATGGGCGGGATACCCTATGTGCGTCTGATTACCCAGGAAATGAAAGTAGTCAATGAATTGATTGGCATCTCCTCTGATAAAATCACCAGCCACCAAATACAGACTGCTATTGCCTATTATTCCAAGATCAAAATTATCATACATGCTGGCATACAATAAATCGTAATCCACATCACCGCCCATCCATGGTAATCCTTTCTTATAATTCACCCAAAAGGTTGGCCAGGCCGAACCAACTCTAAATTTGCGATCAGGATAGCGCCAGACCTTTTCTCCTATTTTAATTCTAAGCGACGCTCTGAATATTAGAGCCTGGTGCGGTTCAAAAACTGGAATATTATCCGTAAACGTTCTTGAATCTTTATAAAATAGTCCTCCATCCCAAATATTGGTCAAGGCACTGCGATCTTCATAATCAAATGAAGCGCGTAAGAATAAGTTGTTGCCTATGTCTCTTGTCATGGCCAGGCGCAGATATTCTTTGTCATACAATTTCATGTAGTTACGCCTGAAAAACAGTGTCATTATAAAGTTGAGCCTGTCGGTAATGGGATCTATCCTGTTTATTTGTTGAACGGCCTTTCCTCCACTCAATTGAAATCTTAAATTATTCAGCCGATTGGCCCGATAGGATAATGACAATTCTGGACGCCATTGTTTTTCAGAAAAGGCATATTCAACTTTGCCATTGATATTAATTGCTTTCGTATAATTCTTATCAAAGCCTTTTCTGTAAGTGAACCCCATACTGCCATTCCACCCTTGTACCGTATTAACTGACACATCTGCTAAAGGTGAATTGAAAGTAAAACTTGAAAACTTATTAGAATTCCGATAGCTGTATCCCCCAATCAAACTCATCAATTTAAACTTGTTGTTTATTTTGTCAATGGAGTCGAGATACTCGGGGCTTTCTCTGACAATTCTTATGCTATCTTTGCGCACATAATCAATAGATTCTTCTCTGGTTAATGGAATTGGCCTCAGTGTATCCCAGTAGGTTTCATCTCTTTCATTGGCTTCCTTTTGTACCACAAACACTTCATTGTTGAAAATATCTTCAGATATACCTTCAGTAATATAGTTGGAGTACACAGCAGCAAACGTTCCTTTCAATACAAATCCCAAAGCTTGCATTTTAAAGTTGATAACATTTGAGAAAGGCATCCAATTATCCTTCGTCAATGGGATAAAGGACTGCGTAAACGTTAATGAGTCAATAAATGACAATTGAGTAGATTTACTCGTCACACCAAGTTCTATGGAATTTATATTCCAAAGGTCTTCATTTATATAAATGTAACCATAGAAGCATGGGCCATATTCATTTTTTGGAATCACCTTGATTTTGTTGACCCATTGGCCATTTTCATCAATCGTAGTCCCTTCTAATTTGTATTCATAATAAGTCATTGCTCCAGAAGCAATAGGTGTGATTATCCTTTTATTGAGATCGATATAATTCTCATAAAAGTCGAAGCTCATTTCTTTAGCACTGTTAAAACTATAACCCTGATCATCACCAGAAACCTTGGATGAGATCATCACTTCTTTGAAATCACCATTTCTTTTATACAATTCAGACACGGATTCTGAAAGGTATACCACACCTTGTCTGGTTGAATCCAACATGCCTTCCATATCGCCAATGTCAAAGCCCAGAATTTTTTCTGGTGCATCAAGAATCTTATTAAAACCTCTGACATACGCATCGCATTTATAGGATGGCGTAAGGTCTTTATAGTATTTACGTTTAGCCTGGGCCTTACGAATGATGGCATAAGCAGGGTCTTCTGCATCTGCGGATATTACAACCTCTTCAAGATCATAGGATTCTTCTTGCATCCTGATATCTAATTCCACAAAATCATTACTCAGAATAATGGGCACAGTCTGGGTCCTGTATCCTACATATTGAAACACTATTTCGTAGCTGCCTTGTTCTAATTTTAAATTGAATTGGCCCTCAATATTCGTTGTCGTTCCTACCGAGCTTCCTTTGACGTATATATTAACATAAGACAAGTATTCACCATCTTCACTTTGAACTGTTCCTGTTACTTGGGCACCTAATAGTTGAGATACCAGAAGGGCAAATAAAAGAAATGTGTATTTCATATAATTGTATTAAACCGCAATAAAGTTAACTACTTGGAGAGTATTATTACTTCTGTTCGTCGATTGTAATTATGGTCTTCGTCTGAACATTGTACACCATTCTTGCAATGGTTTCTAATCTCGGTTTCACCCTTGCCATTGAATTTGATGCGTTGTGCATCAATACCTTTCAATATAAGGTAATCTTTTGCGGCAGATGCGCGCTTTTTTGAAAGATTCTGATTGTATTCACTATAGCCTCTGGCATCGGTATGTGCTACAAGTTCAATTCTGACATTTGGGTTATTTGCTAGATATTCAGCCAAGGCATCCAATTCATAGGCAGCACCTTCTTCTATCGAATAACTGTTGTAAGAATAGTAGATGTTATTAAAAGTTATTATAGAGCCAACTTTCAGAGAATCACTTTTGAG
>JABDJE010000059.1 GCA_013002625.1 Saprospiraceae bacterium | reverse complement strand
AAATCATTCTGTCATTGAATCATTCTGTCATTGAATCATTCTGTCATTGAATCATTCTGTCATTGAATCATTCTGTCATTCATTCATTAAATCATTCACACATTAAATCATTCTTTCATTCTTTCATTAAGTCATTAAGTCATTAAACCCTACCCCACTATCGATGCATAATATTGGCGCTCTGATATATTGGACCAGGCTTTGATTTCATTATAGAATTTAGAGTAGGCCTCATAAATTTTTCTTGATGCGGGGTCACCATTTGCCAAGTCAAGGATGACATCTTTTGTATGACCTCTCAAGGCTTCTATTACGTCCTGAGGATAGTAAGTAATTTCTACATCTCCTTCGTCTTTAAGCTTTTGAAGGTAAACTGCATTTTTTGCTTCAAACTCACTGAGCACCCAATGATTTGCACGCAACATTGCTGTTCTGAGGATAGCTTGAAGGTCTTCTGGTAAATCTTCGAACCGTTCTTTATTAAATATGGATTCCAGCGCAGCGCCGGTTTCATGCCAGCCATTTACATAATAGTACTTTGCTATTTGATGAAATCCCATTTTGTAATCATGATAAGGACCAATCCATTCTGTGGCATCGATTACACCGCGTTCCAAACCCGTATACAAATCACCGCCTGCCAGGAGCACTGGCGCACCGCCAGCCTTTTCCAATACCTTACCACCCAAGCCTGGCATACGCATTTTTAAGCCTCGAATATCTTCAACCGTGTCAATTCTCTTATTAAACCATCCGCCCATCTGGCACCCTGTATTTCCGCCCAACATTGGTATAAGGTTGTAAGGTGCATACAGTTCTTCCCACAGTTCCATACCTCCTCCGCATAAAATCCAGGCGTTTAGTTGTTGGGCATTCATCCCAAAGGGAACAGCGCCAAAAAACTGGGCCGCCGGAATTTTACCTGCCCAATAATAAGCTACCCCATGGCCGATATCTGCAGCACCATCTTTGACGGCATCGAAGCATTCCAATGCTGGCACCAATTCACCCCCACCGTACACTTTTATTTGTAGCCTACCCGCTGACATTTCGTTTACCCATTGGGCAAACAGATTACAAACCTCACCTAAAACAGGGAAATTCGGTGGCCAGGTCGTAACCATTTTTAAGGTGTACTTCTCATCTGATATAAAATTAGCTGATCGCCTATTCTGAGAATACGCTTTTCCTGTGAATCCTTTGATTAAGAAAGGAAGGCTGATGGTTCCCAACGCGAGCCCTTGGAAGAATCGTTTACGAGATAGTTTTGACATAGTATGTCTTAATATTGTTTATCGCAACGATAAGTTAGTAAAATACTTGCAAGCGAACGGACTTGATTAATTTTAAATATGGATAATTAACTTATTCCTTAATTGACATTTCCATAAATGCTTTTGCATAGTAGGTGATTATCAGATCAGCACCGGCCCGCTTAATTGACAACAGGGTCTCAGGCATGGCGATATCATAGTCAAGCCAGCCTTTCTCACAAGCTGCCCACAACATAGCGCATTCCCCACTTACATGGTAAGCTGTAATTGGCAGAAATGAATTTTCCTTGATTCTTCTGATAATATCCATGTAATGGACCGCGGGTTTGATCATCAGAAAGTCAGCACCTTCCATAGTATCCAGCTCGGCTTCAAGCAAGGCCTCCTGTGCATTCGCCGGATCCATTTGGTATGTTTTTTTATCCATTGGAACATCGTCTGCTTCAACCGGTGCAGAACCCAAGGCATCCCTGAAGGGACCATAAAAAGCACTGGCATATTTAGCAGTATAAGACATAATAGAGACGTCCTGAAAACCATTGACATCCAATGCAGCCCTTAGGGCTTCTACCCTACCGTCCATCATATCTGAAGGCCCAATAATATCGAATCCCGCCTTGGCTTGCTCTACCGCCATTTGCGAAAGCACATCCAAGGTCTCATCATTCTGAATCACACCATCGCGCACAATTCCATCATGCCCGTCGATGTTGTAAGGATCCAAAGCAACATCGCTTATAAGTACAATATCTTCAAATTCGGATTTAAGCTTACGCGCACATTCATGGTAAAAGTTATTTGGATACAGGGCATAGGAGCCCGTCTTATCCTTGTGTGTGTCTTTAATCTTTGGAAAGAGGATAAAGGACTTGATCCCCAATTGAAGGCAATCTGCAACTTCCTTAACCAATGTATCCAATGAATAGCGGTATGCCATGGGTAATGAAGGTATTTGATCTCTGACACCATCCCCCTCACAAATAAATAATGGCATGATCAAATCATCTGCGGTGACTTTATTTTCTCTGACCATATTTCTTACCTGCTCAGACTTTCTGTTTCTTCTAGGTCTTATCAACATATTATTTCATTTTTTTTGGCACAGGGTCATATCCTGAAGATCCCCATGGATGACATCTGAAAATTCTTTTAATTCCTAACCAGGTTCCCTTTAACGGACCCCATTCCTCTACTGCCTGGACCATATAGTGCGAACATGTGGGCTGATACCTGCAGGTGGGCCCTAAAATCGGTGATATTAATTTTTGATAAATCCTTACAGGTGCGATGATGATATATCGTAATGGATTTTTCACAGCCGTACTGCTTTTTTAAATGTCTTTTGATCCATTATGACAAATTCTTTCACCTTGTTGTCCACTTTGATGTTGACAATATTCTTTTGATCACCAAACAGTTCCAAGAGGAGTTTATTTGAAATGGATAATTCATCCAAATTGGAAATATTTAATAATTCCATATAGCACCAGATTGCCGCCATATCATCACTCAATTCCATTCCTAAAAATTCTGGATAATATATTTCACCATCAATTCTGATCTTAAGTTTGTCGGTCAAATATTCCGCCGACAAAGAATCGGATTGCGGCGATTCTTTTTCTGTGAACAACTTAAGCAAAACACTATCCCGCGTTTCAATGGCTTTTTCAAAATCATCGATAAACATGTGGACCGTAAACTGAATGGCCTGCTGATCGCTTTTAAAATGAATATCTGTTTTACTCAAATGAAAGTCATGGACATTGCCTCCCAAAGCAGCCAGACCAAACCATAATATGTAAACGAATGTATTCATCAGCCTGACAGCTTAATTGTCTTGGATATAATAAATTATTCTGGTCAACCATTTTGAAGGATCTTTCTCCTCGCCCGGGTCAGTCATATATTCTTCAACCACAGGCATAGTTTTTAACAAACCATAATCCCTGATATAATCTTCAATCGCTGCGTGTGCTTCAGAAATGCCTGAATAATCTCCGTAATAGTTGACTTGAACTGCGCGGCCTTCAGGAACATTCAACATTTGTGCTCCTTCAACACTCTTCTCTTCTTCAACAGGAATAGCAGCCGCCATATCCACAGTATTGGAATTGGATAAATCGTTAAAGAATAATCCGCTTGGCATACCGTCCATTGTCATTTTGGATTTTTGAGCTTTCATAAACAGTGCACCCAGGTTTTGAGCATAAAACTGCTGTACATTTTCCATCCGCACTTCCTGGCGGTTCATAAGATAAATACGCGCATCAATAAAATCATCATTGATTTGATACCCTCTGTACATTTTATTCTTTGCACGTTGCTCCGCCACTTCTTTCAACTTATCCAATCCTTTTTGGTAGGTCTTCTTAAACCCACGCTTATACATGACATTGAATGGTCTGAATGGGAATGCTGTATCCCCACCTTCATAGGCCCATGTAACTCTGGTCTTATCACCATCTTTTGTAAATATCCACTGTCCACGTGAAATGGTAGGTATACCACTGAATTCAATTTCTGTTTTTATTGATTCTGCTTCAATGGCTTCAATAATCTTACGTTGACCTTCTCCCACGAGTTCATTGCCCTTCCATGACCATCTTGCACCCGGCCCCATTGTTAGATCCGAATAAGTATTGATGGTTTCGGGGTCAAGCTGCATCACCGGCGACCATAATGTCCATTTTGTAAAATCGTTTACCAGGTTGTAAACCATATGCGGCGGTGCATCGATGGTTTGCTCTGCTTCATAGGTCATGTTTTTGGGGGATAATGCCATGAAGGTGATCGCTATAGCTAAAAATGCGACCAATATTATTATAAGTGACCAAAGGAATTTTTTCATGTATGTTTTATTTCTCTCGTTTTGATTTGTATAGTCTTACAATAAGGAACAACACAATTGCAAAGGCAATAATTCCACCAAAGGTATAGACATAGTTGGTCGAATTTTTAAACACTGCAAGAATGACTATTGTAACTAAAAATAAAGTAGGTAGTTCATTGAAAAGCCTGTATTGGAACGAATTGAAAGGCTTTATACCCTGGTCCAATTTTTCAATATACTTTTTACATCTCAAGTGATATAATGTTAACAGGATAACCAGCGTAATCTTTATATGCATCCATGGATTGAGCTTCAACCATTCCAGCCCATTCATATATAACATGATTAAACCAAATGTCCATGTCAGCATCATTGCAGGATTACAGATGAATCTGTATAAACGTCTTTCCATTATGTTAAACTGCTTAGTAAGTATTATACGTTTATCCTCTTCCTGGTCAAATGCTTCAACATGATAAACAAACAGACGCACGAGGTAAAATAAGCCCGCAAACCATGCTACCATGGTTATGATGTGCAAGGATTTGAAAAGAAGGTATAACATGGGTAGTAGGTTTATTTCAATCAAATGTAAATCATTTCATTGTGCTACAGAATGTTTCATAGGCATCATTTTCCAATTGGATGAAGGCTACCGATTCGAATTGCGCCATTTAGGAGGGATGACGTACTTCACATTTTCTGGACCTTTCAATATTTTTATTACAGTCCTTCTGTTTTGACGATGCTGATCGTCTGTACATCTAACACCTTCTTCACAATCATTCCATAATTGGGTCTCGCCGTAACCTCTTGCAATGATTTGATCCGGTCGGACACCTCTTTCGATTAACCAATCTCTTGCTGAAGCTGCACGCCGTTGGGAAAGGTCAATGTTGTATTCATGAGAACCCCTAACATCGGTATGGGAAGATAATTCGATTACCAGGGAATCGTATCGCTCAAACAATGCCAGAACTTCTCCCAACTGTTCTTCAGAGACATTCAGAATATTGTCCTTATCAAAATCATAATAAATACGATCAAGAATGATCTCCTCATTCAATTCTACTATGCTGTCCAATTCTACAAAAGGTTCTTCAATTGTTAGTGTATCTCTTGCTGGCGAAGGCAATTCGATAGGCTTGAAATTTAACGCAATCTCTGTTGTTGTATTAGAATCGTAGCTATGCGGCGTAAATATTAAAGTGTCAGGGTGATGTCCTTCTATTTCAAAAATAATTTCTGTTCTCCGTTCCGGATCCAAATCCAGTGTGAAGTTCGGTAGCGTCCACATTGAATCCAGTTTAACTATGCTGTCTTCCTGAATTGTAATTTGCATTTCTGGAAAACTGTCAAATTTAGGATTAAGCATCTCCACAACAGGTGAAAGCTCCTCAATTGTATCAATTGGAATTATTTCCTCAGGCGCTTCAGGTATAATTTTTTCTTCTGGTTTTTTGAAGAGGTATTGGACACCAAATTCCAAAGCAGCCACAGGACCAGATGCCGCTTGCAATCCTGAAGTATTGTATTCATAGGCAAATGCAAATCGCCAGGATTTATAGTCCATTCCCAGCAATAATTGCAGCGCATCGTTCACACGCCATCCTGGTCCAGCCCTGAAGGTGTACTCATCCATTTTATCAAAATTAAATTCAAAAACAGATTGCAATTGAAGCGCATTATAAATAGTGGAGGCATATCTGTCGATAGATGGTCTCCAGGTCAAGTTGTTATTTATCTGGTAGTTGTAGGCAAGGAAGGCATCAAATCGCAATGGATATTTATCAACCTTAGTCAATTCCGTATTGTTATCATTGGTATGAAATGCAGAGATGCCTAATTGAAAGGATGATCTGCCATTTATTATTGAGCCATAAGAAAGGCCCATGCCAATATCAAGATATTGATTACTTGAAAAGGGAATGAATTCTGAAATAGGAATACCCAAAAGGTCTTGCTCAAATATGAGCCCATCGATATTTCCAAAACGTCGTTCGCGATAGGATAATTGAGCGCCAATGCTTAACCGACCACCTCTTTTTGAATCAAGCAACATATTGAATGAAGGCATCAATGAAAAGGCATTGCTCGTCAATGCCCCATCACCTGCTTTATCATTTGAAAAATTGAAACCGAGATTAAAAGCATTTTTTTGATTTTCAAATAAACGCGTCTCGAGACCCATTGCAAAACTCTTATACCCCTTATCAGTGACGGTAAAAGCTTGTTCACGATATAATGCCGACACAAAAATATCACCTCGACGCTCTACCTCTTGAAGCGATGGGAAAAATATACCATTGACCCACTTATAGTGTGCAAAATGAACATGGTCCTGGCCAGCCAGTGCCCCAGCAACTAATAGGATTAATAATATGTGATACAGACGCGTCATCTTATCAGTGTAACATCGCCTTTATATAAAATACTTTCTTCTCCTGGACATTGAACGCGGATCAAGTAGAGGTATACACCTTCAGGTACCGCTTCATTCTCATGTTGCCCATCCCAGCCGGTATTATCAAAGCCTTCAAAAAGCAATTCACCCCATCGCGCATATATTTCAATGGCTACCTGGGCTTCACTGCCTTCAATACCCACTACCCTGAATCGGTCATTGGCATTATTCTTATTGGGCGTAAATGCGTTCGGTATCATGAAGTCCGCTTGAATACATTCGGACAATACACGAATAAATATACTATCCAGTGCAAGGCATCCATTATCATCGATAGCTTCCAGATAAATCCATTGCTCCTGTGTGATCTGAATGGTTGGGTTTGGACAGTTAATACAATCCAGCGGGTCCAAACTTTGCCAATTGTATTCGGCATAGGACCCCTCAGTTGAGAAATCTACAAAATCACCTATGCGCACCACAGTGTCTGAAGCAATTATGTTTAATCCATCTGGCGTATAATAAAATAGGTTCAGGCATTTTTGATCCTGACAAATGCTGTCTTCTTCTATAGGAACACAGTAGCTTCCTTCCATATCATACCATGTGCCTTCCCACAGTATACTATCACCAGGACATATAAATGCCACCGTTGTATCTGCCGTTAAAGTATCATTCACGCTGACCATAAAATTTAAAGTATCCAAACATCCTTCTGCATCTTCGGCTACAATATCAAATAGAATATTTTCAGTCGGTAAAAACTGTACGGCAGTGCAGCTATCATCCTGGCAGAAGTTGATAAACGCCGGCGTCCAGTTATATGAATAAGCAGGATCCAATTGAAGGTTGACTGAATCACCAAGACACACTTTCATCGCATCGGGATCATTAATCTCCAAGCCATCGTAGAATGTGACAGAGACCGTGTCAATATCCGCACAGATGCCATTTGTAACAAGCAGGGTGTATTCCGCATCTTGATTTAACAATACCTGCGTGGTTGGTGAGAATGGATCTTCAAGAAATGGAAAGCCTGGTGTCCATAGATAGCTCAAACTATCTTCTGCTCCCAAAGCATTCAACGAAACCTGCTGCCCGTAGCATGCCAAAATATCCTCACCGGCATGCGCAGTAGGTCGATAAATAAAATCAACAAATACGGAATCTACGATCGCGCAGCCAAATGTATCCTGTGTTGAAAGCACGTAAGTTGACGCTTCGCTTGGATGGACGACGGGAATCCTTTCACTTGAAAATTCAACTCCATTCAATGACCAGGAATAAGAACTTGCGTCTGGTCCAATCAAGGTAATTGAATCACCACTGCATACTGTAG
>JABDJE010000148.1 GCA_013002625.1 Saprospiraceae bacterium | reverse complement strand
ATAAAATATTGATCTCACAGCACTATGGCTCTCGAAAAACAGCTTATGGTATTTGCTACGGGTTTTTTGAGAACCGCTGGACTGGCAGGCGAACTTTGGATCATTCAGGTGGTCAATTAGGATTTGTTAGCCTTATGGTCCTTATCCCTGAAACCGGTGACGGTATTTTTATCGCACAGAACAATCGCAAGGATGCCGGCGGATTTCGCTATGATCTCACACGTGCTATCCTGGATACGCTTGTAGGCCGAAAAAACAATGGCTTCGATTCTGTTGCTAAACCTAAATCTATTGAAGACATTGCAAAGAATTATACGGGAGTTTACAAGCAAATGAATTACCCAAAGAATTCATTTGAGAAGTTGATTCGTTTATTTGGATTTTTTTCAACCGAATACAAGATCGAGTATGATGGACAAGGAAGTCTGACGACCTATGGTGATTCATATGTGCCTGCAGGTGACCATCTGTTCCGACTTAACCAGTCTGACACCGATTATTTCCTGGAATTTTTTCCGGATGAAAGTGGGAAAGCACAACGCATGATGAATGGAACCGGCTCTTACGAAAGGATCTCATGGTTTGAGAAAAACCGGGTCCAGCAAGGATTTTTCATTCCGAGCATCTTTCTGCTATTAATTTTTGTTTTAAGCCGCCCAATTGGTCGTCTAAAACGCAAGAGACGAGAAAAGCGATATGCACCGAAACCAGCTAATAAAAGGTTTAACAAATGGATGTATGTAACCGCTCTTCTGGTGGTTTTAGGGGCTTTGGGCCTAATACTACATTTTCTAATTTTGAGAGATCAGGTTTCCGATTATGGTGTTCCTTTATCGATGAAATTTAATTTTTTAGTCTGTACTGCTGGTTTTATATCGGCCATTTTATCGCCTTATTTTCTTTGGAGAAATTGGTCCTTAAAAGGCTTAGGTATTATAAAAAAAATGATGAACAGCGTGATTATAATTGCCATAATTTTGGTAGCGATCATGTTTTACGAGTACAACTTGATTGGGTTTCAATATTATTGAACCGATTTTTACTAAAGAATTTAATCATTGGAATTACTACATTTCTTGAGCAACAACTGTTCTACCGATTCGGAAAAGGCCTCTATTATTCCATAGAGTTCAACTTGCCTTGTATTGGCCGACATATAACGTAATGCCTCATTGTAAAGTCGTTTTTGCATGGCTTTGGATAAAACCTCAGAGCTGTCAATGGCGATGGCTTCATAGATATCAGACTCCATACCTTCCTTAAACCGACCATAGAGCATTGAAGCTGGTGTTTTCCCATTTTCAAAGCTATCGTCATGAGCATAGTAAATATCCACCGCATTCTGACCATTAATTTTTATGACGCTTTTCAGGCTTTCAATATTGTTGAAATAAGTATTGAGCGCTTTGATAACATTTTTGTCCTTTATTAAATTAAGATTTGCCCCTGATTTAAGGTCTTCAAATGCCGAATTATTAGGTTTAAAATCAGAATAAATTGCTTTTATCGATAGGGCGATTTGCCTTCCAACCTCAGCTTTGTTTGCATCCTCTTGAAGCAATAAACGAACTGCTTGATTCGAGGCGGATAAACGTTCTTCCGATCTTTGCACCAAAACACTTATTTGTTCATTATCTTGTTGAACATCTTCAAGTAGCCGACAATAATATTCAGCCTCCAGTTTGTCCTCCTTATTACGCTCATTCCAATTGTTTATCTGCAGAGCGATTAAAATACCAATAACTACTAGAATAATTTCACCAATGGCGTATTTAATGTATTTGGAAGTCTTATTCTGAGTCATAAGGTCGTATCGTATTTTTCGAAAGAATTTAATCATTTAATTCAACAGTTGTGAAATTAGGGATACACTAAAAATAGTTAACATAAACCAACCTATAAAACCTTGAATAATAGCTAAATAGCGGGGCAAACCTTTTATGGGTATTTCACCAAAACCTAAGGTAGTAAAGGTGTTGATGGACAGCATTAAGGCATTTAATATTTTAATGATAAGGTCATAGGCAATCGCAATTATAAATGCCCCAACCAGTAAGATGGATTTCCAGATACGTTTTGATGGTGGCAGTTCTTCCCATCTGCCCTTCATAATGTCAATGCGTTTTAAAAAAGAAGCTGTTAAATTTGTTCCTGAAATCGCCCATTTATAGAGTGGGAGCGCAGTGGTCACAAAGAATTTAGGCACTTTTTTAGCTGAAGATTCCACCATGGTTTTAAATTCTTTGTACTGCAGCAGTTCTTCTTTTTGATCATCGAGATACACTTCATGAATGCCTGCATCTTTGTTCATGTATTTCATAAAGAAGCTATAGCGATCAATAAGGCGATTCTTGCCGTGTTTGTCCCAGGAGTTGGGAAAAAACAAATAGATCAAGGCAAAGAACAAGATGACATATAAGGAAAATACAACAGCTTTAGCTGGTCGGGTCCCATAAGCCGAAAATACTTTTAGGAATTGGTTGACCTTATAGGTAAAAAATGTTTCAAATGTAGGATTGATGTTATATTGTTCTTTAAAATATGCAGTTTCGAGATCTTTTAACTCTACATAAACTTTATTATAGGATAATTTATCACCAATCTCTTTATAGTGATTGACGAAGGAGGTGAACATGATTTGCGTCTTTTCAAATGCCTTGTCGTGTTTTAAATGAAACTCCTTGAATTTATCTTTGTCGGCCATACTTCCATCAAGATCGATACCTTTTAATGTTCCATTGTCAACTGCTGTTTCAAATTCAACTAATGCTTTTGGACTGATCAGTTTATATGCTAAATCATCCCATTCAATAGAGAATTCATTTTTAAAGTTTAAATTCATTTGAACATGCTTTGGGAAAACATTGTTTTCAATATTTAAATTAGAATTATCGATGCCAACAAATTCTAGGTAGTCTCCTTCGGCCATTGCGTTGCCATCGATGAATATAAAATCATCTTCCTTCAAGAATAGTCTTACAGTTCGTCCATTTACGTCAAAAGTATTATCATAAAAAGTGACCGGAAGAATATTTCTTATTACGAATAAACTAGCCCAATTATTTGAATTCTCAATTATCATTGACGTGTTGATTATATTAGCAATGAAACGAAAACCATATGGACTATAAGTGATATTATCACTTGGACTACGTATAATGCTGAAAAATAAACTTCCCTTAAATTCGCAATGTTGAAATCGAATCTCGAAAAAAGGCAGTTCATTCCCATGCATGCTGTAGTAATCCTTTCGAAGATCTTCCTGTAATATAACTTTTAAGCGATGATCAAGTGATGAATGAAAAAACCATGGCGGAATGGAGTTATCAAATTCAACCCCTTTCTTAAATTTTATTTTGGTAAAACTGGCATCATTTTGAAACTGAACATTTTTAAAGTAAAGCGCCTTGTTGATTTCAATAGATTCAATCGTGTTCAGAATAGAGTCTGAAATTGGTTCAAAATAGTCTTTTGGGCTATAGACAAACCTGGAATCGGTTACCGAATCCAGAACGATAGCCGCATCGGATAATTCAAAGATGGAATCCTGTTCAGCTTCAATCAGTTCAAAAAGTTCGGTATAGCTATAGGTTTTAAAATTGACTTCCTGAGCCGATCCTAACATAGGAATCAACAATGCAAAAATCATGGTGAATTGACTCCTCAAAAGCGTTGATTTAAGTATTTCGCTAAAGCAATTGATCATTTAGCAAGCGCTGCATTCAAGTAGGAGAGAAAAGGTTGATTCTGTTATTAGCCATATGAAGTTAGTCATTTTTTTTAAATCGATTCGTGATTTATTAAATAGTAAATCGAACTTAGCGACCTGACAATAGTAACTAATATAAGCTGGGGTATTTCACCCGGTACTGTTCCTTGTGCCGATTTCGATTAAATTTCTTTGGAAACAATAAAATTTTCAAAGACCATACCTTTGACGAGTTTACGCTGTTTACGCTCTACTTTGTAT
>JABDJE010000115.1 GCA_013002625.1 Saprospiraceae bacterium | reverse complement strand
GTCTTGGGCATTATCCAGTGAATTCGGTGGCAAAACAGGAACGACAAATGATTATGTTGATGGATGGTTTATGGGGATCTCGCCAGAGCTTGTCGTCGGTACTTGGGTCGGTGGTGAAATGAATTGGATTCGATTCAATTCTATCACACAAGGCGCTGGAGGTGTGATGGCAAGACCATTTTACCTGGATTATATGAAAAAACTGGAACAGGATCCGCTGATCCAGTTAAATAAAGGCAAATCCTTTAAAGAACCAGAAGGCGACCGAATTGTATTTGATTGTGAAGCCTATCCACAGGATCTGCCTCCCAAATTTGCCAAAGACCAGGAACTGGAGGAAAAGGCTCTGAACGATCAATTCGAAGAAGAATTCTAAGCAGTACAAGTCAATAATCATGTGACGCAGAGGCAGTTCCTCGTCTTAATCATAACGGGATGAGATTTTCTATATGCTAATTTGAAGGAGGGCATATACTTATTCTATATATTCATATTATCTTGCATCTCTCTTTAGGTGACTGGAATTGTACATGTTTGAATCTAAGAAATATCCAAGTTTGAAATGGTTAAGCAGAGCCTTATGGGTTTTGCTAATCCTGGGTATTATTATCATCCTCAGATTTTTTGTCCAGACCATTAATGACGATTTACCCTCCTTCGAAGATTTGGAAAATCCAAAATACGACGAGGCCAGTATTGTATACGATACGCATGGTGTCCCTTTTGGTAAGTATTATGTAGAGAACAGGGAAATAATCACATTTGATGAACTTTCACCTACTATAATCGATGCCTTAATAGCTACGGAAGATGTTCGATACCATCGACATTCAGGCGTTGACTTAAAAGCACTTTTCAGAGTTGCATTCAAGACAGTGTTAATGGGCAAGGAATCCTCTGGAGGTGGAAGCACAATAACCCAACAATTGGCCAAGCTGTTATTTAACAGACCGAGTCTCGCAGGTAAATCATTCGTAGAAAGGGCGTTTACTTTGTTACAAACCAAGGTCAAAGAATGGATTACAGCCATTAAGCTTGAGCGGAGTTATACCAAAGAAGAGATTATTGCCATGTATTTGAATAAGTTTGAATTTATCAATGGCGCCCATGGTATTCAAGCTGCAGCGCAAACCTATTTCAATGCCGATCAGGCCGATTTGGATTTAGGGCAGGCAGCTTTATTGGTAGGTATGCTCAAGAACCCAAGTCTTTATAACCCTTTACGTTTTCCTGAGAACGCCACAAAGAGAAGAAATGTAGTACTCAATCAATTGAAGAAGTTTAAAGATATTGATGCGCTTGCTTTGGATACGATAATGGCTGACCAGGTAGACATGAGTAACTTTATTAGGGACTCGCACGACAAAGGACCGGCGCCCTATTTCAGAGCTGAATTAACAAAGTGGTTACGTAATCTTTTCAAGGAAAAAGGAATAAATAAGGAGGATGGCTCTGAATATAATATTTACACAGACGGATTAAAAATACACACAACAATCGACCTCACTCATCAGGCACATGCCGAAAAAGCGCTTGTTGAGCACATGATGAAATTACAGGAGAGATATTGGCGTGTTTGGGACGGCAGAAATCCATGGACCTATGATGCCGATGAAAATCAAAAAAAGATTCGAAGAGATGTCCTCGAGCGCAAGATCAAAGAATCTGATAGGTATCTCGCACTTCATAATAAAATTCTGGGACCGGTGAAAGCCAAAGTTCAAGAGAAATATGGTGAATTAAAAATGAGCGAAAAGGTTATTAAAGGTTTGATTGATAAGGAGAATAAGAGATACAGCTGGACAGGCCTTGTAGATAAAAATATTATCGATAGAGAAGATCTGAAAGCATATCAAGGGCTTGTTGAAGATCCCCTGTGGGCACAAACCAAAACAGATTTCAAAGCATTGCAGAGTGCCTATGATGAAGAATTTTCAACAGCCATCACAATGAAGGTTTTTGATTATGGTGAAGCGGGTTTTGCCGAAGTTGAAATGAGTCCTCGTGATTCGGTTAAATTTCATAATCAGCACCTACAGGCAAGCTTACTTTCTGTAGATCCGGCGACGGGTGCCATCAAAGCCTGGGTTGGTGGTCCAGGATTCAACTACTTTAAATATGATCATGTAAACTCAAGAAGACAGGTGGGGTCAACCATCAAACCTTTTGTTTATGCAACAGCAATTAGTCTGATGGGTATTTCTCCCTGTGAGGAATATGAGGATATCCAGTACACCATTGCACCTGGCGATGCCAATTTCCAGGTTGCTAAGGAATGGTCTCCAGCCAATGCCAACGAGGAGTTTACGCAGAATAAATATAATTTATATCAGGGCCTTCTGTATTCAAAGAATTCTATAACCGTCCGTCTGGTTAAAGAGATGGGCAATGTAGATGTGATTAGAGAATTGCTTGACAACGCCGGCATCAGTAAAGACCAGACTTACCCTAATGGAGATTACGTCATTCCGCGTGTGCCATCGATATGCCTTGGAGCAATGGATTTAACTTTGGCTGAAATGGCAGGTGCCTATACCACATTTGCCAATGATGGAATATATACGGAACCGGTTTTTGTTTCCAGAATTGAAGATAATACCGGCAAGATCATTTATACCTCTGTGCCTGAATCCAGAAGAGCGATCAACTCATTTTACAATGGGGTTATGCTCGATATGCTAAAAAATAACGTAGGAGGCCGATATGGCTTGGGCGTTGAAACTGATATAGGAGGAAAGACAGGTACCACCAATGACTATGCAGATGGTTGGTTCATGTCCGTAACGCCTGATCTCGTAACGGGTGTTTGGGTTGGTGGTGATGATAAATGGATTCGATTTTTAAATCTTGATGACGGGCAAGGGTTTGTGATGGCGCGTCCAATAGTTCAGAACTATATCAAATCATTGGAAGCGGATTCTCTTGCAGATTTTAATTCTGAAAAATCATTTCCGGTGCCGCCCGATGGCTTTCTGGATTTCATTGATTGCGCAAAGTACAAACAGATGTCTGTCGAGGAAGAACAAATCGTCAACAAACTTGACCAGCGTCAGGATATGTTTGAATCAGATTTTGAAGATGAATTTGGAGATCTGATAAAAGAAGTGTCAATGGATTCTATCCAAGCATCCGAGGGCTCCTCAAATGAAGAGGGCAATGGTGGGGGTGGATAATCCTCAAATCTTATATTTACAATAAAAACAAAACAATGGGATTATTGGATGGTAAGGTAGCTCTAATCACTGGAGGATCCAGAGGAATTGGCAAAGCTATCGTAGAGACATTTATTAATGAAGGTGCAAATGTGGCCTTTACATTCAGGTCATCGGCAGCTTCTGCTAATGAGATCATGAGCAATCTGGATGTAGGGGAAGATCGCTTGAAAGCTTATCAATCGGATGCCAGCAGTTTTGAAGCATCTGAGAATCTTGTGAAAGCGGTACTTGAAGACTTCGGCCAGATTGATATCTTGATCAACAACGCAGGCATCACCCAGGACACTCTTATGCTTAGAATGTCTGAAGATCAATGGGATAATGTCATGGAAGTTAACCTAAAGTCTGTATTCAATCTCACAAAACATGTCTTGCGTCCAATGCTTAAAAACCGTGGTGGTTCTATTATTAACATGAGTTCTGTTGTGGGGGTCTTTGGAAATGCAGGCCAGGCCAACTATGCTGCATCAAAAGCCGGCATTATTGGATTTACTAAATCCATTGCCAAAGAAGTGGGGTCAAGGGGTATACGTTGTAATGCCATTGCCCCAGGATTTATTGAAACCGAAATGACAGATGAATTGGATGATAAAACCAAAGAGGCATACATTAACAGCATTCCATTAAAAAGATTGGGAGGCTCGTCTGATGTTGCCAACGCTTGTGTCTTTCTCGGATCTGATATGTCAACTTATATTTCCGGACAGGTACTCAGTGTCTGCGGTGCAATGAATACATAACCATGACTAGAATCTTATGGATCTTACTCGTAGTTTTTGGATTTGGATGTTCAAAGAAAACACCGGTATGGTCTATTGTGCAAGACAGTCAGCTTGAACGTAGAGCAGCTCCTGCCACAGGGCAGAATTACTGCTATGAAAATCTCAGCTATGCTCCTGATTCAAACTACTACACCCAAATTATTAGGGTCAATATACATTTCCTCGATGATTCTTCTGGTACCAAAAACTTTTCGCTTGAATCCGGAAAGAAATATGTTAGAGCCCTGATCAGTAATGCCAACGATAGATTGAAGCAGAATCATGCTATGAATTTACCGGAAGGGAATAATACACCAGCGCTCAATCCATACTATCAATATAAAATAACGCCTGCAACAGATGACCCTGAAGATGATGGATTCTATAAGCATCTGGATAATAAGTTTTACTATTTTTTAAATAAGGGACGGTACCGAAACAATTACGACAAGACCATCATTAAGAAATATGCCATCGCTTCCGATTCAATCCTCAATATTTTTATTCTCCCTCATCATCCCGATAGCGTTAAGTCAAAAACCTATTCACCAACGGCTACTGGTATTGCAATTGGGACTTCATTAAAAATGGCAGGGCTCTATGAGCGAAAGGATAAACCATGGGCATGTGCCACTTTGCTCAATCATGAAATTGGTCATATTCTTGGATTAGCGCATGCC
>JABDJE010000101.1 GCA_013002625.1 Saprospiraceae bacterium | reverse complement strand
CATTCAATCATTCAATCATTCAATCATTCAATAATTATATTTATCTCCCCAAAGTTTTTTTAAATGTTCCCGCATCCTTCGCTCACTGGAATTATCACCCGGTTCAAATAATTTTGTATTCTCCAGCGATTCAGGCAAGTATTCATCTTTGACGAAATTATTGTCATGATCATGGGCGTAATTATAGTCCTTACTGTAATCCAAAGATTTCATCAGTTTGGTTGGGGCATTGCGCAATGCCAAGGGAATGGATAGATTGCCAGACTGTCGTACCAGAGATTGTGCAGATTTAATTGCCATATAAGCTGAATTGCTCTTTGGTGACTGCGCAAGGTAGATTGCACATTGAGACATTACGATACGGCCCTCGGGCATACCAATTTGGTGTACGGCCTGATAGCAGCTGTTCGCAATCAACAATGCATTGGGGTTAGCAAGACCAATATCTTCCGACGCGGATATCAGCATGCGCCTACAAATAAACAGTGGGTCCTCACCACCTTCGACCATGCGTGCTAAATAATATACAGTGGCATTGGGATCACTGCCTCGAATAGATTTAATAAAGGCCGAAATGGTATCATAATGAGATTCACCGCCCTTATCATATATGGCCATCGTCTGTTGAATCCGCCCTTCAACTGTTTTATTCGTAATTACAATACCATCGTCTGATTTCAAGCTGTTGACCAGGATTTCCAAAATATTTAGCAATTTACGAGCGTCTCCGGAGCTGTATTTCAATAGGGCATCATACTCATCGATCCGGATATCAAGCTTTTTTAATTCCTCATCTGTTTGAATGGCATTATCCAAGAGTTGAATCAATTCTTCCTTGTTTAAATGCTCGAGCACATAAACCTGACAACGTGATAACAAGGCCGATATCACTTCAAAGGAAGGGTTTTCTGTAGTAGCCCCAATTAAGGTAATTGTCCCTTTCTCAACTGCGCCTAATAGGGCATCTTGCTGCGATTTACTGAACCGGTGTATTTCATCTATAAAAAGGATAGGAGAGGCACTGTCAAAAAATCGTTGATGCTCAGCTTTCTTAATCGCTTCCCGGACGTCCTTAACACCCGAATTAATAGCACTCAATTTAAAGAATGGCCGATTAGAGCTTTCCGCAATAATTTGAGCAAGGGTTGTTTTACCGACACCTGGTGGGCCCCAGAGAATCATTGAAGGTATATAGTTCGATTCCAATACTTTAGCCAGCGCACCTTGATCACCCAGCAACTTGGTTTGTCCAAGGTAATTTTCAAGTGTTTTGGGTCTTAATCGCTCAGCCAAAGGTTGCATACTCGGAATTATGCTGTGAAATTAATATATATTCATTAGTAAATTTTAGAAACTGTGAATCTGAATACGCTCGTTCAAAGCATTAATGAAGCATTGGAAGAAAAAGCACATCCTGATCATCGAGAAGGCATGATTTCATATATGAAAAACCAGTTTGAATTCTACGGTGTGAAAAGTCCAAACCGCAAAGAAGTCCTCAGAAATATCTGGAAAGAACATAGAAGCTTTATTCAAGATAATTTTAGGGAATTGACAAGGCATCTATGGCTATGTGATCATCGTGAATGCCAATATTTTGCCATGGATATCATAAAAAAATGCAAAAATCAGATCAATGGAGATGACATCGCATTTTTGGAGCATTTGATAACCACAAAACCCTGGTGGGATACAGTTGATTTTCTGTCTGTCCATCTTGGAGGTCAGGTATTTGCGAAAGCGCCCGAATTAATCACCCCAAAGACAGATGCTTATTTGGCAGGAGATAATATTTGGTTGATAAGGCTAGCTATTATATATCAACTGTCATATGGCCCGCAAACGGATAAAGATAGATTGTTCGATATCCTAGTTAGATCGATGGGCACAAAGGAATTCTTTATCAATAAGGCTATTGGGTGGGCATTGCGACAGTATTCAAAATACAATCCCAATGCGGTAAGAGAATTTATTGAAACCCATAAAACCGAGATGGCCAATTTGTCCATCAGGGAAGGAAGTAAATACATTTAGAAATAATCTTAAATATTCTAAGGTGGATATTTGATATTAATATGAGGTATAGTATATTTGCCATCCATTTTGAGAAAAAGATCTCAATCATGCGAAAGTAGCTCAGCTGGTAGAGCACGACCTTGCCAAGGTCGGGGTCGCGGGTTCGAATCCCGTCTTTCGCTCTCTTTTTAAAGACCTAATAGTTGCCCGAGTGGTGGAATTGGTAGACACGCAGGACTTAAAATCCTGTGGCCTTTGGGCCGTGCGGGTTCAAGTCCCGCCTCGGGTACTTTTTATCTTTCCTTTCTAATTTGCTTTCTTCTTATAGATTTTCACCAGAACAGATTCACTATTGTTTCCATATTTGCTACTCCAATCATTTGCAAATAAATACAGCTTCCTGTCACCAGAATTTATATTATCTATCTCCTTCGGCACTTCCCATTCTATTTGCTTACCAATACCAAATGCATATGTGTCATCTTGGCCTATATTTCCACACAACATAAATATTGGTTGGTTTCTGACTCTGTTAAAATTAGTCCACCACTTCCAATGCGGGCCCCAACCAGTTGGGCCGCAGCCCAAAAATAAATCTTTCCAGCAGCCTGTAGCTTCAAAATAATATACATCTACTGCTGATACCGATATATCCGTTGGATTATGCTTTTCCTTGGCATGGACTTCAATTTCTTTCACCCATTCAATATTGTCTGGAGGTTCAGGGTTAGGATTTGATTTATAACTTCCTGCAAGTATCCACCCACTACCAAACAGCATTAATCCTACAAACTCAACACCGTATATGGGATTGTACCAATCTACATTTAAGCCGATATAATATACGACAGGCATACCTATTAACATACACAGACTAATAAGCCAGTATATATCCGATCTCAAGTCTTCTCCTTTGGACTTTGCTCGACGTGCGAAGAAGTTAATCAGCATATACAGGCATACAAATAATAGAATCGCCGCCAGATTGTGTATGAATTGAAGATGACCATGTGTTAGTTTGTTTACCCAAGCTGGAATATCACAAATGTGGTCAATTCCACATCCCGTGGGAATAAATGCTACGATAAGAGCGAAAATTCCTGCAAATTTGCTTATCCAGTATTCGGTATCTTTATCACATGCACCTGTACCGTTATAGGCTGCCAGAAAGAAGCCGACTGCCACCAAGGATCCCACAAAAATATCACCTGAATCCGTCCAATATGAAATGCTAATTGAGCTTAACCGTTCATCCTGATCTGAAAGAAATTCTACAAGCAAGGGCATGAGTAGCGCAATAACGCCTGTACCTTGACGCAAAACTTTGTGATTTATAATTCTTCTGTTTTCTTGTTTTGCTGGTTTATGTTTCATTACTGCTAATGATTATAATAAATGAGTTAGAGTTATTTGTGAAATGATATCCCAACTAAAAAATTAAAATGTCTTCCAAACTAACAAGCATAAATTATTGCTTTTAGCCCTCAATTTTACTCTAATCCATTTATTAATTTCGAATTAATCGTCTTCAGGAAACTGAAAATTAACATGATAATCTTGTTATCGTTTAAGTTGGTTTTTTCCGATATCAAGAATTCTTGGTGCCTCAGTCCTCGCTGGGGCCCTTTTAGTTTGATTTAATTCTTTCTATCTTCCTTAGAAAATATATTGGGTGGAACATATTTCCCAGGAAATACAATACTACCATGATCACATAGATATGCTT
>JABDJE010000050.1 GCA_013002625.1 Saprospiraceae bacterium | reverse complement strand
ACCCAACTCACTATAGGATTAGGATCGCAATCATCGGTTTCATCTGTAATTACTTTTGTGTCCGGATTTGGAATATCACTAAAACACTCTACATTGATACTACTCGGTACACTTGCTGTTGGTGGTGTATCATCACGCACGGTGATGACTTGTGTTTTGCTGACAGAATTGTTACAGTCATCTGTTGCTGTCCATGTTCTGGTTACAGTATAATCACATGGAATATTTCCAGCCGTTGTCTCTGTAAATTCTGTATAAAAGGCACAGTTATCTGATGCTACGACATCTGTAGGTACAGAAGGTACATCATCCTGACAGGATACTGTGATGTCAGCGGGTACATTGAAAATTTGTGGTGTTTCCGTATCATTAATTGTAATCATCTGTGTACAAGTAAACTCCTGTGTTTCATTACTTACCATTGTACCACAGCATCCAAATACTTTCAACTCATCAAATTCCCAAACTTTCTTATTATGCCCATTTGAAGTCGGATTATAGCCCAGGATTTCAAATTTGAAGGTGGTCGCTCCTGCATATTCAAAATCAGTGTCTGCGCTAAAATCAAAAGTGTGCTGAACCCAGTCCCTAAAGCTAGTAGCATGGCCTGTACTTTTATAAATCTCCACACCATCTTTCAAGACACGGACTCCAAAATTCTGAGCGTAATCCACATTACCAAAATTCTCATTATGCGAATCGACACGCTCATAGAATGTGATCTTATCGAGCATACCTTCATCCTGTGCACCAAAATCAATGGTAAACATGATGGCATCATCATCATTATTATTGAAATAGGTTTCTGGTGATGCTGATACGCAAACTGCAGATTCTGCAGATCCAAAGGCCCCTTGTACACAAGAACTTCCATCTTGATTAGTGACATTTGTAATATTAAAATTATTACAATTCATAGATGAGGTATTGGTAGGCGCTAATCCTGAGCCGTCCAATGGTTCTTGTCCATTGCTGCATTTCGCGTAAGCGTTGGTAAAATTCCAATGTGCCATTTCATGAGGCACACATGGATCTTCAATTATTCTTGTGACCGTGGCAGTCCATGTCCTGGTACGCACAAGAGGACACATGCCATTGTCTGAATCTTCATAGGTTAATATCGCATCAGGATCACAAGTAATAGTTGGATAACCTGTATTACTTGGGTCAGAACTTTGGTCACAATTTATCGTCACATCTACAGGACAAACGATTCCTCCATCTACAGTTACTGTAACTTGATCAGAATCGGTACATCCATCACAACCTGTGACTTGTACAGTATATGTTGTTGTGTTTGTAGGGCTGACGGTAATTGAAGGTGTTGTGTAATTACCTGGTGTCCATAAATAGGATACATCATTATTATTACCTCCCCCTCCACCGGAGTTGCATTCTTTTTCCATGATTACCCAATAATATTGGGTTTCTTCCCTATCTGTCCATTCGCCATTTGCCATCATTCTAGCAAAATCTTCTCCGGAGTTTCCACTAGGTTCTCCTGATTTCCAGTTGGTATAAATGGCTTCTTCGCCATCATACCATTTCCACGTTCCTTGGTGTCCCTGGTCTGATAAGCCTAACCAGATGCTACCAGATATCTGATTGGCGATCCAATCATTTTCCCCTTGTGTTTCCACCTTCGGTAAATTTCCACCTCTGGCATTAACAAAATTGACAGCATCCCAATATTGTAGATCACCATCGGTTTTCATGTAGTAATTAGAATTACCATACGTCCCGATATAAGTCATATCTGGAATATTTTCTGAAGCACAACTAGTACCTGAAGCACAACTTTGAGTCAAAACAATATTGATATCACCATTCAAACTTGTTCCTCCATTCGTAGCATCAAACCATCCGGAGGCACCGAATCCTGTCGTTGTAATATTTGCTCCATCACCTATTTGAAATGCTGGACCTCTTCTAGATAAAGTATAAGTAGTACTGCCTGAAGTCAGAGTACCCGACATATTGGTATAGTATACCCATCCTGTTGCATTAGTTGAAGTGCAATTATTGTTCTTTGGACTACCGGAGGGAGGTGTAGTTGCATATCCAGAATAGGTAATATCTATTTCAAAAGTAGTTCCACCGTTATAGGCAGTTCCTGTTAATGTTGCAGAACCATCTCCACATTCTTCCCAAGTCAAATCGTTGTTTCCTGTGTAATGTACACCATCTAGCCACAATACGTAGTTGTTAGAATTGTTACAATGATCGGTATTGGATACTTCTCTTACACAACAATCACACTCAGTAGCTCCATTAACCATTGCGGATAATGTTACCATCTCGTCTTCGCAAATCGTAACATCAGGACCAGCATCTACGTAGAAGTCTGTACAATCTTGAGTGATATCAAAATTAACGACTAATGTTTCACAGGCAGTTCCTGCCGCACAACCATCAGCACTAAATGCATCTGCAGTAATGGTATAAGAACCTACGCCACCATTCCAACTTCCATCAGGGTCATTTTCTGCTCCATTAGGGAATGTATAAGGTGCGTTGTTTTCACAATTTTGAGTTGTTCCATTAACATCCAGAAGGACAGAAGTATAGTTGCCATTAACCTCTGCAACTATATAATAATCATCTGGTAAATTTGACAATGGAATATTCGTTCCATTTGTAAGAGAAGGTATTCCTGGAGCCGGCGCATCGGTTGCTGCGTCATATATTTTTAGAGCCGTAATCTGACCATCACAATCTTGGCACTGTTGTTCAACCTTTATTGCTCCAGATAGATACAAGGATTGCCCGTTGGTATTAGGTGATTCAACACATAGTTGTAATGTCGTACAATTACCCGCTACCCCGTTTAAAGAAAATTCAACAATATTTAATGAATTGCCTTGATTGTAATTATTTATTGTTACAGTCTCTGAAGTTCCACATGCTGTTGCTGTAACATAAGCAACTCTTCCATCATTGGTAATCTCAGATAACGGAACAGTTAAATCTATCGTTTTCGGTCCATTCTCAGTCGGCAAGTTGAAATCTTCACAATAGGTAGCTTTATAAATACACTGGTGCGAAAATGATCCAGAGCAACTACTTCCATCGAATTGGTTATCATCTCTGAAAACATAAAGTATGAACGATTCAGCGTTAGAACTATTTGTCCCGCTCACAGTAACAGAAGATGCAGGATCCAACAATGCTCTGTAGTAATATCCTGGATTACAGCCATTATTATCCATAGCTATTCTGTTCACATTCAAGGATTGCGAACTTGTAGAAAAAGTAATTTGGGAAGGTGCATTACTACCATCCCAAGTTGCCTCTGCTATTATTTGAGTAACATTCCCAGCGTTAGGAATATTAAGTGTCTTAGGTAAATTATACTTTATTCCAGATCCGATAATATCGACACATTCTGTTTCTTCACATCCAATAAAGTCCCATTCATCAGGTACGTCTCCCGGTGGAGGTGGGGCAGCTACACAGCATACTAATGCTTCGACATCAGTATATGGGAAGGATGAAATATAAACGGCTGTCTCGCTTGCTATGTCAATTTTGTATAATGAACCATCAACTTGACAAGCGGACGTTCCAGTAGAGCCAAATAGCTCACAGTTTTCATTAAAAGTTAATCCTTCTATGTCGCATTCATTCAAAGTAGCTACTATGGTCATACTCCCTGTAGCCTGATTTATTTTTACAATAACATCATTCGTAGAGGAAGATGAAACAGTAGACACACCATACAGTTCTCCTGTACAAGGATTAAAAGCCAAGTCATCTACATCTGAGAATGCGCCTGATAATTCAACGTAATCAACACCAGCCCCAAAATAGTCTTCAACAATGTCGCAAGTACTTGGGTTAATCACCAGTAAAAGGTCATTACCGCTTTCTCTTTCAACACCCCAGATATAGCCTGTGGTATTGTCGATCGCCATACCATCGACATCATTAAAATAAATAGTTCCTTTTGAACCTGTACCCGAACTCAAAGATCCGCAAGATGTAAATACACCTGTATTCATATTAACTGTTCCGATATCGGCTCCGTTAGCCGCATACATTGAATTGCAATCTCCACTCAAAGACATGGTCTCAACCTCTGTTACACCTAATGTCCCGACGAAACTCACATTTCCAAATACATCCCACTCATATAATTTTCCTGAACTCTGCTGTGCGATAGCGTAGCAAGTCTCCAAACTCATAGAAGAACATGTAGAACCCAACATGATATTAATATCTCCATTATTGTAAAAACCATTACCTCCACTTGTAACATCAAACCATCCTGATGCACCAAAGTCTAGTGTACTACTTGTCACATTTGCCCCATTGCCAACCTGAAAAGCTGGGCCAGAATCTGATACATAAATAGTTCCACCTTGTAATGTTGTAATTGTTCCTGAGTAAGAAGTGTAATAATTCCAACCTGAAGTACTAGGATTTAGACAAGAATGGCTGTTGGGACTTCCAGATGGCGGAGAACTTGTTTTACCGCCAAAGTTGAATGAGAAACTTATCTCTTCAGAGTAGGAGCCATTGTTACCAGAGGCAACTCCACTTAAGGTAGCAGTACCATCTGTACATTCAATCCAACTTAACTGAGATCCGTTCAAATGGATATTGCCAGATGAAGAACTTAGATAAATAGAATATACATTGCTATTGCTACAGTGGTCTGTATTGCCAACTGTTCGCTCACAACAAGATTGTGAACTTAGTGAAGACATCATACCAACAATCAAGAAAATGATCATTGTGCTGAGTCGAAATAATTTACTAAAGTTGTCAGGTATAAAACAACAATAGTTATCTGTTTCCACAGATGGATTAGGTGTTAGAGTGTTGAGTTTCCTCATAATGTCAGGTTGAGTTAAAGGTTATTATAACAACAATATCCGTTTAGCAGGATCCGTCGATTCTGTTAAACGATTATCTGATAGTGAAATAGGTGTTCCGTGCACAAGCGATAAGAGGAGCAATATTCAGTAAAAGACCATTCTGATTCCCAAGAGAGTGATTTGGGATTTTACAGAACGAAAGATGTGCCGTAGGCGTGTCTTGAATCTTTTTCATTCTATTATTCTTCTCAAGTAAGGTTTTGTGCTAATACACGTATTCAAATTTCATAACAAAGTCCAAGAATTCTCATTAAATGGACTTAAAAGCACAGAAATGACAACTAGTTTCCAAATCCAGATAAACACCCAGAATTACAGGTCTTTTTTGTAATTCTGATCGCTTGTATCAGATATGAATTAACAACACTTCATAGTAGAAGTGATTGTAAAGTTGGCATAGCTGTTCTTAATTAGGACAGGAAAATAAGAGGAAACCCCTACCGATAAATTTTATTTTTTATATATATATTTATTCGATACCTATTCGGCTGAATACCTAGTAGTTACAAAAGAGGTTTTTGAGACTTTAACACTTTGAAAATTGTTTTAACTCAAAGTTTGGACACGAATAAGGTAATTGTGGTAAAGTTCGTAGGATAGAAAAGTTGCTTGAAAGCAATAAATAGTATTGTATTTAGTCTTCACTCAAAATTGTATGGAAATACCGGCTTTTGAACTTTCAAAAATGAAAGTGGCCTGCGGAATTTCATAGCCTTGATCTTCCTTTGAAAGTGCGCTATTATAAATATTTGCCGCCTGCTTTGCATTTTTCATGGCCGTAGAATTGATCGGAATACCTATAAATACAATACCGGCTCCTGCTGCAGCAAGAGTCCAGTTTGGGTCTCCGCCCCCTATGGCTTGTCCAAGAGGCCACCCAATCAATCCACCTCCAATAAAACCAAATACGGAAGCTAAAGAATAGCCAGATTGTGCCTTTTCTGCATAGATAGCTGCATCCGGATTGACGCTCACAAGATTTACAAATTCTTTCATCTTAAGATCCTTCTCCTTATGCACAAACTTATACCCTCCGAATGTTTTTTCTACACTTATCTCCTGGGCTGACATTTCAACAATACTTACCGTAAAAAACAGCAATACTACCGAGGTAATAGTTCTACATTTCATTTACTTTGTTTTATTACATGTCATCTATATACCCAACACATTTGCACCCTGGTTAAACACCACATCCACGGGAATTCCCTCTTCGGCAAGCATATTTAAATCTGCACGTAATTGATCTTTTATTACACCTTTATCCTGAACAAGTTCAGCCACGGCTTCATAATTTCCATCACCTTGAAGTGTAAGAATCAATTCAGATAAAGCATTCATTGCCTTTTCCAAATTTTCAAAATCAACTTTATAATAGCCGGTTTCAGGGTCACGCGTGAATGCGCCCATTTCATCGAAATAATTAAAGCGAATCATATTGGCTTTTCCATGTGCTGAAGAAGCACCAAATCGAACTGACCTGAAGATACTGGTCATGAAGGTTACATAATAATCTTTAAGATCCCCATCAATCTCACCTTGTTTGTGCAATTGATTAATCATATACAATCCCAACATATCCGCCTTTCCCTCTTCCAAAGCGGAAGCATGTTCTTTGAGTGCTTTTCGAACAGTACCCTTCCCGTTAATTGTATTTTTAATGCCAAGACCATGGGCCACTTCATGAAACATAGTATTGGCAAAGAATGCATCAAATGTAATATGCCCTTGTTGGGATGGATCGATTAATTCCTTTGAGATGGGCACTAATATTTTTTCAAACTTTGCGCGCATTGCATTTTTAAGTTGCAATCTTCTCGTTCCTTTTGCTAATTGTACTTCTTCATCATTGGGTAAGTTTATTGCTATAGTC
>JABDJE010000081.1 GCA_013002625.1 Saprospiraceae bacterium | reverse complement strand
CAACTGCACCATCCCCACAAATCTGAATTGTGGACACCAGGTGAATCTGATTTTACCGGCGAGGTCATAAGCAGATTGGAACAATTTTCAAGCGCTTGCAATAAACCCAGTCTTCATTTGTTTGGTCACACCCATGGTTATTCCAGGGGACAGTCAAGAGACCACAAACATTTATGGATCAATGTAGCCACTGCAGGCGGCGCAATAGACAATTGGGGTGAATTTCCCAATTTCGATTATGATGAATTCTCGGTTTCTCAAGACGAATATGGTTTTGTAATTCTTGAAGCAACCAATGATGAAGAACCAGTTCTAAATATAAAACGTATTAGCAGAGGAGATCAGGACAACATAGAAGACAACATTATAACAGACATTATAACATTAAGCCCTAAGCAAGAAAACATCAATAGCCCATCCCCTCTTGCCCCTTTGAATGAAACGCTTCCGCCCGAATGTGTTACGCTCAAAGCAAGTCCTTTTGATGGAATGCATGGCGAACATGGTCAGAGCCATTGGCAAGTAGATGTGGAAAATTCAGATTTTTCAAATCCGATCTTTGAATCTTGGAAGAATTTCGAGAACTGGTATTTTGATGTGGACACACAAGCTGAAGATGATCTCAGCGATGAGGTAGCCACCGCCTTAAACCCTAATACTCGATACAAGTGGCGTGTACGATACAGGGATAAGGCTTTCAACTGGAGCCCATGGTCAGAAGCGGCCTCATTTGAAACTGGCCCATCCATAGCCTTACCCAACTTATTAAGCAATCCAGGCGCCGAATATGGGCTATCAGATTGGACAATTCTTGAAGGCGTTGTGGAGGCTTTACCTAAAGATACATGTGATGGGGTTGCACCATTTGAGGGAGAATACTATTTTATCGTCGGCGGCTTGTGCGATCACAGTTCAGTGGCACGCTTAATTCAAGAAGTAGAAGTAACACATTTTCAGGATTCCATAGACGGAGGTGATTTTCGGATTAGTTTTGGGGGTTACCTTTCTAATTACGGAGGTCTGGACCAACCTGAAATGAAGCTAATATTTCTCGATGCAGACAGCAACAGTCTTGGAGAAAGCAATAGCTTAACAACTCTGAATAACAGGTGGACACCCGTTGAAGACCAGATGTCAGTTCCCATTGGTACACGTCGCATTCAACTGGAATTAATGGGTACTAGAAATGGTGGCACAGATAATGACTCCTATTTTGATGATTTATATTTAACCCTTGGCCGGGAAATAATAGATTGTTCTACCTTGACTGCAGACCATGAATTAAAACCTGATTTAGCTGCAGGAAAAATAATCCCCAATCCAAACTCGGGTACTTTTGAAATTGAATTGCCTTTTGAGTTTGACAATTCAATGCAACTTTTCATGATGAACTCTAATGGCCAAAAAGTGCAATCAGATATGACCGCTGAAGGGAAATCCCTGAAGATAAGGTCCCACAATTTGACAAATGGACAATATTATCTTTGGATCACACAGAATAACGTAATGCGCTTATATAACAAAGTTGTGATAACACCATGAAAAAACTTATAATCTTATTCGTCATTGTAGCATCTTGTATCGTAAAAGATGCCAATCAAAAAGAAAAACAAGTAGAGTGTATTCACAATATTCTTGAACAGGATAGCTTACTGGGGTCTTTGAGAAATCATGCATGTGAGGTCATTTCTCTTGAAGCTACAATCCTCAATTATACAGACTCTTTGCTTGCTTTGGATTATTCTAATTGCCCCAACGCTTTTACACTTGCATTTAAATCACACATTCTGGCCTGGCAAAAACTTATACCCGAAGTAGAAGCCTACGACAGCCTACGCGGTGAAATGCATGAACTATTCGATGTTATCACTGCAGAGGATATTGACAGCAGTTTTACCCTCGGTATTAAAGAGATATGGTCCACCTGGGACAGCGTGGAATATTATAAATCAAAATTCGATTAATCAGCACTCCTGCCAGCCCGATATCCATAAGAGATATATCTCGGACCACCTGACCAAGCGCCGTAATATCGATATCCAATTGGGGAATGCGGATTAAAGTCTGAGTAGGTCGTTCCTACCTCATAATATCCTCCGCCTCGATATCCGAATCCGCCTTTTTCATTATCACTGGTGGGCCAATCCTCATTGGTAGCATTGCCGAAATCCAAATTACCATCACCATGACTTCCTTTGAATTGACGCCCAATCTCATTACCGACAGTGATGACCTTTTCCCATACCGAACCACTTAAATCCATGACCCAATAATAGGAAGCTCCAAAGACATCTCTGTTGTCATCATTCAAATCTCCTTCATCAATATCATGGGTAAATACAAGTTCAGCTTGGGTATTCACATAGCGTTCAAGGTTGTTGTAATTACTGGTTCCCCATACAAATTCTGCGTCTTTTGGAGGAGCAGGTCCACGTGCCGCCTTTTC
Organism: Saprospiraceae bacterium; assembly: GCA_013002625.1. Lineage (GTDB taxonomy): Bacteria > Bacteroidota > Bacteroidia > Chitinophagales > Saprospiraceae > RFSX01. The sequence goes on along the minus strand of JABDJE010000081.1, from coordinate 1,239 downwards.
ATATTCCAATTCTGTAATTGGCCTCAATCCGGCCCAATCGGAATATGCTAAGCCGTCAGTAAAGCTTACATAATTCATTGGGCGCGTTGGCGCATCAGCTTTATATATGCCCTTCTCCAATCGAATACCACCTCGCTTTTTATAGTAGTCTCGCCCGCCAAGTGGAGATCTGAGATAGGTCCAATTGACAGGAATATCATTTAGAAAAGCTGCATATTGGCCCTGGGTTAGTTCATATTTCATAATATAAAAAGCATCATATCCCTTGGGAAAATCGCTTGGTATAGGTCCTTTCTGGTCTCCATTATACAGTGCTGATTCACTCCAATAGTAGAACTTATCTTCTTCAGGACCAACTTGAATTTCATCTTCACTTTTAATCGTAAAAGAGCCTTTATACCCTCCTTCATTATTGCTGCTGTAAAATGCAGCGCGCTTAATTGCATCAGCATCAGGACTGCCTACTTCAAATCCACCTTGGGGTATATAAACCATTTCGATTGCGTGCACCTTGACATCCTTTATTTTAGACCAGGAAGGTACTGCGCCTGTCGTATCAATTACTATTTGCACTTTGTAACTTGTATGACCTCTAAAATCTTCTGGAGGAAGTATATAAAGGCCTACACCATCTTCCGATACCTGAATTGTAGGATTATTGCTTTCTGTTCTGTTTTTCAAGACACGATGACCGGTAGCTGCCACTTTAACGTGATTATTCCAATAGCCGGAATATTTCATGAAAACCCATGCGGCATCATGGTTCTTCTCATTGTGCCAGGCATTATCCCATGAAATATCGAAAATGATACTGAATGGACTCTGTGCCACACCATCTCGATTTACTAGCCTAATATTATCTACAGAAATATTCGATGAAATAAGGTTGGAAGAACTTAAACAAACAATTAGAATAACAACAAGCCGGATCATTTATAATGTTTTTAGTTGTATTGAAATTAAAGAATAGATTACAATTATATGGTCTTATAAATACTATGCTCTACTCAATGGGTGTAAACTCTAGCGTCACCTTTGCTTCATTATCCGTATCAAAGTAAAGCTGCTGATTGGACGCTAGTTTAATATTTTTTACCTCACCTGCAGCAATTTTAATCACTTTAACCAACTCAATCCTGTTTTCGATTCTAATATTTAAAGCGCTTACTCCAATGTTCTTAACAATTGCTGTGCTTGCAGATCCATAGTAAGGATTTATAGCACCATCCTGCCCTGGAC
>JABDJE010000071.1 GCA_013002625.1 Saprospiraceae bacterium | reverse complement strand
ACCCCGATGTGCCCTCTGCAAATACAGGCGCTCCGATGACACCTAAAAGCAAATATGTAACTATGGCGAAAGTAAATTCTGTTGGAGCCAGAAAGGCGGCACATATAAATACAATCAGACTTTGTGCTGTAAATGGGATGCCTTGCAAACTAAAAGGCAGGGTGACAGCGATATAGGATGACATGATTATGGCAAGGAGAGCCAGTGCAACTTTGTAAGGTCTTAATTTCAATGGAGGATATTTTTCGAATTCTAAGGTAAATTAATCGTCAGACATAATAAAAAGTTTGGCTTCATTGTTGATAATAATAGAGTTATATATTATAACTATTTTTAATATCTTAATAAATATATTTCCTATCTTCGCAAGCTAAAATCAACGCCTTTGTACGCTTATTTACAAGGAAAAATCACCTATAAATCGCCAACTAATATCTTTCTAGATATTGGCAATATCGCCTATGATATTCAAATCAGTTTGAATACTTATGGTCAGGTTGAAAATCTTGATAGTGTGAAATTGTACACACATCTTATCGTTCGAGATGATGCCCACACCTTGTATGGATTTTTTGATGAAGATGAAAAGGAATTATTTATCAAGCTATTGTCGGTTTCCGGAATAGGCCCCAATACAGCCCGTGTAACGCTTTCATACATGAAGCCTGATGAGGCCCGTTCCGCAATATTAACGGATAATGTCGCTGCATTTAAGAAAGTGAAGGGTGTTGGACCAAAAACGGCTCAGCGTATTATACTTGATTTGAAGGATAAAATTGCCAAGGATTCTGTCGGATTGGCGCACAATGTAAATTATTCAAACACAGGCATACGAGAGGAGGCAATTTCTGCGTTAGTTGCTCTAGGATTTCAAAAATCTCAGGTAAACAAGACAGTAGATAAGGTACTCGCCCAGGATTCTAGCATTGATCAGGTAGAATCCTTAATTAAATCAGTATTAAGGCATCTATCTTAGCATATTTTGAGATTATTTACGTTTAATGACAGTGATATCAAAAAAACAGGGCAGATCACATATAAGTATTTTGAAGAAGTAATGGCACAATTAGGCAGTAATTTAATTGTATTTGTAGTTGGCGTTGGATTGTTTTTTTGCTCTCTTTCATCAAGTGCGGGCAGTGTATTCCCACCGGAACCCCTGGCTTATCAGCAAATGGTACAGGACACCCTACCTTTAGAAGACAGGTATGGTAATTATATAAGTGACGAAAAATACAATCCATTTGATTTATTTCCGTCCAATATTGATCAATCGGTAGAATATGATCCGGAGACGGGGACATATCTGGTGACTGAGAGGATAGGAGATGAATATTACCGCGCACCAAGTTATATGACATTTGAGGAATATCTCGAATGGCGTAGCAAACAGCAGGAGCGTGCTTATTTTGATAAAATATCTGGACTGTCTTCTGAGTATTCTTCTGGAACCGCATTGGTGGACCCCCTATCAAAGGTAAATATTGAACGTAACCTTATCGATAGACTTTTTGGAGGGAATGATATAACAATCGAACCCCAGGGTAGTATAGACCTCACCTTTGGTGTCACCCATTCCAATACCGAGGCAATTGATCAGTTTGAAAGTGCCAGGAAGTTTACCCTATTTGATTTCGACATGGACATTAAGATGAATGTCGAAGGAAACATCGGGGATAAAATGAACCTTGGTTTTAATTTTGATAACAACGCCAGTTTTGATTTTGACCGTAAGATCAAATTGGAATATGACTCAGAACAGTTTTCTGAGGATGATATAATAAAGAAGATAGAGGCAGGAAATGTCTCGTTACCACTGCGTAGCACGTTAATTCAGGGAAATCAGAGTTTGTTTGGATTAAAAACTGAACTGCAGTTTGGCCGGCTCCGTATAACAGGAATTGCCTCGCAGCAAAGATCCAGGCAGGAGTCTTTGAGTGTTCAGAATGGTGCCACATTTCAGGAGTTTGAATTACGACCTGATGAATACGATGAAAACAGACACTTTTTCATCTCGCACTATCATAGAGACGCCTACGAGGAGGCACTATCCAATATGCCCTATATAAACAACAGTTTTAGGGTAACCAATATCGAAGTTTGGATTTCAGATAACAGACCGGATTATCAGCAGAATCAAACCTTGATTTGTGCTATTACGGACCTTGCTGAACCCAAGGAGGCTTTATTCTCCAATGATAACCCGATGCGTGGTTATGAGGTGCCCTTGGTGCCGGATCCCAACCTGATTGATATTGAGGGCAGACTTATGCCTGAAAATGATGCCAACACATTAATGAAAACCCTGATCGATGATCAATCGGTTAACAGGGGAGACAGAACAAGAACCATTTTAGAGTCAAGCCAGTATGGTTTGGAATACCTTGAAGATTTTGAAATATTCACAGGACGAAGGCTTAACCCAAGTGAATATACCTTCAATGCAGAGTTGGGATTTATTTCATTGAATGCCAGATTGAGACAAGACCAGGTTCTGGCGGTATCCTATGAGTATTTCTATACACTGAATTGTGATAATGTATATAAGGTGGGACTTACTACCGATGAAGGTAGTGTGCCGAATAACGACAGCCGAGGAGAAGTTCAGCCGGAAGGTGTAATCTTCACCAAGCTGATCAAAGGAAGTAGACAAAGCGTCAACCATCCAACCTGGGATTTAATGATGAAAAACGTCTACCCATTAAGAACGAATCAATTGAATGAAGAAGACTTCACCTTTAACATTTATTATGAGGATGATAGCGATGGTTCATTAAAAAACTTTTTACCTGAACCGAACTTTCCTCAAATCCCTTTATTGAATGTTTTTCAGTTAGATAGATTAAACAGCAGGAATGACCCTCAACCGGATGGTATCTTTGATTTCGTACCCGGGATAACCGTTATTCCACAGAGTGGTAGTATTGTCTTTCCGGTTTTGGAACCTTTTGGTTCGTCATTGGACTCTTTGTTCGGTGACCCGGCCATTGCAGCCAAATATAAATATCAAGAGCTCTATGATACGACAGTGGTAATTGCCGCTATCAATTTAGTTCAGAATAAATTTGTGATGAAGGGGCGATATAAATCTACCATCTCATCTGAATACTCGTTGGGTGCCTGGAATATTCCTCAGGGCTCGGTAACTGTTCGGGCCGGGGGTAGAATATTGACCGAAGGTATTGACTATGAAGTGGATTATGGTATTGGCCGTGTGCGAATAATCAATGAAGCCTTTCTTCAGCAAGGAACACCGATTAATGTCTCCTATGAAGATAATTCTGTATTCAGTCTTCAACAAAGGACCATGCTTGGAATGCGGGCGGAATATGAGGTCAATGAAAACTTCTACATCGGAGGTACGTACATGCGCTTATTTGAAAGACCATTTACACAAAAAGTAAATATTGGCGACGACCCGATCAACAACAGGGTTTTTGGTTTAGATATGGATTATTCGAAAGAAGCGCCCTGGATTACCAAAGCCGTAGACAAATTGCCTTTTTACAGCACGAATGCTGAATCCAACATAAACTTCACAGCTGAAGTGGCTGCGCTCAAACCAGGACACTCAGGCGCTGTAAACCTCAACGGATCGGATGATGATTCTGGAGTTGTCAGTCTTGATGACTTTGAAGGCGCTGTCAGTTCTTTGCCACTGAGTTCCCAGCCCAACAGATGGGTCTTAGCCAGTGTGCCGGATACGGATGATTTTAGGGAGTCAGATGAAACAGGATTGGAGTACGGTGCCAATAGGGCACTCTTGAACTGGTATGTCATCGACAGATCAGCAAGACGTAATACAACCGATTCGGATAACTCGTATACACGTTTTATAAATCAACAGGAACTCTTTAACAGACAGTTGCCGCAAGGTCAGTTGCCTGATTTGTTCACCTTTGATCTGAGTTATTACCCAACCGAAAGAGGACCTTATAATTTTGATCCTCCTGGAGGGACAAGTGTATCAGCAGGTCTTGCAGGAATTGATCAGGTAGAAGGGAAGGTCTTGTTGGCCGAACCTGAGACAAGATGGGCAGGGATAATGCGGTACATGCCTAACAGTGATTTTCAAGCGGCCAATTATGAGTTTATCGAATTCTGGTTACTAAATCCATTTATGGATAGGCCAGATGGATCAGTACACCAAAGTGATGAAGAAGGATTTCTAACCTTTCATCTTGGAAATGTATCAGAAGATATATTGAAAGATAATCTTCAGTTTTACGAAAACTCTCTTCCAACACCAGGTGAGACACCTGCCATCACAGAGACGGTATGGGGAGATGTACCCAAAGGTCGTCCAACCAATGATGCTTTCGATAATAATTTTAGAAAAGATCAGGATCTCGGGCTTGACGGCTTGGTAGATGATAGAGAGAAATCAAAATATCAGGATTATTTGGAAGCTATTCAGCTGGCGTTTTCATTGCCAGGTGCTATTTTTGAAGATCCTGCCGGTGACAACTTTGTATATTTTAACGATTTCTCAGATGATAGTCCATTTACCGAAGAAGATGATCTACTGACACGATATAAATATTTCAACAATCCTCAGGGAAACTCTCCTGACTTAAGAGAAATTGAAACCTTCCAGAGAGGTAACCCAAATCCAGATAAAGAAGACCTTAATAATAACCGGTCACTGGACCCAGGCGAAAGCTTTCATCAATATAAGGTACCGATTCAGAACATTAATGGTGAAATAGATACATCGAGTAGTAATTTCATACGTGAAGTAAGATCGATCACCAATCCGCAAAACGGTCAAGAAGAAAAGTGGTATAGATACAGAATTCCTTTGAACGAAGGAGAAGCGATAAACGGGATTGAAGGTTTTAGGTCAATACAATTTATGCGTCTTATCGTCAATGGTTTTAGCACTGCCAAGACTTTTAGAATGGCTGATTTTGAATTAATACGAAATCAATGGCGTCGATTGCCAGGTGTATGTAATATTGATGGGGTATTTCAAGGTGATTTTAATGTGGATGTTGTAGGCGTGGAAGAGAATCAAAGTAAGCAACCATTTGGCTATACATTGCCACGGGGTATCCAGCAAGAAAGACTTTTTTCAAATTTTGCCAATGTACTGCAGGATGAACGATCCCTATCCATGAATTTTTGTGATCTTGAACGAAACTGTAATGTATCTATCGTGAAACTTACAGACCTCGATTTACGGGTCTTTGAACGGATGCAGATGTTTGTCCATGCCGAATCGCGAAATGATGAAATGGAAGATGGAGATGTATCTATATTCTTAAGGGTGGGTAAGGATTTTGACCTGCATTATTACGAATACGAGATACCGCTTACCTTATCAAAAGAAGATTCGTTGTTGACGGATCGTGAGCTATCAGAAATTGTCTGGCCGGAAGCCAATATGTTTGATTTTGCACTCGACCTATTTATTCAGGCCAAGAAGATGCGAAATGTTCTGGGTGTTCCCAAGCTGGATGACTTTGTTATTGATAACGAATGGTTGGTAGAAAACCTTCCAGCATTGGATCAGGAGTATCAAAGTATCTTTGTTGATACAATAGGAACGAATCAATATCTGCCGGAAGGTCATAAAATTACTATCAAGGGTAATCCTAATCTGGGACTCGTAAAAGGTATGCAGATTGGATTGCGAAACATCTCAGAACGAGATGATGCACCAATGGATGGTTTCTGTGGAGAAGTTTGGGTCAATGAATTACGTGTAACTGGATTGCTTGAGCGGGGAGGTCTTGCAGGTTTGGCAAGATTGGATATTCAGATGGCTGATCTAGGAAATTTTTCAGCGTCCACCAGTTATTCAAGTCTGGGATGGGGTGCGCTGGATCAAAAGGTAAATGAAAGAGCCAAGGAAGAAGTTATTGAATACGATGTTGCGACCAATCTTGAGTTAGGTAAGTTTTTCCCTGATCATTGGGGATTACGAATTCCATTCTATGCCCAATACGCCAAGTCGATAACCAATCCTGAATTTGACGCTTATGATTTTGATATTACGGTTGAGGATGAGTTTGATCTGGTGAAAAATATGGCACCACAGGTTGCCGACACCATTAGCCAACGCAACCAAACGGTAAGAACTATACGAACATTCAATTTTACCAATGTCAGGAAAGAAAGGACAGGAGGTAAGAAACAGGACAAGCCTGATCTAAAAGCAGCATCTAAGAATGCCGCACCAGCTTCTGCACCAAAACCAGCTGCACCGCAGCAACCGCGTAAACCCAAGCCGTGGGATATAGAAAACGTGAGTTTAAGTTATGCATTTACGGAAGTAAATTACAGGGACCCTATTCTTAAAGGCGATAATTCCAAAGACTATAGATTAGGCCTGGACTACAGTTTTAATCGAAGGGGTGGTTATATACAACCGTTTAAGAAAGTGATCAAATCCAAGTCGCTGGCTTTGATAAAGGAATTCAACTTTAATCCAATTCCAAACTCTTTGACATTCAGCTCAGATATAAATCGATTTATTGCAACGCGAACCTTCAGAATACCAGAGGAGCCAACATTTGAATTTGAAGACAGGCGATTCATTTGGGAGCGCCGCTACGATATGAATTGGAATCTTGCAAAATCCATTAAGATTAATTATTCCGCCTTCAATGAGGCCTATATCGATGAATTGAGACAAACAGGTGTCGCTGAAAACCCGGCAGATAGGCCATGGGTAGATGAATTTGGAAATGAAGTTGATGTCTCAAACGATCCAGGAATTGTAAAAGATTACTGGCAGGATAACCTCCGTGATTTTGGAAGGAATACAAACTTCAATCAGAATATATCGGTTAATTACACACTTCCTTTGAAATATATTCCATACATGGACTGGGTCGATGTCCGGGCACAATACAGAGGGGTATATAATTGGGCAGCCGGACCATTGATTACAATTGATGAATTTGGAAATAGTATTGGATCAATTATTCAAAACCAACAGAATAGATCCATCACGGCTAACTTCAATTTGGATAAACTATATAATAAGTCGAAGTATATTAAAAGTCTGGATAAACGTAAATCCAGTTCAAGGAGCAGGCGGGGAAGACTGCCTAACGATCAGCAAAATAAAGTGGGTCGCGATGATCAGACTTCCAAAAATCCACAGGATTCAAGAGACAGTAGAAAGAAAGACAAGGAAGCAGGTGGACTGGCAAAGTTGCTTCTGAGACCCTTGTTTGCTTTGAGATCTGTTAAAATAAATTACAAAGAAGACTTCTCTACCACAATACCTGGATTTATGGGTGTGCCCCAATATTTTGGTTTAAGCGACAATTTCACCGCACCAGGTGTAGGCTTTGTTGTGGGCTTGCAGCCAGATATCTCCATTAGCAATCCAAATAACTGGTTGCAGCAGGCTGCAGCCAATGACTGGATAACAAAAAGTAGGGGTTTAAATCAGGAGGTTATTCAAACTGAGCGACAGGATATAGATGTGAAGATTAAAATAGAGCCTTGGGCGGATTTCCGCATAGACATCGATCTTCAGAAGACCTATCAAAGCAACCATTCAGAAGAATTTAAAAATAAAAGTCTTGACCAGGATATCACGAATTATCAGCAATTGGCATTGAGAGATGTAGGATCTTTTGAGATGACCTATTTTTCATTGGGAACATTGTTCGATGGAGACCTGGAAGGATTGTTCAATACATTTGAAGATTACAGAAGCATTATATCTTACCGACTACCCAATGATGTATTGGATAGTCATTCAGAGGATGGCGTAGAGTTCGCTAATGGTTACGGTAAACAAAGTTCTACAGTTGTGGTCCCCGCCTTCTTAGCGGCCTATACCGGTAAAGATCCCAACTCGGTAAGTCTTGATCTAGAAGGGGATGTGAGGTCATTGGGATATATGCCTAAGCCAAACTGGAAATTGCGTTATGATGGGCTTGTTAAATTGCCATGGTTCAGTGATCGTTTTTCAAGTTTTACAATTGAGCACGGATATTCATCCAGATTGCGCGTGAATAGTTATTTCAGTGATGTTCAATACGATGCCAATAACCCATACAATGATTTAAAGGCCAATGGAAACTATTATTCACGGTTGGAAATTCCATTTATCCAAATCAATGAACAGTTCAATCCGGTTATTGGTGTAAATATGAAAACGAAAAAAGATCTGAATCTTGAGTTCTCATATGTAAAAGCCAGAACGCTCGATTTATCAATCAACGCGTCCAGTGAATTACAGGAAACACGACGAACAGAATATGTTTTTGGCTTTGGATACACCATTCGGGATTCCAAATTTCTTAAGAAAAAGAATAAACGTCGTTCTTCGAGAAGCAGCAGGCCAACTAACGATGATGCCACAGCAAATAACCCCCGAAGGTCATCTCGAAGGAATGTCACCTCTCAAAGAGGCAACGATATGACTTTCCTTTTAAACTTTGGATACAGCGACAATATCAGTTTGGTGCATCAGTTGGACTTTGGTGGAGATGCCGAACCTTCAAGAGGTACAAAGACGCTTTCTATAAACCCATCGGTGGATTATGTACTTAACGAGAATCTCACTATGCGGTTATTTGTTGACTATAGATCTACGAGACCATATATTTCTTCTTCGCCACCTGTTACAACCATTAACGGGGGTATTACCATGCAAATGACATTAAATTAAAAAACCGCCAAAGCAAGAGAGCAGTGACGGTTTTTTTCGGTTTGATTTGCTTATTTACGCAGCAAGTCACGAATTTCAGTTAACAGTTCAACGTCTGTTGGTCCTGCAGGAGCTGCCTCTTCTTCGGGTGCTTTGGTTTTATTGTAAGCTTTCACGATGAAGAATAATACAAGACCTACCGTAATTAAATTAACAATAGTGTTAATCCATTGACCATAACGAATTGCTGTCTCAGCCACTTCTGAACCGTCAGCAGCAACCACTGCAGGAGATAGAATATATTTCATTTCTGAAAAGTCCATTCCTCCCGCCAAGTGTCCGATAACCGGCATCATGATATCTGAAACAAAGCCGTTTACCACGGCGCCTACTGCACCAGCAAGTATAACAGCTACTGCAAATTCGACAACATTTGCTGTCATTATAAAATCTTTGAATTCTTTTAACATAGTCTATACGTTTTGTTGACGCTACTAATATATCAGATAGGAGGTTACATATGCGAGAAAAACTAATATTTAACATTTCAAGCTTAAACCTCAAAAACAGTAAGTTCTACTATTAGTAGACAATGTAGGTTTACTTTAACCTTAGATGGGATGAATATATCGATACGAGAGGCTACAACATAATATCCAATTTCCGAAAGTTTTCTGGAATGATGAGTGCATCGATATTCATTACTATTGGAGCTTGATCATCAATACGCACATCAAGCTCTTTTTTCAAGCTGTCCATACCGATAAGTTCGAGCTTGAAGTTCTGATATTGTGTTGAATAGGCCGTATCGTATAATTGCTCAATCGTAAGGATGCCGTTGCTAAAGTGCATCACCAGTTCTGCATAACGGTATTGTCCGTCCTTATAGGAATAACCATCATGGTCATCACTGTACAAATAACTTTTGTGTTGTCCTTCTTCCAAAAAGATCTTGAGTGTAAGCGTCTCGATAGCACGTTCTCCTGTATATTGCATCAACGGAAACTCTGGAAAAATAGCACCTGCTTTGATGAAGAAAGGAATTTTATTTAAATCTGCTTCGATATAATACTCAGAGTCCCCTTCATACTGCGCATGTGTATAATAATCATACCATTTACCGGAAGGAAGGTGAACAATTCTGCCTTGCGACCCAGGTTGCATGATCGGTGCATAAAGCAAATGATCGCCTAAATAGCATTCTACTTTGCGGTTGATCAGTCTGGTGGCATCTTCATCATGGACAAATTCTGTCGGTCTTATCATCGGCGTACCATTCTTATGATACTGATAAAAACACGTATATATATAAGGTAGAATTTTGTAGCGAATATTGATAAACTTCCTGACGTAGTCCATATATTTTTCACCAAATGACCATGGTTCCTGATCGCCGTGATCACCGGATGAATGTGTACGCATGAACGGATGGAAAATGGCCATTTGAATCCAACGGACGTAAAGTTCTCCACTGGGTTGTCCAATAAACCCTCCAATGTCAGATCCACAGAATGAAATACCTGAAATATTTAAACGCTGAGTCTGATAATGTGCAATCACCAAATGCTCCCAGCTGGCGAGGTTATCACCTGTCCAAACACTGGTGAATCGTTGTAGGCCATTATATCCTGATCGTGTTATTATCAGCGGGCGTTTACCCTTTAAGCTTCTCTTTACACCTTCATAGGTAGCACGCGTCATTTGCATGCCATATATATTATGTCCTTTACGATGACTGCAAGGATTGCCATCATAATCCATTCTTACATCGTCGGGAAATGTTTTGTTTGGTACTTCGAATAGGGCAGGTTCATTCATGTCATTCCAGACACCAGCTATACCTACTTCTTCAATCAAGCCGCTGAATAATCCGGCCCACCATTCCCGAACTTCCGGATTGGTAAAATCGGGAAAATAACAATCGCCTGGCCATACTTTACCTTTTACGTAAGGACCATCCGCCCTCCGACAGAAATAACCTTTTTCAAAAGCTTCGTTGAACACACTATACTCCCTGTCTATTTTTATTCCTGGATCAATAATGACCATGGTTTTAAAC
>JABDJE010000056.1 GCA_013002625.1 Saprospiraceae bacterium | reverse complement strand
CCTATGGACACATTGTGGCCGATACACATCATCATGGGAAGCCGAGGACAGGAGGCTTGACAATGCATTTTGAACAGTTCGCATTTGATATCCTCTCGTTTCTACACCGGCAGGCTTATGCACAGCTGCAATATGCTCATCCTCATACAACACATTTAATCCTTGAATTACAATATCATACACCTGATCCTGCTTCGGGTACCATTCTATTGTATCGTTTTGACTTACATAATTCCCGGTGGTTGCTGTAGCACCGTTTAACTTTATGCGTCCTGATTTTATTTCTTTTTTGTGAAATGATTTGCTGGGGCCAAAGACTTTGTGTTGGCCTAGATAATCTGCAATACGCGTTTTTAAAGGCGTTTGGACCTGAACGATATGTTTTACAGCTGGATTGATAAGATGAAAGTACGGTGGTTTTTCACATCATGTCACAAGCATGTTGAATCTAATTTAGTGTGGAATTTTGTATTCAAGCAAAATCACTTTGTTTCCTCTCTGCTGAATCGGCATAGTTTCATCATCTGGATTTTGAAAATATTCAACAAAATAAAACCCGAAGGTCTTGTAATATTCGATAAGCGTAATATTTTCAGCCCAGGTGTCCATTCTAATGCGCGTAATATTCTTAGCACGACACAGACTAATGGTCCACCTAAGGACTGTTTCAAATAACCGATGTCCTTTGTGGTCAGGATGGGTCACAACCCGATGTAAGTAAAGGGCAGGTATTTTTGTGCGTTCACGCCACACAATAGCGTCATCATCACAAATTGTAAATATGCATGCAAGCGTATTATCTCGGCTTATTTTGAATTGTTTCTTATCCTTGATGTCATCTTCAAGTAATTGTTTGTCATAATCAGGCCAAACTGGAAAGTTTTTGCTTTTTTGATACTCAATGGCAGCGTCGAACATCTCATAGATGTCTGGAAGGTCTTTCAGCTGGGTATTTGTGATTTTAATTTTCAAATCATTAGGCTAGTATTTTGAAGGGGTTGGGCTACTTAGTCTGGAGATATGATTGAATACTTCACGAATCGTTTTTCGTCTGATTTTACGTTGCAATTCGTAGTCCACCTTCTTAATCTGATATTGAAACTTTAGATCTATACTATCCTTGGTAATTGCGATGACACTTAATTTATAGGATTCAGATTCTATGTATTCTTCGAATCCTTTGAGTGATTCGATCAGTTCACCTTCAAATGCTTCCAGACTACCCACTTTATCTAAAGCAAGTTGGAAGCCAATACTTGCCTTTCGTATATCTCTTCTGGTATAATTGATAATTTCGTTAGAGTATATAGTGGAGTGGGGTATGAGCACAATATCGTCATCATCATTTTGGAAGCGTACTTTCTGCATACCTATCTCTACAATAGTGCCTTTACTGTCACCAATTTTAACATAATCACCAATTTGAAAATCTTTGGTAAAACTTAAATAAATACCTATCAGGTAATCATTGATAAAATCTTTTGCAATAATTGCCAGGGCAGCAGCTACAATACTCAGAGAAGTTAGAAGTGATTTCAGGTCTATTCCGAATGCACCAAATACACTGATGACTACTGCCAAACCAATGAGGAGCTTGGCTAGATTTTCAACGCCGAAAATAACGCTGTCCTTTTCGTGTCTGGATAAGCCAATTCTTCTCGAATAGATATACTTAAAAAGTGAAATGGAGACATCTGCCACTATTAAAAACAAGATGATATTAACCGCTGAGTCCAAGATCGAGGAATCTTTGATCTCATCCAGTCTGGGATCACTTTGAAGGACAAGATACAAGTAGGCGAGTAAAATCGCCAGCTCAAATAAGAGTTTAAAAAACAAGCGCAATTTTAAAAATTTGTACAAAGATACATACAAACACAAAAAGCCCCAGATTAATCTGAGGCCCAAAACTGTTAATTATAGACATATTATAATCCTATCAATCCTGTAGCAATTACATTGATTTCAACATTCGCAGTATTCGTTAATTCAAATGCAACTGGAGATAACACTGAAAGTGCGTTCACTTCCAAAGATCCTTTAAGTCTTAAAGAACCATTTGCTTCTCGATCATAGGCCATAAAATATAATTCGTATTCTCCTTCATTCATAAAGTGCAGTTCAAAATCACCATTCTCGTCACAAGGGGCGCTATGAACAGCATTGAAGAAACTGATATTTGAAGAACCTTGACCCCTCATTTCCTTTTCTCTGTCATAGGTTCCTTTTGCATATGCGTATACGATAACTTTATCATTAGCGACTAAGGCATCGTTACAATTACCCTTAATTGATCGATTATTTTCGCTGGTAAATCGCACGCCTGATTTTAATTCGGTCTCACTCACGAGTTTGAATTCTGAACTGCTCGAACCATTGCCTTGCGCAACACACTTCCTTAGATCGAAGTCAAGTAAGACTTCTGTTGAACCATTCTCTTCCACATTGTAATTTTGATCAAGCTGGATGGTCAGATCCGACTCAGTGAGGATGTGTACAGTGCCATCATTTTCTTCGATGTAGCAACCCGGCATCATGTTTTCCTGTACATCATGGTCAAGAATAAGCTCTAATTGCGTGTATGACTTTGCATCGACTTCTACATTACCGATGTTTTTTATCCTACCATTTTGATAAGCCAGCAGATCGAGAGATGATTTAGAGAAACCTTCTATTTTTTTGCCATCTGCCCTTATTTCTGCTATTGTTACTACGCAGGATTTAACATTAGCATTATCTATAGGT
>JABDJE010000045.1 GCA_013002625.1 Saprospiraceae bacterium | reverse complement strand
ATACAAGAGGTGGGGTGATAAGCACCGATGACGATACGGAAATATGTGCTTCAGATTCAGCTTCAACGAATCTGACATTTGAAGTAGTAGAAGAATTGGGAGATAGGTTCAGGTGGTTGGTTGTGGATGAAGATGGCACAATAGTTTATCTGGACGCTGATCCAACAATAGATTTTTCAGAACTTGAAGGTGGCAACTATAAAGTATATCATATTTCATATTTTCTGCCGATTACAGGCTTACGCGTAGATCGACCATTGGCAAATATTTCTGGTTGCTTTGACCTTTCGAACAGCATTACTGTAAATAATTTTCAAATTGCTGGTGGCGAATTGCTCGATAGCAATAACAACAGTTCAGTATCTGTATGTGCGGGAGATGGAGAACCAGATAATATTGATGTACAACTTGTAGATGCTTCGGGTGATGAACTTATTTATATCATCACCGATGAAGACAGCACAATTTTAATGACTGCAGATGCACCGCCATTTGATTTTGAAAATGCAGGTCCAGGTACTTGCCTATTGTTTGCCGTCAGTTACGGTGGACAGCTCATAGGTGCGGAGATGGATAATGAGTTATCGGATCTTGAAGGATGCTTTGAATTATCTACTGCCCTCGTTGTAAATCGAGAAAGTTTTGACGGCGGTTCTATTGAGACGCAGGATGGTGGAGAGGTGGTTGTCATGACCTGTTCAGGTGATGGTCAACCGGATATTGTTGAGGTATTGGTTACAGGTGAAGTGGGAACTTTGTTTTCATTTCTGGTCACAGATACCCTGGGTAATATTCTGGAAGTCAGCAACTCCAACTTCTTTGATTTTGAAGGCGTAGAAGAAGGCGTTTGCCTGATATGGCATATCGCTTATGGTGACACTTCACTATTGGACGGCGTGACTGTGGTGGATAGCCTGGACGGATGTTTTGATTTGTCCAACCCAATAAGTATAATAAGAACTGGCGTTGCCGGTGGAGAAATATCAATTAATGGTGCAACATCACTAACGATTTGCCCTTCAGATACAGGACTTGATTCAATTCAAGTCGATATCATGAATGCAAGTGGAGACACGATGACCTGGGTACTAACGGATACCCTGGGTAACATTCTGGAATTGAGTGATTCGGATATAATGGATTACAGCGATCTCGAGATAGGGACTTATCTGTTATGGAATATCAGCTATTCTTTTGGATTGTTAAACCTGGAAGTGGGTAATAATGTCGACACGCTCGAAGGTTGTTTCGATTTCTCTAATTCAATTAATATATCGCGATTTGATATTGAAGGAGGATCCATAAGTTTGGAAGGTGGTGCGACAAGCATTGATATATGTTCCGGTGATGGCGTAGCAGATACATTGGATGTAATGGCTACTGGATTTTCTGGTCCAAATATGATTTACCTGATTACAGATACCTCTGGAATGGTTCTAGCTCAATCAGAATCAAATTTGATTGACCTGGAAGGAGCGCCACAAGGCACTTGTTTAATCTACCATCTCATGTATACGGACAGTATAACAATTCAAGGTGATAGTTTGAATGTCAATGCACTTCAAGGGTGCCATGATCTCTCCAATGCGATTTCGGTAAATAGAAATGAAGTCAACGGGGGTATGATCATGACAACAGATAGTATGACGGTAGTTAATGTAATCGTCGGAGACAGTATTCCAGACCTGGTTGATGTTATAATTGATGGTGCTATCGGGGATAGTATGCAATGGGTAATTACGGACACATTGGGTGTTATTCTTTCATTACCAGATACATTCCCTGTTGATTTTGAAGATGTTCCAGTGGGTGTATGTCTGATATGGAATGTATCCTATCTTGACTCAATCGCTGGCTTGGAAGTAGGCGAAAATGCAGCAGATTTAATGGGTTGCTTTGACTTGTCAAATCCTATTACTGTCATAAGAAGTTTGCTTATCGGAGGTTCAATAATGACGCCTGACAGTCTTGTAAGTTTAGAAATATGCGCCGGGGATGGTATTGCAGACAGCATTCAGGTTGTCCTTGAAGGCAATGAAGGAACCAACTCAGCATGGGTGATTACAGATACATCTGGTCTCATATTAGATTTACCGGTTAGCCCTCCATTTGATTTTGAAGGCGCTGGGGGTGGTATTTGTCTTATTTGGCATTTAAGTTTTGAGACTGGACTAATGGGTCTGGATGTAGGTGAAAATGTGAATAATTTATCAGGCGCATTTTCATTTTCTAACAGCATTGCAATTATTAGAAATGGTGTCAATGGAGGAATGATTATGACCACGGATTCACTTACCTTAATTACAGTGTGTTCTGGTGATGGCATCGCTGACAGCGTTGATATTATACTTACAGGAATAGAAGGTGATTCACTACAATGGGTCATCACGGATGATAGCTTAAATATTTTAGACCTGCCTGCGGGCCCTCCATTTGATTTTGAAAATGCAGGTGCAGGTACATGTCTAATTTGGCATTTAGCCTACAACGATTCCATTGCTGGATTAGAAGTTGGTTTAAATGCAGGCGATATTGATGGATGTTTTGATCTATCGAATGCCATTACTTTGGAAAGAGAAGAAGTTGATGGCGGTATGCTGACTACAGATACAGGCCTTGATACTATTGAAATAATTGCAGGTGACGGCATGTCAGATGCATTCGATGTCATTCTTACCGACACAATTGGCTTGTTTTCAAGTTGGATTATTACCAATCCTTCCAATCAGATTATTGGTTTGCCGCCAGGGCCTCCATTTGATCTTGAAAATGCTGGTGGTGGTGTTTGCCAGATATGGCATCTTAGTTCGAATGAGATGCAGAACCTTCAGTTTGGAATGACACTCGATGACATTGTTGGCTGTAGTGATTTATCTAATCCAATTACTGTTATCAGAGCCGGATTAAATGGCGGAATAATTCAAACACCTGATGGCTTAACGGATGTCGATATCTGCATCCTGGAAGGTATGGTTGATTCTATTGATGTGATGCTGATGGATACATCAGGGACGCTATTTTCCTGGATTATTACAGATACCTTAGGGACTATTTTAGGATTGCCTGCCAATTCTCCTTTCGACTTTTCAGGTGCAGGAAACGGTGTTTGCCAAATTTGGCATATCGCCTACGAGCCAGGTCTCATGGGTCTGGAAATAGACAGTTCAGTTAATAATTTACAAGGATCGTTTGATCTTTCAAATAATATAAATGTCAATAGAAGTGAAGCAGATGGTGGTATGATCATGACTTCAGATTCATTGACCGAAGTATCATTTATGGTCGCAGATGGAATGGATGATATCGTGACTGTACTCCTTTCCGGAGAGGCCGGTGATACAAGCCTTTATGTAATAACAGATTCATCAGGAATAATTCTGGATACAAGTTCAACCAATGTTTTCAATTTTGAAGGTGTCGGTCCGGGTGTATGCCTGATATGGCACTTATCCTATTCCGGTACTATCAATGGATTAACAATTGGTGGTGATGCAAGCCAATTAACGGGCTGCCTGGATTTATCTAATCCAATTACGGTAAATCGTTCTGCTTTAAATGGTGGAATTCTTACGACAACAGACTTCTTGACATCCGTTGAAATATGTATAGGTAACAATATAGATGAACCTTTCAGTACAATCTTATCCGATACCATAGGGTCAAACTTTCAATGGATTGTGACTGATACATCGGGTCTGATTGTAGGACTGCCTTCAGGACCTCCATTTGTTTTTGATGGTGCTGGCCCAGGTATTTGTCAGTTGTGGCACATGGCATTTGAATCAGGATTAACCGGTGATACACTGGATGGAAATATAAGCGGATTAATGGGGGATTTTGACTTTTCAAATCCAATTACCATTACCCGTAATGAAGTGGCTGGAGGAGCGATCGAAACAGCTTCCGGTCAAACAGAAGTGACAATATTCGTAAACGAAGGCATTACAGATACCATAGAAGTAAACCTAATGGGAGCCATCGGTGATTCCACAGCTTGGGTAATTACAGATACAATAGGTAATATTCTTGACCTACCAAGTGCACCTCCTTTCTTTTTTGAAAATGCAGGCGAGGGCGTGTGTTTGATTTGGAACCTTTCTTATCAGACAGGTTTAACAGGTCTGATGACGGGGAATAATGTCTCGGTATTGGATGGTTGTTTCTCATTATCCAATCCTGTTACAGTAACAAGGGAAGAAATCAATGGCGGTATATTAACGGACTTGGCGGGGAATAGTGCAGCTACAATTTGTGCTAACGACACAATTGCTGATCCGATTGACGTTATACTTACGGATACAATGGGCATTGAATCTGATTGGGTCATTGTTGACCTTGCAGGTGTCATTCTTGATATTCCTTCAGGACCGCCATTTGAACCGGATAGTATAAATGTTTTAGAATTTGAAATCTATCACATCAGTTCAACAGGCAATTTAATGGGTCTTACCGAAGGAGCTAATATTGCCAATTTATCAGGTGGGTTTAATCTTTCAAATGCCCTAAGTATAACAAAAAGTGAAGCAGTTGGTGGTATGATAGAAACGATCGATGGCTTGACGGAAGTGACCATCGAAGTGGGTGAAGGTGTAGATGATACAATACAAGTTGTCCTGGTAGGGCAGATGGGTGATTCCAGTCAATATGTAATTACAGATACGCTTGGAAATATCATTGACCTGCCAATGGGTCCATCATTCTTATTTGAGGATGCAGGTGCAGGTACATGTATGATCTGGCATTTGAGTTATTCTGGTAATTTGACTGGATTAGCTGCAGGTGAAAATGTGGCTGACCTAACGGGATGCTTTGATTTTTCAAACTCGATTACAGTAATTAAGGAAGGTGTCAATGGGGGTAATCTGACGGACAGTAATGGTGCTACAACAGTTGTAGCTTGTATCGGTGACGGTGTGAACGATGGCATCGATGTGATACTGACAGATACTGTGGGAATGAATTATAACTGGGTATTAACCACTGAAAGTGGATTAATAATCGGAATTCCAATTGGTCCTCCGTTTAATTTTGAAAATGCACCTATAATTGGCAATATACTTATTTGGCATCTAGCCTATGATTCCATAACACCACCGGTAGATAATGGCCTCATTGGACAGAATATATCCGTTTTCTCCGGAAACTTTGATTTTTCTAATCCGATTACGATTATAAAAGAAGAAGTCGATGGAGGCACCATTTCAACGAATGATAATACAAATATCATTGTGGGGGATGGTATTATCGATACCGTAGAAGTTGGTCTTATAAATGCCGAAGGAGATACAATGAGCTATGTCGTTACGGATACCTTGGGTGATATTATGGCTGTGCAGAGCAGTACAATATTTACATTTGAAAATGCAGGACCTGGAGTATGTCAGATATGGAATGTCTCCTACAGCTTCGGATTAACGGGATTACAGGTAGGCAATAATATAGACGCATTGAATGGCTGTTTTGCATTGTCCAATCCTATTAATATTATGCGCTCAACTACAGAAAGCATTGTCGTTACAGGAGGCAATACATTTGATTATGTTATGTATCCAATTCCTGCTACCGACAGATTGGAAATTGAATTCCGAAAAATGCCGGAGGCAAGCGGGGATATTTTAATCTTTAATAGAATGGGTCAATTGATTCAAAGTCATACATACAATCAAAGGGTCAAGCTTATTGATATCGAAAATCTTGATGCAGGCCTTTACTATATTAAAATTAATTCCGGTCCGGCAACGACCTCGGACAAATTAATAATTGTGAAATAACAAATTTAGGTGATCAAATATAAGCCCTGGTAATAAACTTACCGGGGCTTTTTTGTTTCCCAATCTTACCAACTGCTTCCGCCGCCGCCAAATCCGCCACCTGCACCACCACTGCTGAATCCGCCGCCGGACGAGGAACCGCCACTGCTTGATGCAGGTTGACTTGTAAATACACTCTTCATTTGAGGCACATCAAACGATTTAGAGAAATGTCCAAAGTTAGGGCGTGCAGAACTATGCATTGGATCGGAGTAATAATACCAATGAGGTACCCCCATGTTGTAAGTCTCAAGTTTGGACAACCATGATTTATCGAGGCCAAATGCTATTGCATAGGGTAACATTTTTTCAAAGTATCCGGGATAATTTTTCGATAATTCATGCGTCTTAGCACCAGAATCTTCTTCCATGAATTTTTTAAGTGCCAGAAGTTGAGATTGAATCAATACACCTTTATGTGATTTTTTAGGACTCTGAAAGTGAATAATTATACATCCAATGCCTACAATGATCAATGCAGCGCCAGTCAGGAAAAAGGTCTTGATCATTAATGGAATAGCTGCAAGAAAAAGTATGACAGCCAACGCGATCAATTTACCGGAATGGAATAATTTGTAATTCGATTCATCATACAAGGCCTTCGAATGCAGCCGCTTTCTCAACTGGCTGGAAGCTTTATATGTGCTTGCGTAAATTTTATTTTTCAATTCTGATAAAATGACCATGTCCTCATCCTCAAACACAGCATCAAATATTGTTTTTTCGAATTCAGGTGCATCCGCAGGAAGTGGTTTTATTTTCTGAAAGAACAACTCGGCGTCACTGCTCAAGTCTTCTCTTCCAAGAATTTTGATATAACCCAGATTTGCCCAGTAGGGTAGGAGCGATATTATATCTTCAGTATTGACTTCATTGTCATAGTATGATCCTACTTCGGCAGGTGAAAAACCTTCAGGTGGAAAAAATTGTTCTCCGATATCTTCAACATGCGTGTTAGATTTTCTCCTGAAGAATCCGATGAGCCATGTCATGAATAAAGCTGGTAAAACCCAGAATTTATCTTTCTTATATATCGGAGGGGGAGGTGGAGCTTGAACGATATAGTCTACAGGTAATTTCACGGCAATGGTAATGAACTCATTGGCACCCAATGGCGCCAGAGAATTGCCGTATATAAGCGACGCAGATTTATTGATGGTGGCATTACGTTCATTTTCATTTTTTTCACCCGTCATCACGATATAGTTATTGTAACGCAATTCTATCTCAGAAGGGAGCTGGAGTCGATAAGTGACCGTATCTATACTTGTATCCCAATCTCCGATGACATTGTATTGAAATGCGGTATGGTCTTCCTCATAAATACATATATCAGAGAGCGTATAATCTATAGTGTAAATGTGGTCACCAGTAATGAAAACGTCCTTATCCCCAATTCGGATGACATTATCATTGCCGCTTTTCACTAAGGTAGAATTATAGTTTTCAACATGAAGGTTACTGACTTTCACCCTCCGTCTTTCGCCGTTGACGTCAATGTTTTTTGAAATAGGCCTTTGAATTCCACGTCTTTCTTCTGTGAAATTCACTTTAATAACTTCGGTCACATGGACGCTGCAGTCCTGTTGTAGTTTTAAGTCGACATCATATGAAGTTATGGTGTACCCTTGGGCAGACAAGGTTATACACGTGCATAACAGCACATATAAGCTTAGTAGGAATTGTTTCATTGTTGTTTAATTGGTCTAATGCATCTACAATTATTTTCCATTAGAAATTCAAATTTATATAGCCGACTAGATAATTATTGCAATTTTAACGACTAACGACGCTTCTTTTAAAGGTTAGGCGCAAATCTCACCTTGGTTATTTGTTCAAAAGCATAGGCCATTTCAATCAGCTTACCTTCAGTCCAGGCTTGCCCAAAAAATGATATTCCGACAGGTAATCCTTCGACGATGCCCATAGGACAAGTTATTGCTGGGTATCCTGATTGTGCAGCAGGCGAAGAACTTCCGCCTAAAAATCTATCACCATTAACCAAGTCTGTTTTCCAGGCAGGTGATCCAGTAGGGGCAACAATGGCATCCAACTGATTTGATGCCATCACTTTATCTATGCCTTCCTCTCTTGTATGTTTAAGCATACGCTCCAGAGATTCTACGTATTCTTCAGAATTTAGATCACCTTTATCTTGAGCTTGTTGAAGAATATCCTGGTCAAAGTATTTTAACTCAATTGAATCCTGTGCATTAAAAGCGATAAGTTCTTCGAGGCTTTTTACTGGAGCATTTGGCCCTAAACTTTTAAAGTATTTATTTAAGCCGTCCTTGAATTCATACAATAATACATTATAGGAATCACCACCTACGCGCACCGTACTTATTTTATCAAGCTCAATCAGCGTAGCACCTGCATCTTCCATCGTCTGAATTGCGGCATTAAATACATTTTCCACCCTATGATGAAAATCACGCGATGGGTTATAAATGCCTATACGTTTGCCTGCAAGTCCATCTTTTTTTAGAAATGTTGTGTAATCTGTTAAAGCCTTCCTGCCCTCAACCACTGTTTTGCTGTCATTGCTATCCTGTGCTGTCATAAAACCTAATGTAATTGCAGCATCACTTACAGTACGGGTCATTGGACCGGCTGTATCTTGTGTGAATGAAATTGGGATAATGCCCGATCTACTGATCAGACCAACGGTGGGTTTGATTCCGACAATACCATTGGCATTGGAAGGACATACAATGGAACCATTTGTTTCTGTACCTATGGCAAACATGCATAGATTAGCTGAAACTGAAGCACCTGAGCCCGCACTGGATCCACAAGGGTTTCTGGAAAGATCATAAGGGTTTTTGGTTTGACCTCCCAGTCCACTCCAGCCACTGCTTGAAAAATCCGCTCTGAAGTTGGCCCACTCGCTTAGATTGGCTTTACCTAATATGACGGCGCCTGCTTCACGTAATTGTGCTGCCAATGGACTGTCTTTTAGTGCGATAGAATCCTTTAATGCACGTGAGCCTGCCGTTGTAGGCATTTTATCTTGGGTATCTATATTGTCTTTGAGTAAAACTGGAATGCCGTGCAGAGCGCCTCTTACTTTCCCTTCTTCAAGTTCCGTTTGAAGAGCTTCAGCAATTTCCATGGCATCCGGATTCAGGCAAAGAACCGAATTGAGTTGAGGCCCATTTTCATCTATGGCTTTTATTCTTTGAATATACCATTGAACAATATTCGGAATGCGCCATATCCCATCTTTGTACTTTGAGTGCATGGTCATGATATCAACTTCCTGCAGATCGAGCGCCATAGCAGAATTTTCTCCTTCGCAGGACAGAAGGGAAACATTGGATAAATAAAGTATCGACCAACCCGCGCTGTGTACAAATTGTCTTCTTTTCATTTTTATTAGGCTTAGTGCATTAATATGATTCCGTCAATCCATTTAAAGATAGGATTTATCGAAATTCATTTGGTATTGAACCAGAATAGATCGTTATTTTAAGTATATCTTAACAGCATAAATGAAGACTTGGCAGAAATATACGATAGCAATAGTACCGATTTTAGTCATAGGGGTGATCCTCTATTTCTTTAGCGATATTGTAAGTTACATCATCATGGCATGGGTTATCTCAATGATTGGAGCACCTTTGTTTCGTTTGTTAAACAAATTTGTGAAGAGTGGTTTGGCAGCAGGATTGACACTGTCTATTCTATTTTTATTCATGATCCTGATGATCCGTTTGTTTGTTCCTCCTCTTTTCCAACAAGCAAAAAACCTTGCCGGCATAGACTATGAAGAACTCATAGATGGACTTGAAGAGCCGATTAATGATACAAAAGCGTGGTTGGTTAATAAAGGACTTTTACAGGATGAGACCGACACTGAAATTCAAAAAATATCTGAAGCAAAACCTGATGACCGATACATCACTCATGTTATTGATATTGATTCTTTGTTGAACGACAGAGGCGATAGTCTTAAGACCACTAAAATTAATCTCCTTGTTAATATTGAACATAACGAACCCGAAGCTCAGGATACACAGTTGCTTGAGAACTCCTATTTCAACAGATTGAAAAATAGTGTTGTGTCAATGCTGAATCCATCCAAAATTCCTCAATTGTTAAGTTCATTGGTCGGTGTGTTTGGGGGCTTTGTCATTGCCTTGTTATCAGTTCTTTTTATTGCCTTTTTCTTTTTAAAGGAAAGCGGCTTGTTTACAAGAATGGTTTCATCTTTTGTACCCAATAAACAGGAATCCAAGGTGTCACATGCTATCGAGGAATCATCGGCCTTACTTATTCGGTATTTTGTTGGATTATGTATACAGGTGTTGATCATAACCATTTTAACATCGGTTATTCTAAAGTTATTCGGTTTCAAGAGTGCTCTACTCATGGCCTTTTGTTTTGCCATACTTAATTTGATACCCTACATCGGACCTATCATGGGTAATCTGGTTGGAGTATTGATTGTCATTTCATCCAATCTTGATGTTGGGTTTTATGATGTCATGTTACCAAAGGTAATTACAGCTGTAGTGATTTTTGCCGTATTGCAGTTGCTGGACAACTTCATCTTACAACCCAATATTTTTTCAAAAAGCGTCAAGGCGCATCCACTTGAAATATTTATTGTCGTATTGATGGGCGCCAAACTAGGTGGTGTATTGGGAATGGTCCTTGCTATACCGGCTTATACCGTGTTAAGAGTGCTCGCGAAAGTATTTTTTAGCGAATTTGAAGTTGTTAAGAAACTAACCCAGGGACTTTAATCCTGCTTGGCAAATACTTTTTGTAATAAGCTCGTGGTTCGTTGGGATATATCTTCACGAATACCTAATTCCTTTTCTTCAATCAAATCAAACAGACCATACAATGCCTTTTGGTTGATATGGTCGGCTAAATCCGGGTTTACATCCGAAACGAAAGGCAACTTATTATATGTGTTAACAGCATCCGCCCAATAATCCAAAGCATTGAATTTATTAAGCGATTCTATTAATACGGGCTTAAATGTATCATACAACTGACTATAAGTTCTATTGTGAAGGTACTGTGTGGCCGCATTCTTTTCACCCATTAGAATATTCATTGCATCATCAAAGGTAATTCCTCTGACAGCATCTATGAATATCGGGCCTGCTTTGGATGCTGCATCTTCAGCCGCACGGTTAATGCGCCTAATAAGTTCTTCTTCAAGATTATCAAAACCAGGGATAATCGAAAGTTTGTCAATGACAACATTTGCTTCTTCGGGCAACACTATTTTATAAATAGATTTATAAAAACCATCTTGAGTAGAGAGATAGTTGACGCTGTTGTCTACCCCAAACTGCAGAGCCTCTTTCAAACCATTGGATATATCAATATCTGTTAAAGGAGCCTGATTGACTGAATCCAGTACTCTTTGAAGATCTTGTGGGTCACAGGAGATAAGCCCCAGGACCAATAGAAGACTTATAATTTTCGTACGCATACTTTTTCTTTTATAACGTAATGACAGGCTTAGAAAGCCATATCAAACTGTTAAATTAATTATTAGTGGTGGTGATGATGACTGTCTTTGTTAAGTGTTATGTTCTTCAGTTCTTTTTGAACAGCAACATCATCGCCCTCTGTGATGGCATAGAAGGTATTGTTGTTTAGCTTATCGAAACTTTGTTTTTGACCACTGGGATAATTTACAATGGCTTTCGTAATTGTCATGCCATTTGGAATACCAAAGTGCAACCATCTTGGATTTTCACCAAAACTTGAACTATTGGAAACTGTCTGGTAATAGGATTTTGTTTCATTTCCATTTGTAAGTTGCAATTCAACCTGGGTTCCGTAGGCAGGGCGATTCGATTGGGTTCCTGTAATGTCGAATTTAATCCAATCGTTGTCATTGCCCGGATTGTGAAAAAAAGCATTAAAAAATACATCTCCCTCATACGCCCCTCCCATCACGGCATATACATCCTGATGCCCATCGTTATCGAGATCTGCAAAAGAGACGGCGTGTCCCTTTTGAACATGTCCGAATCCACCTTGTGTTGTTACTTCCGAAAATTTACGTCCCTGTCTGTTGAGGAACATCCTGTTTGGCACAAGGGCCTTAAAGTCAGGTTCTCCGGTTCCAAGATAGAAGTCCATATAACCATCATTATTGATATCGCCATAATTGGAGCCCATCGTATAACAGGTCGTATTCAATCCCATGGATGCCGTCATATCTGAGAACGTACCATCCTGATTGTTTATGTAAATTTTTGGTTTTTCAATTCCATTTTCCTGACCGAGCATTTCCATTGCCAGACCTCCAGCAAAATTATTGTAATTGTTATATGGAAAGGCGCTGACAAAAATATCATCCCAACCATCATTGTTAGCGTCAAAAAACCAGCAAGGAAAACTTTGATCAGGTTTCAATACGCCGGCTTGGGTAGAGCTATTCTCAAAAACAAATGCCTTAGTCTGAGGGTCAAAATTATTTTTCAACAGAAAATTACCGCCAGCCATATTTGAAAGGTATAAATCAATATCCCCATCCTTATCGTAATCTGAAGCGGAAGCACCTTTTATAAAGGCAGAAATATTAGCCTTGGAGGCAGCAGCAACATTTGTGAAATTTCCTTGTCCGTCATTCAACCATAATTCACATGGATGAACAAATTCAGCATAACTTTCATTGCCTACAAAAATGTCTAGCCATCCATCATTATTAAAATCAGCCCATACGGCGGTCTGGCATGGATGCAATGAGTAAATGCCTGAAGCTTTTGTTACATCGGTAAAACTACCATCTCCATTATTTCGTAAAAGTGAATTTGGGAAGGTTCCCAACGGCAGCCATGCGCCCCTTGTAACGAAAACATCCATGTAGCCGTCATTATTATAATCTCCGTGTGACATGTTCAAGCCACCAGTCAGTCCTTCCAAGCCGGCAGATTTATATTTGTTTTCAAAGTTTCCGTTGCCATCATTTTCATAGTAGAAAATTTGGTCATTCAAATTCCATGAACTGACCATGATATCCAGGTCCAGGTCATTATCAAAGTCCTCTATAACAACACCACCGGATAAGCGGTTGTCATCGATACCGATAAGACTTGAAATATTATCAAACTTGCCATTCTCAAGAATATCTTTTTCCTCGGTAAAAGTCATAGGCAACAACCACTGTTTGGGTACATCCTGAGGATAACGCCCCAGGGTCATATACGCTACATTTAAAACATATCTGAAATTCAAATCCTCTTTTAATTGAAGAATGCCTTCTATTTCATCAATGGCAGTTTCACTTCCTTTGGTCAACTGATGGTAGCTGTCTACACCAAATGGCATAATACAGGATTCAATACTGTGATTGTGGAGGCAGTTTTCCTGCTCACCCAATCTGAGCATGGCTAAAGCTCTGAATTCCTTTGTCATCAAATAGACAGGTTGGTCTTCTGGAATGCCCATGGCTCTCGCCAATGAATCTATTCGATTAAATCCCTGGTAAGCTCTTTGGGATTGACCCGCCAATAATAATTCATACTCCGACCTTAGGTCAAAGGTGAGTTTTTGGATTCCAGAAGCCATTTTGGCATTTTCCACAAACATTTGTGAACGTCCCCGGTTTTTATAGTTGCTCTTGTCAGGTGTCAGATAATCATTCCACTGCTTTAACTCTGCAGCCATTTCAATTGTGCTGGCATCTCTTGGGTCTGAGTTGATATCCTGACCAATTTGGACAGTTTCTCCGGAACAAGCATATAGAATAGTAATAAGGAGGAACAGCGACAGTGACTTATTTATTGACTTTTTAATAGTAGTCATGATAATCTTAGTGTATTATTTAAAGCTTCCCGAATAAGGGTATCTGGTATTTCAATATCATACCGGGTGCTTCCAATGCTATCAATTAAGGCAAACAGAATTGATTCGCCAAATTTCTTTTTATCAAATTTCAGGTAACTAAAAATTTCAGATGCGTTGAATGCCAATTGAAAAAGGTCTGAATATTCAGTTTTTAAAAATGATTCAATTGCATTAAACGCTTCCGGATCCAACAAATTTAATTTAACTGAAATATAGCTTTCGACAAGCATTCCCAGAATAATAGCTTCACCGTGTAGCAAAGGTGCTGGCCTATTTAAATAACTGGACTCTATTGCATGACCAATTGTATGTCCAAAGTTTAAAATTTTGCGAATGCTATTTTCATAGGGGTCCTGATTGACAATTGTATTTTTAATAGACACGGACTTTAGAATATTTTCTGCCCAGGAATCTGTCTTATTCAATTCATTGATTGGCTTTAAAGTCTCCCATAGATGTCGATCGTATATTAAGGCATGCTTGATTGTTTCTGCGTAACCGCTTCTCAATTGTCTGTTGGGTAGTGTCTTGAGAAATGGCGAATGGATGAAAACAAATTCAGGGTCATTGAATACGCCAATCATGTTTTTAGCGCCGTTAAAATCCACACCAAGCTTTGACCCTACACTGGCATCGACTTGAGATAACAAACTGGTCGGGACTTGAATAAATCTTATGCCTCTCATATAACAGGAAGCTGCAAAGCCTCCCATGTCACCAATGACGCCGCCCCCAAGATTAATGAGTACACTTTTTCTGTCGCCTCCCAGTTCTGATAATCTGGTCCAGATATATCGACAGGTATCGAGCGTTTTGTTTTCTTCCCCCGAGGTAATTTGAATTATAAATAATTTATACTTTCCATCAAGATCGGCCAGGATAGGAAGGCAATGTTGAAGTGTATTTTCATCCACTAATACAAATACAGACGAAGCCTCCAAGAGCTCTAATTTTTCATAGAAAAGGTCCAGTGACTCATCGATATATACATGATATGATTTTGTCTTTAATACTGCCATTTAATCCAAGATGTGGGCTTTTTCCAAACTGATCGCCTGGGCTTTCTGGGAAAACATTTTTTTTGTTAGATCCCACGTAGATTTAAACAGTTCAGAATAACGATAGTTGTTAAGTTCATCTTCGCTATCCCAGTAGCTGTAGGTAAAAAAAATGTTGTTTTTTGGTGGTAGCCCTTGAAGCAATTCCAAATACTGACACCCGGGAAAGTTTCTGATATTCTCCTTTCGTTCTTCAAATAATGCCTTGAAAGCTTCAATGCATTCAGATTTGAATTCCATTTTAACGACCCGGACTATCATAAGAATCTGATTTGAATGGTCTCATCTTTGAGCAGATCCAATTGACTTGAGGCTTTGCCATTGTTGATGGCGATTTCGAGATAATTGGCGCTGTTAAATAAGCATACTACTTCTCCTATTGGCACATCGGCATACGTTTTACTGATAGTTGTGATAGGGTTATAGTATTTAAAAAATATTTCAAAATTCCGTCCGGCCTGGATATGCTCGAAAAATTCTCTGTGGACATTGATAATTACATTTTCGTATTTGTCGATATGGATAATCGTGGCCCTGATTTCATCATTGGTCTGAACAGGTTGAACATCTATTTTCTTTTCGAAATGATTGAGCGGTGGCCCCACTTCTGTAATCGACATGTTTTGAGAGATGAGGCTTACACCATGGGCAATGAGATTAAATAAATCTTCATCATCTTCATCGTATGCGATTTTATATACTTCATCCTTATCGATGGAGTCAAAAGCCAAAGAAAAAATTCCATTGTTCGGGCCAATGTAATAATGGCCCTTGTATTCAAACGAAATTATTTCAAAATCATCATCATAGAAATTGTTAACCGCTACAATATGTATGGTACCTTGAGGGTACTTTTTGCAAATTGCTTTTAAGAAATAGGCGGCTTGCCTAATATCATGTGTATCGACCTGATTGGTGACATCGATAATTTGTAAGTCTGAATTGAGGTTGAGTATCGCTCCCTTCAGCAAGGCTGCATAATGATCTTTAATCCCGAAGTCTGATATCAACGTTACAATTTGCATACTATTGAGGTAAATTAATACCAAATATCTATAAATGATTGTTTAATGAGATATGTTTTACAAAAAAATGAACTGCTTGTCGAAAGCCTGTGTTTATTTTTGATATTGTCCTTAATTTTAACCATAATAAAGTATTAAAATCGGAAAGAAAGTATTGAGCGAAATCATTTTAAAAATAGATGGGATAAATCCCCTAGAATTGTACGGCGAGAAGAACTCTAAATTAAATCTGGTAAAAAAAGCTTTTCCTGCTCTCCAAATCACTTCTCGCGGTGAAAACCTTAAAATTTCTGGCGAAAAGAAGGATGCCCAAAAAGCCAAATCTAAAATCGAACAGTTGGTCAAATTGGTACGAAACAAGACACCTTTGTCCACCCAAAAGGTTAAAGATGTCTTGAATGGTAACATGTCCTACGAACTGGAACAGGAAGAAGCGGAATTAAATGGTCCGACAAATGCCAATGTTATCGTGTATGGTAGAAATGCCAAGGCCATCAAAGCACGTACACGCAACCAGAAGCGAATGGTTCAGATGTCCGAAGCCAACGATATTCTTTTTGCCATTGGGCCTGCGGGTACAGGTAAAACTTATACTGCTGTGGCTTTAGCTGTCAGAGCTTTGAAGACGAAAATGGTCAGAAAGATAATCCTGACGCGACCCGCTGTTGAAGCAGGCGAAAACTTGGGCTTTTTACCCGGGGATTTAAAGGATAAAATCGATCCATATTTACGACCGCTCTATGATGCATTGGATGATATGCTGCCAGTTGAAAAGTTAAATCACTTTATGCAGAATCGTATTATTGAAGTTGCACCTTTGGCATTCATGCGGGGGCGAACGCTGGATAATGCATTTATAATTCTGGATGAGGCACAAAATGCGACATCGACCCAAATCAAAATGTTTTTGACGAGATTGGGGCCATCGGCTAAATGTATTATTACAGGGGACTTGTCTCAAATCGATTTACCTCGGAACCAGAAATCGGGCTTATATCGTGCTCTGGATATTTTGTCTGATGTAAATGGTATTGCAAAAATATTTCTGACCTCCGAAGATGTGGTGCGTCACAAACTGGTTAAGCAGATCATCGACAGATATGAGAAAGCAGCGGAATCCTGGCATGCAGAAAGGGCAGAAAAAGAAGAGAAAGAAAAAAATGATAAGTCGTGATAGCAGAGATAGTATATAAAGGAGATTTACGCACGGAAGCCAGGCATTTGCGTTCAGGAAATATCATCTTGACCGATGCACCTGTTGACAATAAAGGGAAGGGTGAAGCATTTTCACCAACCGATCTAACTTGTACATCTTTAGGATCTTGCATTTTAACCATAATGGGCATTGCGGCAAGAGAACATGATATTGACATCGAAGGGACAAAAGCAGAGGTTCATAAAACAATGGCTTCAGGCCCCAGGAGAATCAGTCAGATTGAAATTGTGATTTATATGCCGGATCGCAATTATTCTGATAAGGATAAAAAGATACTGGACAAAGCAGCCCATCATTGTCCCGTGGCATTAAGCCTCTCCACAGATACGAAAGAGATTATAACGATACATTGGAAATAGTTTGATGGAAAAACTATTACTCAAGGCACCCGATTATCCACTGAGAGGAAGTATCCAACTCCCAGGTTCAAAAAGTATTTCGAACAGGGTTTTGATTATGCGCGCACTGGCTAATGCGGATACAACAATACATAATCTATCTATCAGTGATGACACAGTGATATTAAATAAGTTGTTGAATCAACAAGGGTCGGAATACAATGCCGGACACGCAGGCACGAGCTATCGTTTTTCAACAGCTTTCTTTGCAGTTCGTGACGGTGAGCAGATCCTCACTGGTTCAGAGCGCATGTTGCAAAGACCGATTGGTCCGCTTGTGGAAGCGCTACGATCAATTGGAGCGGATATCACTTATTTAGCCAAGGAAGATTATCCGCCACTAAAAATCGGACCGTTCAAGCACCAGATAAATCAGGAAGTTGAGATAGATAGCTCAATGAGCAGTCAATATATTTCAGCTTTATGTATGATCGCACCCATTCTACCTTTGGGATTAAAAATAATATTGAAAGGCCGAACTGTCAGCCGTCCTTACCTTGATATGACGCTCACGCTCATGCGTCAATTTGGTGTTGAAGTGGCTGAAGAGAGAGATATAATCTCTATTGCACCACAAGCTTATCAGTTTACTGATTTTACCGTGGAGTCGGATTGGTCAGCAGCCAGCTATTACTATAGCCTGGTATCCATATCAAAAGGAAGTCAAATTGAATTATCCACATTATACAAGGATTCCTTACAAGGCGATTCAGATATTGCAATGCTTGCAATGCCATTTGGCGTAAGTTCAAATTTCAATGATGGTGTGGTAACATTGAAGCCAACAGATTCATTTAATGATCGCATAGATATTGATTGCTTGAAGGTGCCGGATATTGCGCAGACTTTAGCCGTCATGGCAGCCATGAAAGGCATCCACTTAACCTTAAGAAATTTAAACACACTCATCATTAAAGAGACCGATCGTATAAAGGCGCTTCAGAATGAGCTTGGTAAATGTAAGGTAGAGTTTGAATGTGTAGAAGCATACGATTATGTCGTAAAAGGAGTGGTTAAAAGGGCAGATAGAAAGCTTCAGTTTAAAACCTATGATGACCACCGTATGGCCATGGCGTTCGCACCCATGGCATTGACGAATGATATAATTATTGAGGACCCCAAAGTCGTTTCCAAATCTTACCCTGGGTTCTGGCAAGATTTGGAAAGCCTTGGTTTTATTCTTGAGTGGATGAAATAGCGATCATCTGTACCAATTCGATATCTCCCTGCTTTACAACAAAGGCATAGAATCCTATTTCTAAAGATGGAATCAAAGACTCTACAGTTTGATCCAATGCTTCAATCGGGATTGATTTCGAAACTTTGATATCACCCCAACGATCAAGGATCATCAATTCGATCTGACCTTGAGTTATTTTTTGGTGTAATGCTTCTTTTAAATCTTCCGTATTGGCTGTTTTAAGAAATTGAGTATTATCATCTCCTTGAAAGTTTGTTGGAATACAATCTTCAATTTCAGCAGTGAACTCTGTTCCCAATACAACTTCAAAATCTGCTTCTAGATTTATATCTGTGCCCGCAAAGAAATTTACAGGCTGCGGCTCATCAACATAGGCATCAGAGGTGATATTGATTTCAGCATTATATGTATTTTGAGTAATGGTGTTTATAACGAGGAAGTCGCCATCACAAGGCTGACACCCTTCATCAATAAAACCATCACAGTCATTATCCTGGCCGTCACAAGTTTCTATATTACCTGGATAATTATCACTGTCTCCATCATCACAATCATTGCCCCCAACAACAGCAGGGTTACCATCCCAGCCACCGGCATCAATAATGCACTCGACATAATTATCACCATCATTATCTATCTCGTTGGAAGGCAGTAACGCTGTGTTACAATCATTAATTTGACCATCACAAAGTTCAGGTGCGCCTGGGAAGACTGTGTTATCATTGTCATCACAGTCCAGGAAGTTCGACACATATCCTGTTGGTGGTGCACAATCAATTATACTATTGTTTAAGTCGCCATAGGTATCCTGATCTAAGTCTCTATAATAAACAGATGTCAGGCCTTCATCGGTTAAGCCATCACAATCATTGTCCTGACCATCGCACACTTCGGTGTTACCCGGATAGTTATTGGCGTCGTTATCATCACAATCATCGCCTCCAACAACTGCAGGATTGCCATCCCAGCCACCGGCATCAATCGTACATTCTACGTAATTATCGCCATCGTTGTCTATTTCATTGCCAGGTAAAGACCCTGTATTGCAGTTATTTATTTGACCATCACATAATTCTGGCGCACCAGGGTAGACGGTATCATCGTTATCATTACAATCCGTATTATTTAAAACAAATCCTACTGGTTGAGAACAGGCTTGTACAGTAACACTGTTATTACCAAAATTATCCTCATCCAGATCCTGGAAGTAGGTGATTAATACACCTTCATCGACCATGCCATCGCAATCATTATCCTGCCCATCACAGACTTCGGTGTTACCCGGAAAATTATTCGAATCATTGTCGTCGCAATCATCACCGCCTACAACGGCAGGGTTACCATCCCAACCACCGGCATCGATCGTACATTCTACGTAATTGTCACCGTCATTATCAATCTCATCGCCCGGTAGAGAACCAGTGTTACAATTGTTGATCTGTCCATCACACAATTCAGGCGCACCGGGGTAAACTGTATCATCTGTATCATCACAATCTGTATCATCGGCTACATAACCGGCAGGCTGTGTAGGGGAGGATTGTGAAACGTTAGGATCACCAAAATTATCAGAATCGGTATCGGCATACCAGGTAGTAGAACCGTATTGGCAAGAACCATCATCTACGGTTGCCGAAGGGTTATAGTTTGACGCAGCAGGATCTGTACATCCAAAAATTTGTGTTTCTTCAAAATATACACCATAATCTTCTACCTCCCCTGAATTAGGGCTATGACAAGGTGATCCTATGGATTGGTTGTCAACAATGACACGTAGACGCATTAATTCACCCAGTTGAGGAGATGCTGGTGTTGTAAATGAGTTCGACATACCATTACAGTAGGATGTTCCACCAGAGTTAAAAGCTAATTCTCCTGAATCTGTGAAATCACCATCATTGTTATAATCAATATATATTCTTACTCTTTCAAATAAAATAGGACTTGATCCGCAGTCACCCAAACCTATTGCAAATGTATACGATGTACTTGGCACCAGTGTCGCAACGGCACTGCATATAAATTCCTGGTACTCACTGCTTGAACTTGATCCAGAGGATGAGTTTAGAATGTTTGCAAGTGAGAATGATGTAATCCCACCATATTGACTTGATCCACCCGGATTATTTGGGGTTCAGTTTATTGTAGGTTCAGCCTGGACATCCACGTAGTTGACAAGTGAATCAGAGCCCGCGCC
>JABDJE010000041.1 GCA_013002625.1 Saprospiraceae bacterium | reverse complement strand
GGCATACCAGCCATCACATCTACTGCATCTGCCCCACCAACACCGATAGCAATCATCCCAAGGCCGCCTGCGTTCACAGTATGTGAATCCGTTCCTATCATCATGCCGCCTGGAAAAGCATAGTTTTCAAGTACTACCTGATGAATAATGCCTGCCCCAGGCTTCCAAAATCCTAATCCATACTTATCAGATACAGACTCAAGAAAATTAAAGACTTCTGAATTTACATCATTCGCACTTGCCAAATCCTCATCCGCTCCAACTTTTGCCTGAATTAGATGATCGCAGTGTACTGTTGAAGGTACTGCCACTTTATCTTTCCCAGCCATCATAAATTGCAACAATGCCATTTGAGCCGTTGCATCCTGCATTGCCACTCTGTCCGGCGCGAAGAACACATAGTCTTTGCCCCGTGTATAATTTTGCAACGGAGAATTTTCGTGGAGGTGGGAATAAAGAATTTTCTCTGAGAGTGTCAATGGTCTTCCAAGAACCTTTTTCGCTTCATCTACCCTTGAGGCAAATTTATCGTACATGTTCCTGATCATCTGAATGTCAAACGGCATAGTTATATGTTTTAGATCGCAAAAATAAATATTCTATTTAGATTACAATTCTGAGTCGCAAAAGTTGACAGGAATTGAATCCACCTACAAGTAAATAAAAAAAGGGACACTCTCAAGCGTCCCTCTATTTTTATTTCAAAAACTCAATACTTGTTTTAATGAAGGCATTGAGTTCTTCGCCTTTAAGCATGTTTTGATTAAGCCGTGCCAAATTATACAGATACTTTGCAAAGCGTTCTTTTTTCTCCTTGCTTTTCATACCTAGAATTTTTTTGGCCACCAGTTCGTGGTTACTGTTAACAATAACATTATGAGCGTCCGGCATATCTCCAAGGTTCATGCCCTGCATCATTTGCATCTCTTTCATTCTACGCATAAACTCCGGACGTGTAATTAACACTGGATGGTCATCTGGTGAAAGAGGTCTCAGTTCGATATGGCCTCCTTTCAAATCTCCCAATGAATCTGTGAAAATATTCGTTACTTTTTCCAATTCATTTTCTGATAGAACAGACTCACGCTCCTCTTCCTTTTGGACTAACTTATCTACAGTATCCGAATCAACTCTGACAAAGGTTACGTTTTGTAGTTTTTGCTCAAGATGTTGCATGAAGTGGTTGTCAATGACATTGTTCATCAACAAAACATCATAACCATAATTTACGGCAGACTCTATATAACTATGTTGGTCTTTTTCATTGTTGGCATAAAGTACTACTGTCTTATCGTACTTGTCTGTCTGGTTTGCTTTGACTTTTTCAACATACTCATCGATAAGCATGAACTCCCCTTTCGTATTTTTTAGGATGCAGAAGTCTTTGGCCCGTTCGTCAAATTTCTGATCTGCAATCATTCCGTATTTAACAAAAGTGCCAACGTCATCCCATTTGGATTCATATCCCTCTTTATCCTTTTTATACAACTGCTTCAGTTTCTCTGCCACTTTCTTGGTAATATAAGATGTGATCTTACGCACATTGCTGTCGCTCTGAAGATAGGACCTTGATACATTCAATGGAATATCCGGTGAATCAATTACACCATGCAACAAGAGTAAAAATTCAGGTACAATTTCTTTCACATCATCGGTAACATATACCTGATTGCTGTACAGCTGAATTTTATTTTTCTGAATCTCAAGGCTGTTATTCAGCTTTGGGAAATACAATACTCCTGTTAGATTGAAGGGATAATCAATATTCAAGTGAATCCAGAAAAGTGGATCTGTACTAAGTGGATACAGCTCCTTATAAAAAGCCTTGTAGTCTTCTTCCTTTAATTTATTGGGTTTCTTTTTCCAAAGGGGTTCAGGATTGTTGACAATATTATCTTCCTCTATCTCAATACTCTTCCGGTCTTCACCTTCTCCTTCCCACTTCGTGGTTGTTTTCTTTCCGAATCGAATTGGAATTGGAAGAAACTTAGAATATTTGTCGAGCAATTGTTGAATTCTATTCTGTTCCAGAAACTCTACACTGTCATCTGATATATGCAATATCACATCCGTCCCTCTTTCCTTTCTTGTCCCCTTGCCTAATTCATATTCAGGGTTTCCGGTACATACCCATTTAATAGGACCAACTGAAGATTTATATGAACGCGTATCCACTTCCACCTTATCTGCAACCATAAAAGCAGAATAGAATCCCAATCCGAAATGTCCTATTATACTTGCATCATCCTTATATTTTTTAAGGAAACTCTCTGCTGAAGAAAATGCGACCTGATTCAGGTATTTTTTTACTTCTGCCTCGCTCATACCAAGCCCTTTATCACGAATCGTTAAAGTCTTGGCCTCTTTATCCAATATAATATCGATTGTTAAATCACCCAACTCGCCTTTATACTCTCCTCTTGATGACAAGGTTTTGATCTTCGTAGTTGCATCAATGGCATTAGAAATAAGTTCTCTGAGAAATATTTCCTGATCCGAATAAAGGAATTTTTTAATTATTGGAAATATATTTTCCGTTTGTACTGATATCTGTCCTGTTTCCATCATACGATTATTTGTTTTGACCAATTATCCAAGTCAAATTAGATGCCATGCCCGGATTTATGACAGAATGTCCTACTTTCAAAATCTATTTGTGAAAATCTGACATTTTATAGCTTAACTCCAGTACATATTTGTTAATCTTGCCTTCGTGAAACATTTACATATAGCACAATTTATCAGCGCATTGAGGCTCATATTTGCGCCATTAACCCTTGTTTACCTCACAGACTGGGATCACAAGGATCTATTCTTGTTGATAATTGTGATTGTTTCTGGAATCAGTGATTTCCTCGATGGTTATATTGCAAGGGTTCGCGGTCAAACCAGTTATTTGGGTGCCATACATGATTTCACAGCAGATAAGTTATTTATTCTTTCTGCTTTGCTGGTATTCAGTGTAGAAGGTATGATTCCGTGCTGGGTAACTTTTATAATACTCTATAGAGAAATCATTGTTATGGGTCTTCGAATCTATACCAGTTATCATAAATACGAAATCAAAGCCAGTTGGATGGGTAAATTCAAAACCCTTGTCCTGTTTATTGGTTTAATTGCTATGTTACTTGGAATAGATTTCTATATGTGGATAATCTATCTATCTCTATTTTTAACAGTGGCCTCCTTCTTGGATTATTTCATGAAATTCAGGCGCGTTGTATTAACTGAAACTTAAAAACAAAAAAAGATGAATGCAGGGAATGCAAATTTATTAAACGCTGTAGCACTTATTGGTCTGGGATTCTGGGGATATAAATCCACAGGCTCCAATACAGCTCTTATACCTGTAATATTTGGTGTTATTCTCCTTGTGCTTACCAACAGCATAAGAAATCATAATAAGGCTGCTGCGCATGTAGCGGTATTACTCACATTGCTAATGTTAGGTGCATTATTCGGTATGCGATTGCCAAAATCACTGGATCAGGGTGGCCCGGGTCTCTACAGAACCATAGGCATGATTGTTACTGGCGTAATTGCCATGTTTGCCTTTATAAAAAGTTTTATAGACGCCAGAAGAGGTTATAAGTAAGTATTAAAACTTGCTGGCTATAAGTAAGTTGATGTCCTGATATTTCATCCCAAATCGCTTGCTCAAGTATTCATTTGTAAGGCAGCCCTTATAGGTATAGACCCCATGTCTTACCCCAGCTCTAGCATATAAAAGGGCTTCAACAGATCCATACTCACCTGATTTGATGATAAGGGGTGTGATGATATTACTGATTGCATTTGATGCCGTCCTTGGAACTTTGGAGGCAATATTAGGCACGCCATAATGGATGACGCCATGCTTTGTTATTGTCGGTGAATGGTGTGTGGTTACTTCTGAGGTCTCTATACAACCGCCTTGATCTATACTTACATCAATAATAACAGATCCTGCCTTCATTTTTGACACCATGTCTTCGGTCACAAGAATCGGAGATCGGCCGGTTGGAGAATGAACAGCTCCAATCACTACATCCGCACTTATCAATTGATATCCTAAATACACCGGATTAAATGTAGAGGTGTGCAAGTGCCTTCCAATTATATTCTGAATCCGCATCAGTTTGCTGATGTCATTGTCAAAAATACGCACCGATGCACCAAGGCCCAATGCTGTTTTGGTAGCAAACTCTCCAACAACACCTGCGCCAAGTATGACAACTTTGGCTGGAGGCACGCCTGATACACCACCAAGGAGGACACCTCTACCGCCCTGACTGTAACTTAATAATTCGGCAGCGGTAAATACAGAAGCCATCCCTGCTATTTCACTCATGATTCGAACCAAAGGGAATGAGCCTTTTTCACCTTTCAAATATTCCATAGCCAGAGAAATCACCCGTTTGCGCTTCAATGCGGCAAGGTACTCTTCAGACATTTTGGGGAGCGTAATAGGAGAAATGAGTACCTGATTGGGTTTAAATAATTCGATCTCTGCAATAGAAGGTGGAGATACCATAATGACAATATCACAAGAGAAGACCTCCTTCTTGTTAAGGCTGATTTTTGCTCCGCCCTCTGAATAATCGTGATCAGAATAATTGGAGCGTTCGCCTGCACCACTTTCTACAATTACATTATGTCCATAGCCTTTGAGGGTACGGATGGAATTGGGGACAAGCGCTATGCGATTTTCATCGTCATCGGATTTGGGAATACCGATGGCAAGTTGTTTACTCCCAGTACTGACTTCAAGTACTTCGGTTTGTGTTTGATAATGCCCTTCAGTAAAAAATTCTGCAAAATTTAATTTTTTGCTGTTATCAGCCATAACTCCCATTGTTAATCCTATAAATTAAAGGGTATTAATCAGACAATCGAAATTTTGCGCTCATTATTTTCCTTATGTTCCAATGTTATGAGATGGTAAGGCGGCTCTAAATAAGATTTAATAATTTGAGGCCACTCAACAAAACAATAAGCCCCTGAATATAAAATCTCCTCTATACCCAGTTGAAAGGCTTCTTCTGCGTCATTGAGTCGATATAAATCCAGATGATAAATACGATCTCCGTTTACCGCGTATTCATTGACAATAGCATAACTCGGACTACTGCCCTGGTCTTGCGAATCCAATGCTTGTATCATTGCCTTGATCAGTGTAGTTTTGCCAGCACCCAGCTCACCTTTAAAAAGTATGAGTTTATGCTGAATATGTGCCAAAATGTCCTGAGCTATACCATTTATGTCTGCTAATCGGTGAGCGGTATAAGTTTTGTTAATTTGCATTCTGTTAAATAGATAATTCTTTATCCACAATCGGCGTTCTATAGTCCGAAATCGTATGGAAATATATAAAAATAGTTCACGCGGAAAAATCCTATTGGCAATAATGGGTTTTGTAATCGTAACTATTACAATGATCTACAGCCAACATCTTGCAAAAAATCTCGCCGAACGTGAACTGAATATGGTTGAATTGTTTGTAGAAGCAATTCGTACCGTTACAGACAATGAAGATGAGAGTACGATCGTCACCTCGCTTGTTCTGGAAAGACTGGGCAACATTCCAATCATTATGGAGAATGAAGAAGGCAATCTTCAGGGTGAAAATTATAGAAATGGCCGTAATGAAGATCAGGAGTTTCTCCAATCGCGCAAAGCCAAAATTATCAAAAAAGGATACGACCCTATCAAAGGTCCTGGTGACTATGCCGCATGGATATACTATGAAAATTCAACAACATACCGCCTGATATCCATTTTCCCTTTGGCTCAAATTCTATTGCTCGTAACATTTATTGGATTTGGGTATTATGTTTTATCTACCTCTCGCAGGGCCGAACAAAATCGTGTGTGGGCAGGTATGGCTAAGGAAACGGCCCATCAATTGGGTACGCCCATCTCAGCTATTATTGGTTGGATCGAACATTTAAAAGGTATGTCCATTAATAACACCGATCAGTTGGAAGTTGTACAGGAACTAAGAAATGATGTGAAACGATTGGAACTGATAGCAGACAGGTTTTCAAAAATAGGGTCTAAGCCCGATCTGGTTAAAGTGGATATTGGTGATGAAATTAGAGCATGTTTAAAATACATGCAACGCAGGGCACCACATAAGATCGATTTCATATTGAATGAAAATACAGACGGCCCTGTATACGCCGAAATTAATTCCCATCTCTTTGACTGGGTAATTGAAAACATATTGAGAAATGCACTGGATGCAATGGACAGTGAAGGCGATATCGTCGTTGAACTTTCTTTAACATCCGAACATATAAACATTGACTTGTCAGATTCTGGTAAAGGTATTCCGAACACGGATTTTAAAAATGTATTCAGACCGGGATTTACAACTAAGAAAAGAGGCTGGGGATTAGGACTTTCTCTTGCCAAAAGAATTATTGAAAATTATCATCGCGGAAAAATATTTGTTAAAAGCTCCAAGCCTAATGAAGGAACCACATTTACTATTCAAATACCTCAAGTATAATTTAATCCTCGTCTTTCTGGGAACGGCATTTTTATCAAACGGGCAAGAATCTGTGCAAGTGATTGATGAAAATGGATACCCACTGATAGGGGCCATCGTTCAGTACATGAACAAATCTATGATCAGTGATGCCAATGGCGTGGTGGTTTTGGAGCCCGAACTTGAAGATTCTGTGTCTGTCAATTTCTCCTATATCTCTTATGATCGATTAAACTTATCTGTCAAATCAATCAGAGCACAAAACAATATCGTTGAACTTACACCTTCAAAAGGAATGCTGGATGAGGTGGTAATTATTGGTAGAACAAATTCAAGAACATTTGATGTGCCATTTAATATCAAAAGGCTACGATCCAAAGAAATTTACAACTCCACAGCACAAACAGCGGCGGATGCACTTGCGCTGAGTGGTATGGCCTATGTTCAAAAAAGTCAAATGGGCGGTGGTTCACCGATTCTTAGGGGTTTTGAAGCCAATAAAATACTCCTTGTTATAGATGGTGTCAGAATGAACAATGCCATCTACAGAAGTGGTCACCTCCAGAATGCCATTACGATCGATCCTGCAATATTGCAACAGACTGAATTAATCTATGGTCCGGGGTCTTTGATGTATGGTTCAGATGCTTTAGGTGGTGTCATTCATTTCAGGACGAAGTCCCCGATTTTGAATTATTACAGCAATAAGCGATCTCTCCATAAAATAAATGCATATACCCGCTATAACAGCGCCAATTCAGAAAAGACTGCCCACTTTGATTATACCTACTCGAATAAAAGCTGGGGTGTAACAACCAGCTTTTCCTTTTCAGACTTCGGTGATCTCGTTGCAGGCAATAATAGGAGCGATGATTATCCTGAATTTGGAAAAAGAAACCAATACGTTCAGCGAATAGGTGCCTTGGATACAATTGTAAATAATGACAATCCAAACAAACAGCTTGGCTCGGCTTACAGACAATATGACTTTCTTCAAAAATGGTCTTACCGCGCAA
Organism: Saprospiraceae bacterium; assembly: GCA_013002625.1. Taxonomy (GTDB): domain Bacteria; phylum Bacteroidota; class Bacteroidia; order Chitinophagales; family Saprospiraceae; genus RFSX01. The sequence goes on along the minus strand of JABDJE010000041.1, from coordinate 8,912 downwards.
ATTCAAGATTGAAATATGACCTGAATTTGCAATATTCAACTTCCAGCGATATTCCCAGATATGACAATCTCATCGAGGAAGTCAATGGTAGTTTTAGATATTCAGATTGGAGATATGGTCCTCAAAGTCGATTGCTTGTTTCACCCAGGTTAGAATGGACAGCACCAACACCTTTGTTTGACAAACTTCTTTTGATAGCTTCTTACCAGAATGTTGATGAGGAGCGCATTTTTAAATTTTATCAGGATCCTTTAATCTTTCAACAAAAGGAAGACTTACATGTCATGGGATTAACCGTTGATCTGGAAAAACGCATAACCAACACACAAAGGCTAACTTATGGTGTGGATATACATCATAACGATGTAAGCTCAATAGCAAATGAGACCAATATTATTACGGGAAGTATTAATCAGAACAGTTTAACTCGATATCCAAGCGGAGGTAGTATAATGACAGTTCTCGGTGCTTACCTTCAACACACCTGGAAGAATCAGGATTCGACATTAAATTGGATTAATGGGTTACGTCTGAACTTGCAGAGTACCTCATTCTCTTATTTACAAGGCGATCCAGTTGAATGGCCGGATTATTTTTATGATGGCATCACGAGTGAGGATAAAACTGTTGTGGGTATGACCGGTCTGAACTATAAAAAGGGACCTTGGCTTATGAAGATTTCTACAGGAACAGCCTTCAGAGCACCTAATGTAGATGACCTTGCAAAAATCAGGATCAACAGCAATGAAATAAATGTACCCAACCCTGAATTGGAAGCAGAAAAAGTATGGAATTCTGAATTCAACCTAATGCACTCTAAACGAAACCTCAGCATCGGATTAACCGTATTCTATACCCATATTTCAGATGCTATAGTCAGAGAGCGTTTCCAACTCCCCAACGGGGATAATGCATTCGTTACAGCTGGAGATACCCTTTTGGTTACCGGAAATGTAAATGCGGAAACAGGCCATGTGAGAGGTATATCCGGAACAATTATGTGGACCCCGGCAACGAACTTCGAAGTATACAGCACTCTAAGTGTGCAGAAAGGCGAAGCGAAAGACGAAGATGGGAATACCTCACCCTTGGGACATATACCCCCGACCTATGGTATCACGAAACTGAGCTACAATTATAAAAAACACTCAATAAATCTATTGTGGCAATACAATTTTCATAAGGACATTGAAGACTTTGGTGGAAGTGTCGATAATCCAGACCTGGCGACACCCGATGGAAGTCCGGGCTGGCAAACGCTCAGTTTACAAACACACTGGCAACTCACCAAAAAACTACACTTGACTGCTGCTATGAATAACATTTTTGACTTACACTATAGACCATTTGCATCTGGAATTAGTGCCGCCGGCAGACATATCGTACTATCCCTGAAATACAGCAATTAAGGGGCAAAATATAGTCTATAGAACTTAAATCTTAACAAAATGCAGCTCAAACCTTTAATCTTAGGTTAAATAACCAGAAAATTTAAATCATTCGTCTACATTTGCGGTACTAAATATGAAAGGCGCTAAAGCCCTTTCGTTTTTATTGAAAAAAAAAGAAAAAAATGAATATCAAGCGTTTCAAAATTACAGCTATACTAGCCTTATTGGTTTTTGCATCATTCAGTGTGAATGCTCAAAAATTTGGATATATCAACTCTGCATTATTACTTTCTGAAATGCCAGAAGTTAAATCAGCAGATAGTCAATTAGAGACTTACCAGAGTCAACTTGTATCCAAAGGGGAAGACATGGTAAAAGCATTTGAGACTAAATACCAGAAATATGCGCAGGAAGCCAACAATGGTGTTTTATCACAAGTGCAAATGCAGCAAAAGGAAGCTGAATTAGGACAGGAGCAGCAAAAAATTCAACAATACGAAGTTGAAGTGCAGCAGAAGATTTTAGCTAAAAGAGAAGAATTGTACCAGCCTATTCTTGACAAGGTAAAAGTTGCGATTGAAAGTGTAGGTAAGGACAATGGATATACAATGATATTTGATACAAGCACCGGAACCTTGCTACATGCAAATGATTCTGACGACGTCATGAGCCTGGTGAAAACAAAGCTGGGTATCTAAGAACAAAGTTGATTTAATATTATACAAAAGGCGAACATTTGAATGAATGTTCGCCTTTTTTGTTTTTTAATCCCGTTTTGGTGGCCGCTTTCTGTTACCTGAGCCACCCTTTCGATTGCCCTTATGTCTTGGTTTGGCTCTTCCCGAACTATTTCTAGATCGGCCGCCTCCGCCCCCTCTTCTTGGTCCTGACTTTTGCCACTCTGGAGATTCCCCAAGTGCTGGAGGAACGTCCATTTTTATTACTTCTTTTTCGATCAGTTTTTCTATGGCATGAAAATGACGCATGTCATCTGGATTGATCAGGGTAATGGCAACCCCAGAGGTATCGGCACGTGCTGTTCTACCAATTCTGTGCACATAATCCTCTGCATCCCGAGGTACATTGTAATTGATCACAAGATTGATGTCCTTGATATCTATACCTCTGCTTATTACATCTGTAGCCACAAGAATTCTGATATTTTTTGCTCTGAATGCCAACAACACTTCCTCTCTTTGTTTTTGATCAAGATCCGAAGATATGGCTGCAGCTTCGAGTCCTTTCCGCTTGAGTGCACTCACGATGGTAGACACATTCTTTTTGGTACTGCTGAATATTATAATGCTCTTGTATGCTGGCTTGTCCTTTATGAGTTGAATGAGTAAGGGTACTTTTTGCTCATCATAACAGAGATAAGTCGCCTGTAGGATTTTCTCTGCTGGTTTTGAAATCGCAATACTGATGCGTTTAGGGTCGTTTAAAATCTTTTTACTCAGTTGTACAATTTTATCAGGCATTGTAGCACTAAATAGCAAGGTCTGCCTTTCCTTTGGCAGTGCATTGATGATACTGATGATATCTTCATAAAATCCGATATCCAACATTCGATCCGCCTCATCCAGAATTAAATACTTTACAGTGTCACCATTGAAGTGTTTGTTGTTGATAAACGAAATCAATTTACCTGGCGTTGCGACAACAATATGAACACCTTTTTTTAATGCCCTGGATTGCTCTTCCCATTCAACACCATCGCCACCACCATAAAGTGAAATTGATTCTATTGCAGTTGTATAAGTAAAGCCCTGAATCTGCTGATCGATCTGTAGGGCCAATTCTCGTGTTGGCACTACGATTAACACCTGTGTCTGGCCACTGTTGCTTCTAGAAATACGATCAAGAATAGGCAGAAGGAAAGCCGCTGTCTTTCCCGTTCCTGTCTGTGCAGATGCCAGGATATCATGGCCTTTTAATATTTCCGGTATGGCTTGTTCTTGAATCGGGGTCGCCTTTTCGAAACCCATATAAAACAGGGCATCTAATATTTCATCACTAAATCCAAATTCTTCAAATTTCATACAATTGTCTTATAAGCTTTATGCCTGGTTTACTAAATCCAGAAATTCTTGTTCCGTAAGTATTTGGACGGTTTCTAACGCTTGGGCTTTACGCAATTTAGAACCCGCTTTTTCACCCACTACCAGGATATTTAAATTAGAGCTGACTGCAGAGATATTTTTAGCCCCTGCTTTTTCAGCCTTTGACTGGGCTTCTTTCCGACCCAATTGTGTCAACGTCCCCGTAAACAAAATTGTTTTCCCCGCAAGGGGTGCATCGTCTGATACTACTAATGGTTTGTCTTCTTCTGTTTGATTTACATTAACACCATAAGATGCCATCTTCTCAAGGACTTGAATATTTTCATCTTTATTGAAATACGCCATTACATTTTCAGCCACAACGGGACCGATGTCCTTTATTTCCGTGAAGGTATCTAAATTCCAGTCTTTAAGATCAAAAACACTTGATATATTCTGAGCAATCAATTTGCTTGCTTTGATTCCAAGATGGTGAATACTCAGGCTAACGAGCAATTTATAAAGTGGATTTGATTTGGCCTTGTCAATGGCCGCTTTCATGTTCGTGGCAGACTTTTCACCAAAGCCTTCCAATTGGGCAATAGCATTGTAATCCAGCTTATAGACATCTGCAATGTCCTTAATCCATCCCAATTCATAAAATTTCTCCACATAAGATTTTCCAAATCCATCGATATTCATTGCCCCTTTTGAAACATGAAAAATGATACGTTGTAACACCTGGGCATCACACGATACGCTGTTTGGACAACGCCATGCGGCTTGCTCTTCTGACCTTACCAATTCAGTATCACATGATGGACAATGCGTTGGAAACTCAACCGGTTTTTCCTTTCCTGTCCTCAACTCATCCAAGGCCTTTACAATATAAGGTATGACATCACCTGCCCTTTCGATAATAATTTTATCCCCAATCCTAAGGTCTTTTTGCTTGATAAAGTCTTCATTATGCATGGATATTGAAGACACTGTTACGCCCGCCAGGTGAACAGGTTCTACTTTTGCCACGGGTGTAATAGCGCCAGTCTTACCAACTTGAAACTCTACACTCTCCAAAGTAGTTGTTGCTTGTTTTGCCTTAAACTTAAAGGCTATGGCCCATCGTGGATGATGTTGGGTTGAACCGCATCTTTCCTGCAGTTCAAAACTATTGACCTTTACAACAGCGCCGTCTATTTCGTAATTATAATTAGGTCTGGAAGTTTCCAATTCGGCACACTTCACTGCTGCCTCTTCAATATTATTGGCTAACTGATCAATATCCTTTGGAATTTTAAATCCGAGTTGATCAAGCGCCTTCATGGCTTCAGCATGGGTGCCAAATTGATCCAAGACATTGTTTCCGTTTTCGTCCTCGGCATATGCCAGTTGAAAAATCATCACTTCCAATCCGCGCTTTCTTGTTTCACTTGCATCCTTGATTCTAAGGCCCCCTGTTGCGGCATTGCGTGGATTTGCAAAAAGCACCAAGCCTTCCTCTTCGCGTTGTGCATTTATACGTTTAAAATTATCCAAAGCAATTACTGCTTCCCCACGTAACTCAGCGCGGTAAATATTGAATTCTGAAAATTTTGCAGACAGTGGAACGGATGGAATTGCTTTTGCATTGGCGGTCATTTCCTCTCCCTCTGTACCATTACCCCTTGTAGCCGAACGGATCAACATATCATTCTCATAAACCAAGGCAATAGATCCACCGTCAAGTTTAGGTTCAATAAAGTACGCAACCTCTCCTTCATCTATCCTGCACAATTTTTTTATTTGTGTATCGAAATCCCTCAGGTCTTCAGCATTGTATGAATTGGCTAAAGACAGCATGGGATTCAAATGCTTCACTGTTGGAAAATTACTCGAAAGATCGCTGGATACACGTTGGGTTGGAGAATCTACTCTTACGATTGATGGGTTAAGCTCTTCTAAGTTTTCAAGCTGCTTATACAATAAGTCGTATTCAGTGTCAGAGATAACTGGACTGCTCTCTACATAGTATTTCCATTCATGGTACTGTAGAAGCTCTACCAATTTATTATAGTCTTCCTCGGCGGAACCTTTTTTAAGAAAGGATTTGGTTTGATCAAAAAACTTAGCTTGAATTACTTTTGAATACATTGAAATATTATTCCCTGTGAAAATAGAAATAGTTTTGGATTTGACCTTGGACTTATTTTGAAGATAAATCACTTTAAGTTGTTGAGGATTTAGTTTTTCGTCTTATATTTTACGCAAACAATTAATTTGAGCTCAAAGTGCATCCCATATCAAGCCATGACGGATTTTGATGTCGATTTATTCAAATCCGGCAATCATTTTCGATTATACGAAAAACTAGGTGCTCATCCTGTTGTGGTGGATGGGGTGGCTGGATACGCTTTTGCGGTCTTCGCTCCAGGTGCACGACATATAGAAGTTGTAGGTGGTTTTAATTTCTGGAATGGGAAAGACCATGGACTATTTGTACGATGGGATCACTCTGGTATCTGGGAAGGGTTTATTCCTGGATTTAAGAAGGGTGAAATGTACAAATTTCGGATTTACTCACATCATGATGATAAGGTCAGAGACAAGGCCGATCCATTTGCCTTTTATACAGAACTCATGCCTAAAACCGCCTCTGTGAGTTGGCCCCTTGATCATAAATGGGAGGATGCCTCATGGATGAATACGCGGCAACAATATAATAGTCTTGATAAGCCCATGTCGGTCTACGAAATGCATTTTGGCAGTTGGAAAAAAAAGGGAGATCATTCATTGTCCTATGTTGAAATGGCCGACGAGCTCGTACATTATCTCAAGGATATGGAATTCACCCACGTTGAATTTTTACCACTGACAGAACATCCTTTCTATCCTTCCTGGGGATACCTGTCCACTTCCTATTTTGCACCCACCAGTCGTTTTGGAAGTCCAGGTGATCTGATGTATCTCATCGATAGATTACATCAGGCCAATATTGGTGTCCTCATGGACTGGGTACCTGCCCATTTCCCAAGCGATGACTTTGCATTGGCAGATTTTGATGGCACAGCCGTCTATGAACACCCAAATCGTAAAAAGGGATTTCATCCTGATTGGAACAGCCTCATCTTTAATTATGAGCGTCCTGAAGTTGTATCTTTTTTAATTTCAAGTGCACACTTCTGGCTTGATAAATATCATTTGGATGGCCTGCGCGTGGATGCAGTTTCCTCTATGTTATATCTTGACTACTCAAGAGAAGAAGGTGAATGGGATCCAAATGAGTATGGCGGAAATGAATATCTAGCAGCCATTGATTTTCTTAGAAGACTAAACACATCATGTTACCAGAGTTTTCCAAGTATCCAAATGATTGCTGAAGAGTCTACTGCTTACAATGGGGTGACTTCCCCTGTAGATCAAGGGGGTCTGGGCTTTGGTTTGAAATGGATGATGGGATGGATGAACGACTCATTACAATACATGGCGCGTGATCCGATTCACAGATCTTATCATCACAATGAAATCAGTTTTTCGATGGCCTATGCCTACTCGGAAAATTTCATGCTGCCTTTGTCCCATGACGAGGTTGTACACGGTAAAAACGCCATCGCTACAAAAATGCCCGGAGACGAGTGGCAACGTTTTGCAAACCTTAGATTGCTGTACAGTTATATGTTTACCCATCCTGGGCAAAAGCTGCTGTTTATGGGAAATGAGATTGGCCAGACTTCTGAATGGAATGTCAACAACTCCATCGAGTGGCATCTGTTGGAACACACCCCCCATCAGGGCATTAAGGATTGTATTCGCCAACTGAATAAACTCTTTAAAAAAGAGACTGCGCTGTATCAGTATAATTATGACCACAGAGGTTTTGAGTGGATTGACCACAGTGATCACACAAACTGTATCCTGGCATATTTAAGAAAATCGAAAGCCGATACATTACTTGTTGTCTGTAATTTCATACCTTCTTTACATAAGGATTATATTCTTGGTGTACCTAGCAGTAGCAAATGGACTTGTGTTTTCAACAGCGATGAAACTGCTTTTGGAGGAACGACAGAATTGCTTGGTCAAGTTTATAAAGCACGAAATGTTGCCAGTCACCAAAGGGACCAAAGTCTGAAGTTGGATATACCTCCACTTGCTTGTGTTGTACTAAAACAAATATCGGAATGATACGCGTTCTACATATAAGCACTGAATGTTATCCTGCTGCCAAAGCCGGAGGAATGGGTGATGTTGTCGGCGCACTGCCCTTGTATTCTCAAAGTGAGGGTATTGAAGCAAGTGTTGTTATTCCTATGTATGCCCTTGCGTGGTTCAAGGAACAAAAGTTTAAAGCAGTATATCAAGGATCATTTCAAATGGGTATGGAGAATATTCAGTTTGAAGTTCTCAAATTGGATTCAGAGGCTTTAGCCTATGCTTTTTTCTGTATCAGCTTTCCTGGAAAGTTTGATCGAGACTCGGTCTACTTGGCTGAGGATGGCGAGGGCTTTAAAGATGAAGTCGAACGAAACACTTCCTTTCAGCGCGCTGTGCTGCATTGGGTGAATAATAATGCAGATCAATTTGATTTATTGCATTGCCATGACCATCAATCGGGGCTTATTCCATTTTTTGCTTCACACGGGTATGACTTCGAATATCTTCGCAATACACCTACCTATTATACCATCCATAATGCCGCTTACAGAGGCATGTGGGATTGGCGACACAAAGACATTTTACCCGAATTCAATGAAGAACATATTGGCTTATTGGATTGGGATCATCATATTCATTCATTTGCCACTGCCATAAAATGTTGTTGGGGGTACAGTACCGTGTCACCATCTTATCTAAAAGAAATAGCACATAACTCCGGTAATTTGAATTGGTTGTACGACCACACCAAGGACAAGGCAAGAGGTATTTTAAATGGCATCGATACTGCATTCTGGAATCCTAAAAAAGATTCCTTTCTGGATCAGGTTCTAAAGCGATCGTGGAAGGTATTTAAAACTAAAAATAAAGAGGCATTGTGTTTACGATATGGCCTAGACAAACAGGCACCTCTTTTTAGTTTTATTGGCCGCCTTGCTTATCAGAAAGGTGCAGATATCTTAACCGAAGCCATATCAAATGTACTGGCACAGAATACAAATGCCACCTTCATAGTTTTAGGCTCAGGTTCGCATGAATTGGAAACAGCATTTCGTGAACTAGAGTATAATTTTGGAGGTCGAGTTAAAGCTCTCATAATGTACAACGAAGAAGTTGCACATACCATTTATGCTGGATCAGATTATTTACTTATGCCATCACGTTTTGAACCATGTGGCCTCAATCAAATGTTTGCAATGCGATACGGAACTATTCCTGTTGTACATTCCACCGGTGGATTGGTTGATACGGTCACCGATGTGGCGCAAGGCGGTTGTGGCATTCGATTTGACGAAGCTGATTTTGTGCACCTAAGAGATGCCATATTAAGAGCAGTTGATTTCTACAAAGA
>JABDJE010000002.1 GCA_013002625.1 Saprospiraceae bacterium | reverse complement strand
TCCTATCCTGTAGATGATGAACATGTCAAATTACCTGCGGCCTGGTTGATTGATCAATGTGGCTGGAAAGGTAAAAGGGTAGGAGAGACTGGAACGTATAAGAACCAGGCATTGGTTTTGGTTAATCATGGGAATGCGAGCGGCAAGGATATATTTACCTTATCCGAAGATATTCTTCAGTCTGTTGAATCTAGATTTGGCATTCGCCTTGATCGTGAGGTCAATGTATGGTTATAGTAAAATCTAGTATTTCGGGATACTGGGGTCTATCTCATCAGACCATGCTAGAATCCCACCTTCCAGGTTATATAAATTATCAAAGCCAAACTGTTGTTGTAAAGCAAGGACGGCCTGACCACTGCGTGCACCGGAACGACAATGTATAATTACCTTTTTATCAACTGCAATCTTATCATGGTTATCCATAATACTATTTAATGGGATGAGTTCTCCATTCAGATTAGCAAAATCAAATTCATGTTGCTCTCGAACATCGATAAGTTGAAAGTCCTCTTCCGAGTCTATCATTTGCTTAAGGTCTTTTACATTAACAGTTTTTATCATCGCTATCATTTTTGCGTCCACGAAGGTACAATAATGTCTTTTTGAAAGAATAATTTGATATTAATTTAAAACCTAAATACGACGCATCTTGTTCTAATATCGAATGAAATTTGTAAAAAATATATGCAATCCCAGAGCACATGATAATGGGAAAAATGCGAGGATTTAAACTGTCAGTATTTACATATTATAAAATTATTTAATATAAAATATAATTTCAAATATATTCGAAATGAAAGAATAAAAAATATTTATTACACCAAATGAACTTTATGTACAAAATTATGTTTTGTTATTAAATAAGATCGTACTTTTGTATCACTATAAAATTGGTTTAATATGTTTAAAAGAAGATTTGCTAGAAAGTACTTGGTTCCGGCACCAGCCGTGCCTGTAACGAGTTACTTGTAAAGAAATAGCTATTAACTGAAAAAGCCCTCCACATTTTTGAATGCTGGGGGGCTTTTATTTTATGAAAAAATCAGTTTGCACAATTGAAATAAGTAAATTGCCTTCAATATCAATCGTGTAAGAATGCAAGGACTTAAGAGCACACAATTCTCATTTCCGGGACAAACAAATTTTTACAAAGGAAAAGTACGGGATGTATACTATCTGGAAGATCAGTTGATTGTAATAGCCTCGGACCGTATATCTGCATTTGATCATGTATTACCCAAGGCGATTCCTTTCAAAGGCCAGATTTTAAATCAGATTGCTTTACATTTTTTATTGGCCAGTGAAGATATTGTACCCAATTGGTTAAAGCGTTCGCCGGATCCTAACGTAAGCATTGGTATCAAAGCGGAACCCATTAAGATCGAAATGGTTGTAAGAGGCTATCTGGCCGGACATGCCTGGCGCGAATACAAAGCAGGCAAAAGAACGATTTGTGGTGTTGCTATGCCTGATGGCATGAAAGAAGGCGATAAATTTCCGAATCCTTTAATCACACCTGCAACAAAAGCGGATGAGGGGCACGACGAAGATATTTCCAAAGAAGAGATCCTGGCGCGGGATATTATTACAGAAAGGGACTGGAATACGCTAAGTAGATATGCTCATGATCTGTTCTATCTGGGAAGTCAGATGGCCAATGATAATGGATTAATACTCGTTGATACGAAATATGAATTTGGTAAACATAAAGGACAAATCATTCTTATCGATGAAATTCATACACCTGATAGTTCACGCTATTATATCAAGGAAGGATATAAAGCACGTCAGGAATCAGGTGAAAAACAAAAGCAATTATCCAAGGAATTTGTCAGAGAGTGGCTCATGGATAATGGTTTCCAAGGTATAGAGGGCCAGACAATGCCGGATATGCCCGACAGTTTTGTATCTGAAATATCGGAAAGGTATATTGAACTCTATGAAAAGATTACCGGTACTGAATTTCAAAAAGCAGACTACGAGAACATTGAAGATAGAATTTATCAGAATGTAATGGACTACCTGAATAGAGCTGAATGAAACAAAACAACTACCTAGGAATAGCTCTGGCCATAGTTTTAAGCAGTATAATACTTGCCTTTGGCATGACCCAAATCAAGAAGCAGTATAATTATGTCACTGTGAAAGGTCTGAGCGAGCGCGAAGTTTTTGCTGATCAGGCATGGTGGTCAATCAATGCGCAATATGGCGCCAATACAGTCGATGCAATACAGTCGAAGGTTGTTATGATCCAAACAACAATTCACGACTTTTTGAAGGAACAGGGATTTAGTGAAGGGGAAATTAATGTAGAAAACATCAATATCTACCAAAATAATTATCAGGGAGCCCTGACTAGACTCAATGCGGATGTAAGAATAAGCGTGACTACGCCAGAAATAAGAAAGGTAAAACAAGCGGTAAAAGCTTCAGGCGTGCTGTTGGAAAAAGGTATCCTCATTCAAAGTGATAAATGGGCGAGTGGCCCTAAGTACTATTTTACACAATTCAAGGATATTAAAAAAGAAATGCTCGCCGAAGCTACAGTGGCGGCCAAAGAAGCTGCGCAGGAATTTGCCAAAAACTCAGGGTCAAAGGTCGGTACGATCCGTAGAGCCAACCAAGGGATTTTTCAGATCTTACCCGCCAACAAGACACAGGATAATCAGGAATTTTATGATAAAAAGATTATTCGTGTGGTAAGCACATTCGATTATTATTTGAAGTAAAGCAGATTTGCCTTGCTTTCCGGGAACGTATTTACCACTTTTGCAGTTATAATAATCCTGCAACGGCAGGAAACAATGCTCTAATGATAAAATGACTTAAGGTTATTAATTGACATTAAAACATTAAAACATTAAAACATTAAAACATTGAATCATTGAAACATGGGGCTGAACGGTATTGACAGGAAAGAATACTGATAAGTAAGCATGCCGGAGAACTGATCATTTACTCCGTCCAAATGATGATCACAACATTAATTGGCGAAAGAAACTTCGCTTTAGCTGCCTAATTTAGAATTAGCCAGACTAAATGCACTGGATTGAGGACGTCTGATAGTTAATCCAACAGTGTATCAACCCGCTACGCTTCGCGCTGGCACTCGGACTAGAAGGATAAGGCTTCGATTATTCTTCGAATCTTAAGAAGATAAGCCAAGAGTTGGTTGTTTGTATACCTGCTCGCGGACGAAAATTCAAGTACAAACTAAGCATGTAGAAGGCCTATGAGTGCTTTGTCTGGACCCGAGTTCGAATCTCGGCAGCTCCACCAAGAAACAAATGAATGAATTAAAGAATGATCGAATGAAAGAATAGAGAAAATTTATTTTCTCTGTTTTGAAAGAGATAATTCAGCATGCGCAGCATGCATTCATTTGTTTCATACCTCGGAACAACGAGATCGCCGACTGCAAGGAGGCAATCTCGGCCATCAGAAAAAATTTACACTTGAATTGAAATGAGTTAAGACATCTTGCTGTCAAGCAATGTTGAAATTGATTTTAACCTCGGAACAACGAGATCGACTCTTACAATGACAGAATTATTGAATGATTGAATTTTGATTTTTTATCATTTACACATTAAGTCATTCAGTCATTAAGTCATTAAGTCATTAAGTCATTAAGACATTGAATCATTGAGACATTAAGACATTGAATCATTGAGTCATTCACTCATTCAGCCATTCACTCACTCATTCATTCAATCACTCATTCACTCACTCCAGCATGCATTCATTTGTTTCATACTCCGGTTCAACGAGATCGCTTTATTCAATGAAACAATGAATTAATGAAACAATGACACAATGACACATTAAGTCATTAAATCATTAAGACATTAGTAAGAATAGTGATTCATCGCATCCAATACACCTCCCATCAAAGCCAAAGTGATCACCCAATAAGCCGCATTGACAAACATCAGCATTCTCAATTTGAGATTTAAAAGTCCTCCTTGTTCAAATAACCCATTGATACCAATGGCCGGAAAGACAACGAAAACACCAATAATTGCCCCATGTGCAGCGCCATGTTTGAATGTATCATAGACGCCCTCTTGACCTTCCCCATTGCAAAAATTCAACATAAAAAAGGCCATTAAAGCAGATAGGACCAGCGCTACAACAATTATAAATAGTGTGCCCGCTTTTTGAGAACTATCCGCTTGTATCCCAAAGGCATCTGCCCATTTACCACCGAAAAGAGATTTGTGATACAAAATCATTCCTGTTATAAGGGGAATTAAGGTCGCAATGACCATCGATAAAGGATTAACGTTTTCCATGTGTTTTGTTTTGATTCCTCTTAAGATATGGAAAATGAGAGAAAAAATTGTAATAAGAATCAAAAATCAATTAATGATAACCATCCCCGGAATTGAAAATTTATACATAATTTTTGAAATGCAATAAGACATTAAAGTATGCTAAGTCGGACTTGAAGCCCCTGGGAACGCTACCTCAATTGTCTATGGCAACTAAGAAATTTTTATTTCTTCATACTGTTACAATGTCGCATTATATATTTGATACGCTGAATTATTTTGTATTTTTATTCGGTTACCTTCGGGACCACATTAAAATCGTGAGATATTAAACAAATCAAGGAATGATAAGACTGAAGATCAGATGCTTATGCATCTTAGCCTTAGTGCTATTTGCAGTTGAGGGATGGACACAAAATAAAATTCAAGGTATTGTATTGGATGCTGTAAACAACGATCCGATTATTGGTGCCAATATTGTTATTGAAGGGACATCAGAAGGTACGATTTCAGACTGGGATGGTTCATATTCATTTACAACCTCTCAGTCCTTTCCAATTAGCCTAGAAATCTCATATATCGGCTACGAAAACGAACTCGTCTTAATGGATGACAACAAACGATTGACCATTACCATGAATGAGAGTTCAATTCTGATTGATGCCGTGGAAGTGAAAGGAAGTAGAATTGCCGATAAACAAAAAGAATCTCCACTTACTATTGAATCCCTGGATATTATCGCGATAAAAGAAACGCCTGCCGCTGATTTTTATGATGGTTTGGGGGCATTGAAAGGGGTTGATTTGACAGCTGCGAGCCTCGGATTTAAAGTAGTAAATACCCGGGGATTCAACAGCACAAGTCCCGTACGGTCTTTACAAATTATCGATGGAGTGGATAACCAGGCGCCAGGTTTAAACTTCTCTCTTGGGAATTTTTTAGGTACATCGGAATTGGATATCAATAAAGTGGAACTCATTGTAGGTGCAAGCTCTGCTTTCTATGGCCCAAATGCATTTAATGGCGTAATATCCATGGAGACCAGGGATCCATTTTTTCACACAGGCCTTTCAGCCATGGTAAAAGGAGGAGAAAGAAACCTTTTCAAGACCGCTGTCCGCTATGCGAATTCTATAGCGAACAAAGAAGGCAATGATGTTTTTGCCTATAAATTCAATTTAGAATACTTACGAGCAGATGATTGGGAGGCTGACAACTATGGTCCAATTGACGATTCCAGCGTTTCGGCCGATAATCCCGGCAGGTATGATGCCGTTAATATTTATGGTGATGAATATCAAAGGGGAAATGATTACTCATCCTTCCCGCTATTCCAATATCCCGGATTGGGGACCTGGTACCGTACAGGTTACAGGGAAATTGACCTAGTAGACTATGATACCCGTAACCTAAAAGCCAATGCAGCATTCCACTTTAGGACTAACCCTTCATTGGCCGAACAATCACCGGAACTTATAATTGGTTCGAGCTATGGTTCCGGCACAACTGTGTACCAGGGTGACAACAGGTTTAGTCTAAAGGGCATTACATTTTTACAGAATAAAATTGAATACAGAAAAAGAAATAAGTTTTTCATTAGAGCCTATTCAACAAGAACAGGTGCTGGGGATTCTTACGATCCCTATTTTACAGCTTTGCAATTACAAGAAAACGCGAAGGGGAATACAGAATGGTCTATCGATTATGCAGATTACTGGATTTCTGAAATCGTCCCTCTCATAGCGGCAGATGAGACATTCCCTAAATTGTCTGTCATGATAGATCCGGTTACAGGGCAAATTATTACTGAGTTTGATATAGATGCAGCCAACCAATGGATCATTGACAATAATTCATTGTTATCAGATTACCACAGCCAGGCGGAGGATTTTGCAAATAATACCATACAAGGTTCATCTCAATCAGTTCCTTTCTTTGAACCCGGAACCCAAAGATTTGAGGATGAATTCAACAGGATTACAACTTCATTGAGATCAGATGGAGGTACCCAGTTTTTTGATAATTCTTCATTGTATCACGTACATGGGGAATACACTTTCACCCCAACCTTCATGGATAAGATTGTTGTAGGATCAAACTATAGGTTATACAGACCTGAATCCCAGGGGACAGTTTTTTCCGATACGGCAAATATTCAGATTACCAATTCAGAATTTGGCATGTATACAGGCCTGGAGAAATCCTTTGCAGATAATAAACTAAAAGCATCTGCAGCAATAAGGGCAGATAAAAATAAAAACTTTGATTGGCTGTTTTCGCCTGCAGCGTCATTGGTGTATACACCGTCACCCAATAATTTCCTTAGACTATCATTTTCTTCAGCAATTCGTAATCCAACACTAACCGATCAATATTTATACCTCGACGTTGGTCGCGCAACATTGTCGGGTAATCTTAATGGAGCCAATAATCTGATCACAATTGAGTCATTGGTGGATTATTTCGATACCCAGAATAGCGACACCTTGGTTTACTTTGATATCGATCCAATTCGTCCTGAAGAAGTGAAAACATTTGAATTGGGATACAGAACGACCTTATTCGAAAAGTTATATCTCGATGCTGGATATTATTATAGCATCTATGATAATTTCATTGGTTTCAATATCGGCGTAATTGCTGAATTTGATCAATTGGGATTCCCTGTAGGAGGTGTTGAAGCCTTCAGGTATTCTGCAAACTCTAATAATACTGTCACCACACAGGGTTTTTCCTTTGGATTTAACTATTATCTGGCAGGCAACTATACAATTAATGGTAATTACTCATGGATTAAACTAAATACCGATGTAGTTGATAACATTATACCCGCCTTCAACACACCCGAGCATAAATACAATCTTGGGTTTGCAGGAAGAAACCTGTCGATAGGCGGTATAAAAAATGTAGGATTTAATATTAATTATAAGTGGATTGAAGGGTTTATATTTGAAGGGTCACCACAGTTTACAGGATTTGTTCCGACTTATGATATGCTGGATGCGCAGGTGAATTTCGGATTTACTAAGATTAATACTACTTTAAAAATTGGGGCTTCAAATATCTTAGATAAGCAAAATTTCCAGACTTTTGGAGGACCTAGAATTGGACGGTTAGCCTATGTGATGTTAACATATGAACCAAGCAAATAATGAATTGAATATTTTAAAAACTATAAATAGCTTTATATGAAAAGATTTTACACTTTTTTAATTTTGGCCTCATTTGCTATCAGCACAACAAATGTTTCAGCTCAAGATGAGAGATATCTCGACGAAATATTTGATGAAGTTGATGTAATGGAGAATGTTATATACTCTGCAAATGCTACTGTATTGTTTTTGCCAATTTTTGGTGAGGCAATACAAATTCCATTGACAATGGACGTGTATATGCCTGCTGGTGATACAGAGACCAATAGACCATTGGTTATGGTATATCACACAGGAAACTTCCTACCCAATGTTACAAATGGAGGAATTGCTGGTACTACGAAAGATTCTTCAGTAGTTGAATTTTGTACCAGATTAGCAAGACTTGGATATGTTTCAGCTTCTGTTGACTACAGAACTGGTTGGAATCCACTAGCCACGACGCAGCCTGAAAGAGCTCTCGGTTTGATCCAGGCAGCTTATCGTGGAATTCAAGACGTAAGAACAGCTAACAGATATTTCAGATGGCAAGCCGACATGTTAGGAAACATGTATGGTATCGATCCAGATAACATTACCGCATTAGGTATTGGTACTGGCGGCTATTTGAGTTTGGCTGCTGCAACACTTGACGACTACTCTGAGATTATAACAACAACTAATCCAGCCGGTAAATTTTTATTAGACCTAGATATGAATGGTGTACCTGAGACGCCAATGGTTGTGCCTGCTTATCACGGTGATATCAATGGGGAGGTTACAAGCGTAACACCCGATGGTGCTTTTGGTTTACCTGCAGGAGACACAACTACTTATGAGCATTTTGTAGGTTATAGCTCAGATCTTCAACTGGGAATTAATATTGGTGGCGCATTGGGTGATATTTCTTGGGTAGACGAGAACACACCTCCTTTTTTAAGCATACAATCACCATTCGATATCTTTGCACCTTATGATGATGCAGTAGTTATTGTTCCAACAACAAATGACCCAGTTGTACAAGCACAGGGTAGTTTGGAAGTTGCACGGGCGCAAGAGGCCCTAGGCAACAATGATGTATGGGATGGTGCTGTATTTGACGATCCAATAACGCAATTGGCTAAGGATAATTCTGCAACAGCAGGTCACGAGTACATCGAAGGATTGTTTCCGTGGATCAAACCACCAAACAGTTTAGGTATTGATGAAGGGACTGTTGTAAACTGGTGGGACCCTAATGCTCCTTCTCCAGCAGATGGTCAAGGCATGGGAATTCCATGGAATCAATTACCACACCCTACAGATCCAGATAATTTAACTTTCCACACACAAGGGTTAATCCTTAATGAAGGTATGTCAGCTGAGAAATCTCGTGCTAATATTGATGAGATGATGGCATTTTTACTTCCTAGAATGTGTGTAGCACTTGAATTACCATGTTCAGCAAATTTCACCAGTTCAACTGAAGAGTTATTGGTTGATAATACAGTTGTCACAGTTTCTCCAAATCCATCAGTAGACATGATCAGATTGAATTCTGATGAAATGCCAATGGAAAGAGTCGAAATTGTAAGCATCGATGGTAAAATGATGACCGTTGAGAATAATATCAATAACTACAATAGAACTATTGATGTATCAACATATCCATCAGGTAACTATATAGTTAAAATATATTTTGAAGAAGGATTAGTTACTAAACAAATCGTTAAGCACTAATCGACTTTCTTAAAGATTTAAAAGGGCTTTGAGCAACTGCTTGAAGCCCTTTTATTTTTATAATAAATATCTTACAGCTGACTCTACCAATGAGACGATAAACGCCAATGCCAATGCCCACCAAAAGTTCTTCACTTCAAAGTCTTTCACAAACCAATCAGCAATCAAAATAAGTATAGCATCCAGGAATAAAACAAATAAGCCATGGGCAAGTAATCCCAAGGTGATTATTTTTAGAAATGAACCCAATGTTACACTTAGAATAGCTACAATAATAGCGATGAATAAAGACACTACGAAATTGTGTTCCTTAACACCGGAAAGAAGCTTGGCACCCAGAAAAAAGCCCAAGGCACTTGCAAGGATGTTGATGATCATATCGTTATATTTTATTATAAGATTTATACTTGCCAACGTGATTTAAAAGTTTATAATTCGCTAGCTTTAATTTTTTCTATAAAATAATTTATTTTTTCGCTAAAACTTAGTCTTCAGAGCATTATCGACATGTCATTCAGTCCACTGAAATTTATTTTATTGATCTTATGCAGTGCTAACATTGCAGCACAAGACGATAAAATATATCATTGGCACCCTAACAAGGACGCAATTACGATGATTTCCTCCGGTATGCTATGGGGTGGGACAGAATACTTAAAGACCATTTCACCTGTTCCCACACCTGAAGATATTATGGATTTAAACAGCAATGATATCTGGGCATTTGATAGAGCTACCGTCGACAATCTGTCTATGTCGGCAAAAAAGACAAGTGATTATCTGCTATACACTTCTGTTTTGACGCCATTTACCCATTTTATCGGCAAGAAAGGACGAAAGCATTCAGGGGTTATTTTGGGTATGACACTCGAAGCATTTTTGGTCAACGATGGTATTACCAGTTTGTTAAAAACCACTACATCCCGATTCAGACCTTATACCTACAACCCTGAAGTGCCAATCGATGATAAACAGGATACCAATGCCCGCTATTCATTTGCTTCAGGTCATGCATCAAATACTGCTGTATTCTGTTTTTTTTCAGCAAAAGTATTCAATGATCTGTATCCTGAAAGCAAATGGAAAACCGTAGTCTGGGTGGCCGCCGCCACCTTACCAGCAGTGACTTCATATCTGAGAACACAAGCGGGAAGGCATTTTCCAACAGACGTAATTACAGGTTACGCCATTGGCGCCTCTGTAGGATTTCTTGTACCGCATTTTCACAAAATCTCAACACATGATCATGCATTTAATATTGGATCTTTTCAGAATGGCATCGTATTAACCTATAACAAAAGGCTTTACTAATTAAATTCATTATGGAAAATTACGCAGTAAGATTAGCAAAGAGGCCAATAGGATTACCTGAGAAATCAGACTGGGATTTCTGTTCAGAACAATTGGGTGACTTGGAGGACGGACAGATGCTTGTCGAACAAAAGTATATTTCATTGGATCCTGCCATGCGAGGATGGATGAACGCATCACGTTCTTACATCAAGCCCGTTGGAATAGGTGAAGTCATGCGAGCAGGGAGCATCGGTAAAGTAATTGCCACAAAGGGCAAGACTGCATTTAATGAAGGTGCATTTATAGTTGGTGTAGGTGGGGTTCAAAGTTATGTCATTACAGATGGAAGAGACTGGAT
>JABDJE010000365.1 GCA_013002625.1 Saprospiraceae bacterium | reverse complement strand
ATTTAAATGACTTTCCAGGTCATCAACCACTAAAAGTATATTTAAAAAAAATAGTTCGTGAGGAACGTGTTCCCCATGCCATGCTTATTTCTGGTAAAGAAGGACATGGCAAACTACAATTGGCACTTGGATTAGCTACACTTCTTCAGTGTGAATCTCCTCAGGAAATGTCTGCATGTAAGACGTGCAAATCTTGTCTGAAAATGCAAAAACTCATACATCCAGATGTCCATTTTGCATTTCCAGTAATTAAGCATGAGAAATTCAAGCGCGAGGACACCATATCGACACATTTCCTGGAAGCATGGCGGTCATTTATCTTGAATCAACCATGGGGAAATATTCAGGATTGGTTAAGTTCTATTGATGGTTCAGACAAACGCGCCAATATCAATGTGGCAGAATGCAATGCTATTATTAAAAGTTTGGGACTTAAGAGCTTCGAAGGGAAATACAAAATTCAAATT
Source organism: Saprospiraceae bacterium (assembly GCA_013002625.1). Classification (GTDB taxonomy): domain Bacteria; phylum Bacteroidota; class Bacteroidia; order Chitinophagales; family Saprospiraceae; genus RFSX01. Next base: position 11,165 of record JABDJE010000365.1, on the reverse strand, counting down.
ATCTGGGAATCAGAAATGCTGGGAAAAGAAGCCAATCGTCTTCTTAAACTCATAGAAGAACCAAGCCCGGATACCATTATTATTTTAATTTGCAATAACGCAAATCTATTATTGAATACCATTAGATCCAGATGTCAGATTATTAATGTTCCGCCCTTCAATGATAATGACATTGAGGCCTACCTAAAGCAAAACTTTGATTTGCCAGAAGAAGGTCTTTCCGAAATATGTTTTGTCGCGAATGGCAATATTCGTAAGGCCACAGAATTGGCATCCAATATGCATATAAATGCTTCAGAAAGACTTCTGAACTGGATGAGGGCTGCATATACGGGCGATCCGGAAGCGATCATATCGTGGTTGGATAATATGGCTCAAGAAGGGCGGCAAGATTTAGAGAATTTCTTTAACTATGTACTCCATTTCTTTAGAGAATATAATTTAGCCCTAACCGAAAGAAGTACTGATAATCTGCGATTATCGAACGAAGAGAAAACCAGCATTTTAAAAATGCAAAAAATCATTGACAGGTCAAAAACAGAAGCTTTACAAAACCGTATAAGTGAATCTGTTATTGAGATAAGAAGAAATCTGTCCATAAGAATATTATTGATGCAACTGACACTGGAAATGCATAAAATCCTAAGGTCAGAAGCACATGAATTAGTTACATAAAATTGAGAAGATGGGATGTGCATCGTGTTCGACAACTAAAAACGGAGTCCCTCAGGGATGTGGAAATAAAGGTCACTGTACCAATGGTACATGCAATAAGAAAAACAGTTTTGACTGGCTGGCAACTTTGGATCTACACGATCCAATGGCTTATAAAATAGTTGAAGTGTCATTTAAAAATGGCAATAGAAAACAATTTTTTTATAACCCGGACTATTCAGACGCCATTACCGGTGACCTGGTCGTTGTAGAAGCTAAAAATGGTTATGATGTTGGCCGTATTACCCTTTCAGGTGATTTGGTGAGAATGCAGATGAAAAAGAAACATGAATCTGAAGAAAACATAATCCATAAAATTGTCAGAAAAGCCAATTTCAGAGATATTGAAAAATTGGAAGAAGCCAGAAATCTGGAAAAAAATGCATTGGTTCGCGGCAGAGCTATAGCACGTACAATTGGGGTTGAATTAAAGTTAGGAGATGTTGAATACCAAGGAGATAAAAGAAAGGCTACTTTTTATTACACTGCAGAAGGGAGAATTGATTTTCGTGAATTGGTAAGAATGTATGCCAAAGAATTCAAGGTGAAAATCGAAATGAAACAAATTGGTTCGCGGCAGGAATCAGCCATCATTGGTGGTATTGGAACCTGTGGCAGAGAGCTGTGTTGTTCTACCTGGAAATCAGACTTTCAATCTGTTACGACTACTGCTGCCAGATATCAAAACCTGGCCATAAATCAGACCAAACTTACGGGACAGTGTGGCCGACTGAAATGCTGCCTTAATTATGAACTTGATACTTACATAGATGCACTTGGTGATTTTCCTGAAAAAGCGGATGTATTGAAGCTGACTAATGGTATCGCTAATCTTGTAAAAACTGATATTTTCAAAGGCCTGATGTATTATTCAACAGTCATTGATAATATTAGGGGACCACTTATTGCACTCACCAAAGAAAAAGTCAAAAAACTTCAAGCCCTAAATAAAAAAGGCATAAAAATAAAAGATATCAGTAGAGAGGAATTTGATCAAACACCTGTTAAACAAATCGATATTGACAGCGATTTGGAATTTGCGGATGTTACAGGTGAAATAGAACTGCCAGAAATACAAAAAAGAAGAAAAAAGAAGTATAAAAAGAGAAAACCTAAAAAGCCAAGATCAAATCAGTCTGGCAATAATTCTGGCGATACTAAAAATCAAAAGAGCGGTGATAAACCAAATCCGCGAAAAGGGAGTTCTAATAGAAATAAGAATAGAAGAAATAACACTAATAGAGATAAACCGAAAGAATAAATGAAGTACGATGTTTTGGTGATTGGCTCAGGCCCTGGAGGTTATGTTGCAGCCATAAGATGTGCACAGCTTGGATTGAAAACTGCGATCGTTGAACGGTACAATGTGCTTGGTGGCACTTGCCTGAATGTTGGCTGTATTCCTTCAAAGGCATTATTGGACTCATCTGAGCATTTTCACAACGCAGAAAAGAATTTTGAAACACATGGAATTAATATCAATGCGCCTAAAGTGGATATGGCTCAAATGATTAAGCGGAAGAATGAAGTGGTTGAACAAACCAATGGAGGTGTAAGCTACCTCATGAACAAAAATAAAATCGAAGTAATTCACGGCCATGCTAGCTTTATCGGGGACAATAAAGTCTCCGTAGCAAATGGCAAAGAAAAAAAGGAAATTGAATTTGATAAAGCAATAATAGCTACGGGTTCAAAGCCCATAACACCAGAGTCTTTCAACTACGATAAAAAAAGAATAATCACCTCAACCGAGGCCCTTAATATAGATAAGGTTCCAAAAAAAATGGTGATCATAGGTGCAGGTGTAATTGGACTGGAACTTGGGTCTGTCTATGCACGACTGGGAACAGAAATTGAAGTCATCGAATTCCAAAATCGCATTCTTCCAGGCATGGACAAGGATACAGCCAGAGACTTACAAAAGTCGTTGAAGAAATTGGGTATGAAATTTCATTTAAACCATGCTGTATCAACTGTAACATCTACTTCAAGATCCGTCACAGTAAAGTATCAGAAACGCGATACAGAAGACATACTTGAAACAAAAGCAGATTACTGCCTCATTGCTATTGGAAGACGCGCCTATACTGACAATCTTGGACTTGAAAGCATTGGCGTTCAAACAGATGACCGCGGTCGTATTATTGTTGACAATCATCTCGAGACTTCATCTAAAGGCATCTTCGCAATCGGTGATGTGATCAAAGGCGCCATGTTGGCACACAAGGCTGAAGACGAAGGCATCTTCGTTGCAGAGTACATGGCAAATCAAAAACCCCATATCGACTATAACTTAATTCCAGGTGTGGTGTATACTTGGCCAGAATTATCCAGCGTCGGAAAGACTGAGGAACAACTCAAGGAAGAAGGTGTTGAGTATAAAGTTGGGAAGTTTCCAATGAAAGCCCTGGGAAGATCAAGAGCAAGTATGGATATCGAAGGTCTGGTGAAGGTAATTTCTGATGCTTCAACCGATGAATTATTAGGTGTTCACATGGTTGGTGCAAGAGCAGCAGATCTGATAATGGAGGCTGTAGCATTAATGGAATTCCGTGCATCTGCAGAAGATATGGCCCGTTTATGTCACCCACATCCCACATACTCAGAAGCTGTAAAAGAAGCTGCGTTGGGCGCAACGGGAAATCGGTATATACATATTTGAGGTAAAAAGGGTACCGGGTTACGGGTTACGTAATGAAGATTCGCCAAAACAAAAGTCAGCATCCTGACCACGCTTGCGTGCGTTAGGAGCTTACGGAATATCCTATTTCTTATACTTTATTTGTTCTTCAAACCTCAAGAATTCTTCAAGTTGGTCATTGATAAACGCTCTGGCATCATTGTCATTTACAATTTCTTCTATTGGATTGAAACTGTGCCCCATATCTTCAAAAGTTTGTTCATTTCCAGAACCATGTTCATAGTCGGTTGCTGAAGCGCGTGCCCAGGAACCATTCTTTTTCAGATAGCGCATACCATCATAATGGAAACAAAACTGATTGAATTTAAACTTGTCCAAGGTCTTCCCCTGGTTATTATACCAGAAGCTTTGAGAAATTGGAATATTATGTACTTGATCCTTGAATAAGTCTTCACCATTAATCCCACCATATCCGGCTGATTTTGCCAGACTGTGAAATAATAGTCTTGAACTTGTTTTATGATCGAGTAATCCAGGTGTCTTTCCATTATGGTCAAGCCAGAAAATAGGAACACGCGTACAGGCATCTGTGACATTAGAGAAATGATATACCCAATTCTGATCCCCAAAGTTTTCCCCATGATCAGATGTGAACACCACTAAATTCTCTTTAACCTCATGTATGGATTGTATGAATTCATCAAGTTCCTGTCTGATCATCTCCCAGGATTTACTTTGCCTGCTTTTTATTTGTTGAAGTATGCTGCTTGTCGGAATCGCATCATCCCTCGTTAAGAAAGTCTGATTGACAATGCTGTACATGGCTTTCAACTCACGAAACTTATCGATGATGTTGTCTGATGAAAATTTAAACTCGGTATCGATATGATACGGAAAGTGTGTTTCCATCAAATTTATAAATATGAATGCTGACTCTCCCCTCTTATCATGTTCTGCTAACAACGCGTGTACATTATCAAAAATCAATTTGTAGTATGATCTGAACCACACACTAGCGGCCTTAACATCAGCTGTCAGTTTTTGTGTAATTAAATCTTTGGAAAATAATTTTCTTCTGATTCTTGGTTTGCCCAGTAAAACTAGCAATTGAGAAAGACCTAAGCCCTTTTCTTCAGCTAAATCCCAGGTTTTAACGACCTTGTCAAATCCCTTGTTCAATCCAAAAATATCAGTGGTAGCAACATTTGATGTGTATTGGTAGGTATTATAACCCTGACTTTTCATGATTTCAGCCAAGGTTTTACTTTCGTTATTTAACTGGCGCGTTTGAGTCGTAGCCTGATGATTATGGGGAAGTTGACCTGTAAACAATGACGCTGTTGCAGGCAATGTCCAGCACGCGGCTGAACTAGCATTCATAAACTGAATACTATTCTTTTCCATATACGAAACACCAGCCCCATCGCTTTGATATACGGAATCAAAACGTAAACTATCAGCTACGATGAGTACTATGTGTTTAGGTTTACTATCTGTCATTCTTCCTCTTATACAAAGTTAATAAAAATCAACTTTAGGCTTGATCCTTAATGATTCAAGCAGCAAGTTTAGTAAAATTTGGCAGCAGTTTAAAAAGATTAACTGCAAGAATATAAATCTTTAATTTAAAATTATTTAGACGTGCCTCCGCCAATGATAATAACGATCTCTCCTTTTATACTTTGGCGGTCTTCAAGATTCGAAATTATTTCAGATATCGATCCTCGAATGGGTTCTTCATGAAGTTTGCTTATTTCTCTTACAACACAAGCATTTCGATCCTCCCCACTCCTTTCCAGAATCTTATGCAATGTTTTAATTACACGATGAGGAGACTCGTACAATACAAAAGGCGTATTAAGACTCAACAAAAAATCTATCCGGCTTTGTTTTCCCTTTTTATGCGGTAAAAATCCTTCAAAAAAGAATTTATCACATGGTATACCCGACATAACTATGGCAGGAATTACAGCTGTAGGTCCAGGCAAACAAGTTAATGCAATGTCATTTTGGATAGCGGCTCTAACAAGTAAATAGCCTGGATCTGAAATACCAGGTGTTCCGGCATCACTAATCAGGGCAATATCATCTCCAGACTTCAAATGATCGATGACCTTTTCCAGTTTGTGATGCTCATTATGACTGTGAAATGACATCATACGAGTTTCAATATTGAAATGTTTCAATAGCTTACCACTATTGCGTGTGTCTTCTGCCAGAATGAGTGATACAGATTGAAGTACACTTATGGCTCGCAATGTGATGTCCTCAAGATTCCCAATAGGTGTCGGAACAAGAAATAACATGATTAAGCTTCACTTAATGTGAAGTCATATTTCTCCATAATTACATTTGCAAGCAATTTCTTGCAAGCATTATCAACTTTGGTTTCAGCGGATTCTTTTGAATCTGCTTCCAGGGTAATATGAATATGTTTTCCAATTCTTACATCTTCTACGCCCGAAACATTAATTTTTTCAAGACTTTTTGCCACAGTTTTTCCTTGGGGATCAAGTAATTCTTTGTGTGGCATTATGTTGATGTGTGCGATAAATTTCATTTAAAATGGCTTTTTATATTGTTGAATTCTCCCTGAAGACAGATATATCGTCCTCATTTAACTAAGATTGCGTAAAATTGACATCTAAATGCCTAATTGCCAAATTTATGATATGAATATTACTAGAAGATTGTCCGCTAGACTTTTAAATATATTTTAAGATAAGGGACATAATCTTTTCTTATGGTATCTTGTTAAAGTAGGTAAGAATCATGAAGCAAACGTTTACAGCCATATTCCTTCTTTTAGCTTGCGTTTTAGCAGCGCAGCCAAGCAATGATGATTGCCTTGGAGCCATCAATATTCCAAATGTCGATAATTATTGTTCTGATGATATGGAATTCACGAATGTGGGCGCCACCAGTGATCCGGCATTTCCGGATAATTGCTTTCTCAATTACGCCAACGGCGTATGGTTCTCATTCACGCCTACAGAACCTGCAGTATTGATTCAATTATTTTCAGCAAATCCTTTTGGATCATTGGGTGTTCCCAAAATGGCCCTTTTTACAGGCAGTTGTAACAACTTAATTTATGTTGAATGTTCGCCTGGCTTAAACGCTCAAAATGATGAGTTGACAGTAACCGGTCTGACCATAGGTCAGGTTTACTATTTATTCATTGAATCACAATTTAATGAGGGTACCTTTAAATTATGTATTAATGATTTCATCGCACCCCCCTCCCCGGAATCAGATTGTGACCAGGCTGTCGTTTTGTGCGATAAATCTTCCTTCTCGGTTCAAAACCTGAACTCGGAAGGTGAAGATGATACGGAATTGGATGATTTTCAAGCCAACTGTCTCAGTTCTGAGTTCGCTTCAGCTTGGTATAAATGGACATGTAAGGATCCAGGAACGCTCACTGTTACATTAACCCCCAACAATTATATACCCGGCCTTGAGTCAGACGATCTCGATTTTGCAGTATTTGAATTACCGGGTGGACTGGATGATTGTGATAATAAAGAAATGATCCGATGTATGGCATCGGGAGAAAATGGAGGTTGTAATTTTAACGTGTGGCAAATCTGTAATGGCCCAACAGGTTTAAACCTGGCGTCTAACGATTTTGAAGAGGATGCAGGTTGTTTTCAAAATGATCCTTGTGTAGGTATCGGAACGGGCCAGGGCGTGCCCCCACAGATAGATGATAATTTTGTCTCTGCCATTCAAATGGAAGCTGGGAAATCCTATGCTTTAGTGGTTATGAATTTTTCAAGATCAGGCTTAGGCTTTTCTATCAATTTTGGAGGAACAGGCACCTTCCTTGGACCAGAACCCGATTTTGATCTAGTCACGCTAAATGATTTTGAGTGCGACAAACGCATCGATGTGACCAACCTTTCAAATTCCTTGACCGATTCAATTGTAGCCTACTCTTGGAACTTTGGGAAAGGTGCATTGCCTCAGATTGAATTTGGCGAAGGACCACATGAAATACTTTATGAATCTTTTGGTGAAAAATCAATAGCACTTACCGTAGAGTCATCCAGAGGCTGCATTGTTACTAAAATTATCGACATATACGTTGAACCTTGCTGTGCTGATACTTCTACTTTAGACATAGACCTGGAAGGTCAGGACCTTATTTGCAATGGGATACCTGAAGGACTTATTTTGGCTCAAGGAATAAGCGGTGCCCCGGAATACAGTTACAGCATTAATGGTGAATCGTTTCAACCCAGTCCTCAATTCGCAGATCTACCTGCTGGAACTTATGATATAACTGTTCAGGATATTAAGGGATGCGAGATTACACAAACGATCACAATCGATGAACCACCGCCATTGATGATTAATGCAGGCCCTGACATTACAGTAGATCTGGGATTTACTGGTGAAATATTTGCGACCTATTCTCCCTCCACTACGGATGTTACCGTGAGTTGGGATCCAGAAGAAGGCCTGGATTGTCCAGATTCAGAATTGGTCGATTGCCTCAACCCTAATGTGGTATCTCCTGGTACAACTACATATACCGTCACAATTATAGATGCCGCAGGATGTACCGCTCAAGATCAAATTACTGTGACCACAAATATTATAAGACCTCTATACTCACCTAATGTAATTACTCCCACCACACAGGACCTCAACAGTGTTTTCAGACTTGGACTTGGCCCTCAAGCAGAAGAAATAGAGGAACTATGCATTTTCGATCGCTGGGGTAACTTGATTTATATTGAAAGGGGCGTCATTCCAAATGACCCTGCGTCCGGTTGGGATGGAAGATTTGGTACCAACGATCCCAATTCAGTTGTCGAGTTTGTTAACCCAGGAGTCTTTGTCTGGTACGCTAAAATCAGATTTATTGATGGTGAAATTTTATCTTATGCAGGGGATGTAACCGTACTTCGATGAAATATCTCTGCGCTATAATCATTTCATACCTTTTCATTTCAAGTTGTACTAATGAGATGACAGATATCGAGCGCATCATTCCTGATTCAAATATCAAAATTGAAAAAGCACGAAATATTGAAATGATATATTCGGATTCAGGAATGGTTAGAGTTATAGTCAAAGGACCAGAAATGAATCGATATACGCACCAGGGCGAATCTTATGACGAGTTTCCTGCAGGACTGGTCGTTGAATTTCTTGATAATTATCAAAGGCCCAAAAGCTGGCTTGAAGCTGACTATGCCTTAAGAAAAGATGCAGAAAGCAAAATTATCGTGAAGGAAAACGTTGTGTTATACAACAAGCGCAATGAAAAACTTGAAACAGACGAATTGGTTTGGGATGAAATTGAAGAAGAATTGTATACCAATAAACTGGTCAAGATAACACAACCTGCACTTGGTGATACAAGCATTGGGTTTGGTTTCCGCGCCGATCAGGAATTCACAAGATTTGAAATCAAAAAACGATTTTCAGGCATTAAGAACATCGAAGAGTACACTAAAGATATTAAGTAGAATAAAGTGTTAAGTTCATTTGTTTTTATTTTAAGTTCTCCTTTCACATAATTTCTTTCTAATTACATTCTGTTCACTTCATATTGTACCTCTATATTCAATAATCCACCTCCTTATTCCTTATTCTTTTTTCGATTTTCTTAACACTCCCACAACAAGTCAGTTAAGCATTTCCTAAAAGCAAATACCTCTGTAACTCTTACAGTCTTTCTTCCATCATCCTCTTAAGAGATTCCTATATACTCCTGACCGCATCCACATCAAAGTTTGCTTCAAGAAGAATTAGGAATCGAACAACGCATTGTTAATCCTAAATTCTTTGCCATGAAAAAATTAATCTACTTCACACTAGCACTGACATTAATCGCTTCTTGCCGTTCCATCGAAAAAATGGTAGACAATGGCCAGTATGATGAAGCAATCATATTTGCAGCTGAAAAACTGGCAGGAAAAAAGAACAAAAAAACCAAGTATGTAAAAGGTTTAGAACGTGCCTTTACTAAAATTACTAAGAAGGACATGGACATGATTGCCTTCTACGATGGGTATAACAATCCAGAAAACTGGGATTTGATATACGATATAGCTACACGAATGAAGGCCCGTCAAAACCGTATTGCCTCTTTTCTGCCTTTAATCAGTAAGGATGGATATGAAGCTCGATTTACATTTGTGAAGGTGAATAATATATTAGCTGAAGCCTCTGAGGGTGCCAGTGATTTTCATTACACAAATGCGACTGCATTATTGGAATCTGCACGAAATGGTGATAGATACGCAGCCAGAGATGCATTTAGTGCATTGCGTCAGATAGACTATTACAAATCCAATTATAAAGATGCTGATGTCCTTATGAATGAGGCCTTAGCCTTGGGTAAAACCCATATTCTACTCGATATCGATAATGCTTCTGCTACGCTTATGCCAATTGAGTTTGATGAAATGATGCGCTCGATCAATGTGTTTTCATTGAATTCACGATGGAAAGAATATCATTTAAATCATGAAGGCATCGATATAGATTATGTAGCAAAGTTGGTCATTGATGTTGTGGATGTGAGTCCTGAAAGAGAGATAATCGAACACCATGTTGATGAAAAGAAAGTGAAGGATGGATGGAGGTATTTACTTGATGAAAACGGTAATGTTAAAAAGGATACTTCTGGTAACGATATCAAAGTTGATCGATTTAAAACCATTAGAGCTGAGGTTACAGAAGTTACAAGAGATAAACGCGCTTTTGTATCGGGTTACCTGATATTTGAAAATGTCAAAACAGCTGCAGTCCTGGAGAAGGAAGCGATATCAGTGGAAGCTGTGTTCAACGATTTCAGCAGTTGGTTCAGAGGAAACCGCAAGGCGCTGTGTGACAAATCCAGAAGATCACTCAAAAGACACCCATTGGCATTTCCAGATGACTACAGCATGATTCTGGATGCCAGTGAAAAACTAAAATGGTCATTTAAAGACATTCTATCGGAATTGAATGTCTAAATGATTATTGGCACTATCATGGAAAGGCCCTTACCTAAAGAGGTAAGGGTTTTTTGTATTTTAGATCATGCGAATCCTTATAATATTTTTCACATTAATTCTGTTATGCTCAGCTTGTCAGGAGGCTTCAGAATCAACAAATGTGAAGTATACACCTTATCTGATGGAAGATGCCTATAATGTAGCCTTTCTGATTATGGATGGCGTATATAATACTGAACTTACAGCACCATTTGACATTTTCCACCACACACGATTTCGGGATTCCATTAAACCAATGAATGTTTTTACAGTGGCAAAGAACGAAGATGTGGTTACAAGTTTTGAAGGCATTCGCCTGATACCCGACTTTCATTATTTGCATGATAGCATACCCTCAATAGACATTCTGGTAATACCCAGCGCTGAACACCATCTGGATAGTGATCTTGAAGATACGATTATGATGAATTGGGTAAGAAAAGTAGCTAAGAATTCTGAATTCGTTACCAGTCATTGTGATGGTGCATTCGTGTTAGCTGAAGCCGGCTTGCTCAACAACGTAGTTGCCACAACATTTCCATCAGATATTGAACTTATGCGCCAAAAGTATCCGGAATTGGATATTCGGGACAACGTTCTATTTGTACACGATGGTAAGTTTATTACTTCGGCAGGAGGTGCAAAGTCATTCGAGGCTGCACTTTACCTTTGTGAATACCTGTATGGTAAAACCATTGCCCAAAGATTGGCAGAAGGTCTGGTCATCGATTGGAACTTAGATGAAGTTGCCCATTTGGTCGTAGAAGATTAGAATCTCAAATCCTCGACATGTGCATCGGGATATTTATTTG
>JABDJE010000346.1 GCA_013002625.1 Saprospiraceae bacterium | reverse complement strand
TTGGTTCCATTAATCCTTGCGGCATACCTTTTATATCTTGATTGGTCTCCGCCTACAACTCCGGTCTCATCCCAATATTCAAGTGATAAGTAAAGATTCTCTGCTGATGCTGTTAATCTATGAGATTGAAGTGAAGCATCATCGAAAATCTGATCCATCCAGTTTGTATTAGGGGTCTGATCGCCCAATTGAGGAAAACCTAGAGAGTTCAAAGCGCCAGTTTGGTTGCCGTTGGCAAATTTTTCTCGCGTAATTAGAATATAGTCCTCTGCAGATAACATTTCAGGCAATTTCCATGGTCTGGATCTGGAAGTAAACCCCTCGTAGGTAATCTTACCTTTATCCCCACCTTTCTTGGTTGTAATTATTACAACACCATTTGCTGCTCTTGCGCCATAAATGGCACTGGATGCAGCATCCTTTAACACGTCCACTGACTCAATATCTTCAGGGTTTATGTTATCAATCCCACTTACTTGTAAACCATCCACAACATAAAGCGGGGAGTTGTCCCCATTTGTACTGACACCGCGAATTAAAAGAGAGTTGCCGGCACCTGGCTGTCCTGATGAAGAGTTTACAATCAATCCAGAAACTTGTCCTTCCAGAGCGGTCTGAACACTTTGTACCTGATATCCTTCCAGTTTTTCAGCAGATAGCTTTGAAATAGATCCTGTGGATACACGTTTCTTTTGGATACCATATCCGATTACGACAATTTCATCAAGAAATTGCGACTCTTGGGCTATAACAACATCAACTACAGATCTATCACCTATAGCAACATCAACGGTGGTATATCCTGTATATGAAAATGTAAGTGTATCCATTCCAGATGGCACACTTAATTCATAATTGCCTAAAAAATCAGTAATAGTACCTGTAGAGCTTCCTTTTATCATAACTGTGGCTCCGATCATTTCAAGCCCATCTTCTGCACCGGTTACAGTTCCTGTAACAGTACGGTCTTGGCCAAATAAAAAAGAAGTGGATAAAAGGAGAAAAACAATATTTAGTATTCTCATGTCAGTTTAGTTGTAGAGTTTTTGATCAATTGATTTCACCAAATCTAAATTATATATGTCGGATCCTTTAAGAAACAACTACATCATAACTACATCACTACATCAAAATTTATAGGGAAATTGAATTATTTCCCAATTTTATTGACTTTCCCATTTGAATTGAATCCGATGAACTTTCTCACCGTCGTGAAAGAGATTACCCAAATAAAGTAAAAAGTTTGAATAATTTATGAACAAATTAAAGATATCAATTAAGTTTTTTTGCTTCAATTATTACTCTGGAATAGCGTCATTTAGACTTACACATCCAACAAAATTTATCTAATACAATATAGAACATTATTAAAGTAGAAAGTTGTGCCCTCTATGTAGCTTCTGCGACAGTCCCTGGATGAAATCCGAAAACTATCAGATCACTTGAACAGTTTTGCAGTGTATCTGGGGCGCATCAAGTTTTCAGGAGCAAGAATCCTATCCAATTCTTCAGCTGTTAACAATTCTTATTCCAATACGATATCGCGGATGTTTCTATCTGTTCTTATAGCTTCTTTACCTATGGCATCTCCCATTTCGTGACCGATATATGGGTTAAGGAAGGTAATAATACCCACTGAGTTGAGTACCATTTGAGCTGTATGACTTCGATTTGCCTTGATGCCTTGTATACATTTTTCAGCAAGAGCGAAACAGGCATTGGATAATAATTCAATAGATTCAAACAGGCATTGAGTTATAACCGGCTTGAAGTATTAAGTCATTCAAAAAATAATAAAGAGCAACCCGAAATCCTGTTGGATAAGCATCATTCGTTGATTGTGATTTATTGACATGATCGTTAGGATGAATTATATCATATCGCCCTTTATCATATCCATTCAATTCAAGCGCTACGTTAGCAATAACCTCGTTTGTATTCATGTTGACGGAAGTACCAGCGCCTCCTTGAAATACATCTGTAGGGAAATATTGTGTATATCTTCTAAGATTTTCTTTCAGCAGAATTTCATTACAAGCCTGGATAATCATTTCAGCTTTATCAGATGGAATAGTTCCAATCTCAAGATTGGCGAAGGTGCATGCTTTCTTAGTCAAGACCAGACCTTTAATAAACGTAGGGTAGTTGCTAATCCTGGTTTTTGATATTTTAAAATTATCAATAGCACGTTGCATGTGGATACCGAAATATGGATCATTAGGAAGTTCTATTTCGCCAAGTAAGTCAAATTCCTTTCTAGTTTTCATGAGCTAACTGATTGAGAACATCTTCAAGCTATTTCAATGCTTGATTTCCAAAGCTTTAATGAAGTATTAAATATGATAGGTTATAATAAACCACTACAAATAAATATATCTGTTTCATGCAAAACTCCACTAGGCAATTATCAATACCTATTATGACTTCCATCATTGCACAAGACATTCTCTAGTAATAAATTTAAGTAGACTCGATGGGGTAGTCCCGATACAGGTCAGAGGCATTAAACTTTGAAAGATAGTTATTGCTTAATGCTGACATGAGAGTCGATTATTTACTTTTAAACCTATAGAGACTAATATGATTAATCAATTAAATAATCAAAATAGAAAGATTCTTTATTTGCCGATCCTTTATAAACTTGCTTTATCCCTTTGTTTTCTTCTCATAATTGGATTGACCAAATCCAATGCTCAAGTGCATAAAGCAAAGACAATTGGCTTTGATGTGTCTATTACATATCTGGATGGAACACCCCTTGGTCTATCCTCCAGTAATAGCGAATACCTTGACCTTGACTACTACAAGGATATAGGTGCTATCGGATGGCGAATTTCTCAAAATGACAATGGCACTTTCAAGATTTGGAGTATGGTAAAAGGAGATTACTTCATAAGGTTTATGGGAGAAGAAATAGCCCGTTTTACGCTTAAGCCTGAAGGCGACACATTAGTAACGGATTGTCCATCAACTATTACGCTTCCATTTAACATGATCATTGAGGGAGAACCTAACTCCCGGGCAGAATTAATGAATCAAAATCTGGAAACACTGTCCAGTTATAATTTTGATAGCAGTGGATTATTATTCATCACGCAACCTCTTAATGAATTACAGGATAATTTTTTGAGCATTTATAATGCTGGAAATTTACCCCAGATTATGATTTTCAAGCCAATAAAGCCAAAAAATATATCTGAATTCAGTTATAGAAAATTAAGAGTTCCCAATCGTCCATTAAATCTTAAATCCGGAGTAGTCCATCAACTTACAAGCAACACATATTACAAGATTGAAAAATTGAAATTTTCAGACAAGGATGCGACTCCCATTTATCTACTGAAATCATACAATAAGATTTTAGGTAAAGGAGGAGTCATCAAATTTCAATTGCCTCCTGAACTATCTAATATGGCTATTGGAGGCATCAGTTTAGATTACCAAGGTAATATGATGACTAAAGTTGGAAATGATTTCTATCGACTAGAACCAACAGGTTCTATTATGCTTGAACCTGATTATAATAAACATGGCTATCAATTTGAGAATCATATCGTAGATGAAAGATATTGGATAATTCCAACTTTTTGCGGTATCCCACTTACTGAAGGTAGTCACGAAGAGACCATAACTTGTACGGGTAAATGGAGTGAGTCTGCGCCTGAATCGGAAGCTTGGGCAGAAAGATTAGGCAAGGTAGAGGCTGAAATTGCGGAATTATGGAAAGAAGTTCAAAGAACTAATCAACCGAATAAAAGGTATGATGAACTGCTCACTATTAGAGACAGTTTAAATAGTAAACCACCTAAAAACACACGCATAAATAAGAGTGGTACACTTTCATCTACCAAAACATTTCAAATTAGCTATACGCCGGAAGAGAATTACCCTTGGACTACTGAGGTAATAGAAGATCACGACCATGAGTCCAACATCTTTAAAATGGAAATAGAGGAATGCTACATCCAAGTTGATGGAAGTCCTGATTTTACTTATTGGTACGAAGACATCCCATATCAGGGAGGTGTCTATCATGACTATGATGAAGATGGAAATTTAGTTGTTGATGAAGAAGCCAACAGGCGTCCGACAAATGTTGATCGCAAAATGGGGTTTCCAAACAATGAAGAAACTGGAGGAGGAGGTTATGGATCCAGCGGATATAAATTAGACATATTCAAAGACAGCCCGATTGAAAACCTTTCAATGCGTCCTTTAAACCTTCAAGAAGGTCCTTATCCAGAATTGCGATTCCCATATAAAGAAGTCACAGGAACTTATCCATCAATGAAGGAAGCAAGAAAGCATTGTAAGTCACCATCCCGAGCAAAAGACAAATACAACTGCTATCAGGAGAAGGTCGTTACGGTTTGTCTGGACAACTATGCGTATACCTACATAGATGAAAAAATCACGACTGACTACGAAGCCCTATACTGTCAAAAAGAAGTGGTAACAGATCCAACCAAAGGAAAAGAGATCGTAGTTGAATTTTCAGCGAAAGGATTTTTAACTGCAACCTATGCATTGCAAAAAAGAGACTTAGAGGCGGGCAATATCCAGCTTAGAGGCGTAGTGCAATCTAAAGTTGGGACACAGATTTCAGGAGCTACTATTCGCATAAAAGGTAAGAACGCAGAAACACAATCTGATAAAGACGGCGCATACAAACTTACAGCTGTCGCAGGTGGAACAGATGCACACAGCGAGGTTATGGATGTGAAATTGCAGCCTATAGGAATAGAAGTCAGTAATGAAGAATTGGGCGTGTATCAGAACATGCCGTTTGGTGTTGTAGCAGATGGTTTTACTACCTTAAAACTCAAAGTAAAAGCCACAGGCATTAGACCACAAACTGTATCCGTTAAGACACCAGAGCTTGGTGATTTTGTGGAACAATCCAGTTTGAAAATTCCTTTAGTCCTTAATGGGAAGGGAGAGGGTGAAATGGAATTTGTCCCACCAGCATATTTAACCCAAGACCAGCTTGCCAAGCACCGCAAATTAGAGGTTGCCGATGCTAATCAATATGGGCTATCAAAACAAATTTGGGTTGCTGAAGTGCCCATAGAAATTACCTACGAAGATGAAGAAGGCAATCCAGGAGTGTATACATTTAAATTAAATGTTACACGTCCACCAATTCTCCTGATACATGGTTTTACTGGTGACGAAACGACATGGGCGACATTTGCCAATTATTTACGCAATAAGAAATATGAACCTGTAGTCAGAGAGTTCTACCGAGGTCCTGCTGACGAATCTACCATCCAAAGACAATCAGAGAAAATTGGATTTTACATTCAGAAACTCAGAGAGTGCTACTTAGAAAACAACTTCATTCAAACAAGAGTGGACATAGTAGCACACAGTATGGGCGGTTTAATGAGTCGACATTACATTAGTAATATGTCTAAATATGGGGAGAAGGCAGGCATCTATATTCCATATGATGTAAAACTATCTCGTGCGCAATTGGCAGCCGCGCGCAATAAAAAGGAAGTCAAACTGATTGACATTCGAAAGTTGATCATGGTAGGGACACCCAATCATGGTGCTTCCCCATTTGATGAATTATTTGGAATCATAGGCGCTCTTTCGAGTGACTATCATCAGGTTGCGAGTGGCCAGTTAAGATCAGACAGTGACTTTTTTAAATCTTTAAATGATGGAGAAAGTGAAGGACGACATCTTGACCCCAATGTCCAATATGCTTTACTCCATGGAATACGTAAGCGGTCTGACTTTTATCCGCCTGATGGAATATTTTACCCATGGCAAACCTCTCAAGAGAATTTTGCTGATGATGATGGCGTAGTCAAAACATCATCTGCAATTTTAAATGGAATCCTAAATATTCCATTTCCCAAAGACTGGTTTGCAATGCATGGATACATTCACTCACCTGCCGTAGAACCTTTCTTTATGGGAGATGCAGCAATTACAGAATCGACTAATGTATTCGATGAAATTGATATTCTGTTACAAAAGGATATCCAGAGAACACCACTCAAGAATTCATATGCCAAAATAGTGAAGGCTGAAGGAGAAGCTTATATGAAGTATTTCGCAAGTGAAGAATGGAAACCATTGACTACACCGATCAATAGAAACAACACCGTGAAACTGCGAGACCATTGGTGTAAACTTAAAACCAATGAAGGTGGCGTAAGTCTAGGCTTCTTTCTTGATGGTCATCACTGGGGCTCGTTAAGTCTTGATGCAAATTCCATAGTTCACTACGAATACGCATCACCAGAATTTGTTAAAGTATATATAGAAACAGGAAAGGCACGTTTTAGATCCCGAAAAAACAATGGTGGTGGTTTTGAAGTAGTACTGGGAGAACAAGGAGAGAAATGGTATGAGTTTAATCCAAAAGCAAAAGTAAGAGATGTCAATACAGATTTCACAGTAGAGCAAAGTACAACAATAAGTGTTCAGGCTTTAGAAGGGCAAGTGGCAATTGGTGTTACCAAAAAGACACAAGAGCAACTAATAGAAAAAACAATCTCTAGTCAGCAAGGTGTGAAAATCATTGCGTACGATAATATCGAAGAATATAAGGTGCCTGAAGTAGGGTGGTGGTCGGAGATTGATACCAGTTTTCAGAATGAAACTTCAGTTCCTATAGTGAAAGGAGAGAACCTTATAATCAATGGTGATTTTGAAGATGTGCGTGAAATTGGGTCATTTCGAACTTTGCGTAAAGGTGATTCCATTCCAGGGTGGCAAGTAGATCGCGCTACAATAGATATGACAGGCACTTACTTTGATGCTTCAAATGGTAAAGTAAGT
>JABDJE010000336.1 GCA_013002625.1 Saprospiraceae bacterium | reverse complement strand
CCATCGATGATAACCGAAGCTGACGTGTCGTCACAGGATGATTCTATAGCCAAAATGGCAATCGCCATAATTATTTTTTAATACAAAGGTATATTTTAACCAACAATCCAGCTTAAATGTACATCTTAGATAAAAATGTAGTCAGCACGTTTTAAATTCATTGGAAAAATTGCTTATTTCACACTATTCAAACTTAAGTTTATAAAATGAAATGGATAATTAGCATTGTTTTAGTTGTGGTAATTGCCTTGTTGGCTTATATGCTGTACCTAAACATACAGGAGCCAATTGCTTTTCAGGCTGTTAAAAATGCCCGAGAAGATGTCGTAGTAGACAGACTAAAGGAAATTCGTAAAGCACAGGAAATCTATCGAGATATCAAAGGTGAGTTTGCAGGTGATTTTGATTCCTTAACTTATGTCTTACAAAATGACAGCATAAAATTTGAAAATATTATTGGTGACCCGGATGATCCATCAGGCGGCGAATTCATCAGAACAATAACTTATTCTCCAGCAATCGATAGTGTTAGAGTCCTTGGACTTAATCTTGACTCCTAAAGATATGTTCCGTTTTCAGAATCTGCTGAATTCAACATTCAAGCAGATACTTTGACATATCAATCTACACTGGTTTCCGTAGTTGAAGTTGGAACCCGATGGAAGGAGTTCATGGGTGAATATGGAAGCATTAGATATGCAAAATATGATAATTCCTATGATCCGAATAGAATGCTTAAATTTGGCGATATGAGCGCACCAAATTTAACTGGAAATTGGGAAAGGTAAATATTGCATTTGATCATATAGAGAATAAAGAAAAAATAAAAGAACTGTCTGTTGTTTTATACACGGACAGTTTTTTTTATGGATTCTGGGATAACCAGGATATTCTTGTGAAATCAGGGCGCGCTTCCATCAAGGAATTACAATCTTTTATTTCCAGTCTCAAATCTGAAACTTTTCCACTGAACATGGTGAGAATCATGTCAACTGTGAAACCATACATCCATATTGCCCAGGAAGATTTTGTAAAAGAGGATGTGAAGCACTATTTCAAAGGAATGTATAGACGCAAAAGGCTTAATGGACTAGAGTTTACGCAAGATACATTCGTAGCTGAACCCATTCATACCTTACATTATGTACTGGGAGATTTGAGTAATCTTACTGGATCGATAGACGCAGCGGTTAAGCTGGGGCATATATCAACAGCAATGGCCAACTATGCTTTTCTTATTGAAAAAGACTTTATAAGTTATATCTCTGACAATACCTTACATCTTGCTTATCGGAAGGGTGACAATTTTCAATTTTATAACCAATTCGATTGCTATCATAAAGAGGACTTTTTATACTTCTATTTGTTATCCTTCTACGGTATGGGCATTGATCCTCAAGAGGAGGAAGTCTTCATAGGCGGAGGCATAGACGATACTTCTCCATTGTATAAGCTGTTACATGGCTACCTACCTTCTATTCAATTGGGAGAAGATGCTTTACAGGTAGATAGTGTCTTCCCTAAGCATTATTATTTTGATTTATACCTCTGTAAGTCATGCGTATAATTTCTGGCCAATTTAAAGGCTTTAGATTCAATCCGCCTGCAAAAAACTGGCCTACCAGACCGACCACAGATATCTCAAAAGAAGGTCTTTACAATATTTTACAGAATTCAATAGACTTTGAAGAAATAACATTTCTGGATCTTTTTGGCGGTACAGGGAACCACTGTTACGAAGTCATCAGCAGGGGTTGTGAAGAAGCCACCTATGTTGACAGATTTGGAGCTTGCGTAGCTTTTGTAAAAAGTATTGCTCAAAAACTGGGGATTGAAGACAAAATCAATATTGTCAAGATGGATGTGTTTAAATTTATCAAAACCTCTAACAAGTCCTTTGATTATATTTTTGCGGGCCCACCATACCCACTAAAAAACATTCCTGACATTCCAGATCTGATATTTGAATATGGATTATTGAATGAAGGTGGATTATTTGTTCTTGAACACAATCCAAATGTTGATGTGAGCAGTCACCCTAAGTATGAGAATCAACGCAACTATGGACAAACAATCTTTAGTTTCTTCCGCCACTGATTGGGTTTATTGTTCTATTTTCGCAATTCAATGGGTTTAAATGGAAGTGATTAAGCAATTAAAGGCCTCAATTTCTGAAAGTATCAAGCAAGTTTATGGTGTGGATTATGCACCTGAAAACCTGACCTTATCGCAAACCAAAAAGGAGTTTGACGGGGCATATACTTTGGTGGTGTTTCCGCTCACGAAGGCTTTGAAAAAAGCACCTCCTGTAATTGCCGAGGAGATTGGCCAGGCTTTGGTTAGTGCTTCGGACTGGATTGAATCTTATAATGTGATCCAGGGATTTCTAAATCTGGTTTGTTCCAATAAGTTTTGGGATGCGATGATGTCAGAACTCGCGGCGCCTATTCCAACTTTAGATATCGGGAAAGGTAAAAAATTGATGGTCGAGTTTTCATCACCAAATACCAATAAGCCACTCCATCTGGGGCATATACGGAATATCCTTCTGGGATGGTCCATTGCTCAGATAGGGAAGGCAACGGGTTATGAAGTAATTAAAACTCAAATTATTAATGACAGAGGGATTGCAATATGCAAAAGTATGCTCGCCTGGCAATTGGTAGGTCAAGGTGAGACACCTGAGTCAAGTAACACGAAAGGCGACCATCTTGTAGGGAAATACTATGTAGAATTTGAAAAACTATTTCAGCAGGAGTATAAGACATGGCAGGATTCTGAGACCGGAACGCAAGTCTATCAAAACAATAAAAATGAAGAGGAAGAATCTGAAGCATTTTTCAAAAGATATAAGAATCAGTACTTCAATGAACACAGTGTAATTGGTAAGAATGCCAAAGACATGTTATTGAAATGGGAAGCTGGTGATACGGATACAGTAGCGCTTTGGAAGAAGATGAATGGTTGGGTGTATAAAGGATTTGATGTAACATACCAAAACCTCGGTGTAGACTTTGATCATCTTTACTATGAGTCTGAGACCTACCTGCTTGGTAAATCTGTTGTAGAGCAAGGAATCTCTTCAGGAATATTTTATAAGAAGGAGGATGGAAGCGTATGGGTGAACCTTGAAGATGTTGGAATGGATCACAAAATCTTGTTGAGAAGCGACGGAACCTCTGTCTATATAACGCAAGATATAGGCACTGCACAACAGCGCTATAGGGATCATGGTATGGATAAAATGATCTATGTGGTCGCAGATGAGCAGGAATATCATTTCAAAGCACTTTTTGCTACACTGAGCAAGTTGGGTGAGGCGTATGCAGATCAGTTGCATCATTTATCCTATGGTATGGTGGATTTGCCTACGGGTAAAATGAAATCCAGAGAAGGAACAGTCGTGGATGCTGATGATTTGATGGCGGAAGTTATTGACGAAGCCAGACAATCGGCTGAAGAGCGGGGAGGTATTGAAGGACAGGATGAAGACAGTCGCAATGATATTTACAGAAAAATTGGATTGGCCGCACTCAAGTACTTTATAATTAAAGTAAATCCAAGAAAAAGGATGACTTTCAATCCTAAAGAATCGGTTGATATGCAGGGTACAACAGGGCCTTATATCCAGAATGCATACGTCCGGATTCAGTCAATTTTCAGGAAATTAGATGATGTCCGTTTGGATGGGTCTTATTCCTATCCAGGAAGCCCTGAAGAGGTAGAGACAGAGTTAATGATGCAATTGGCAGAATTTACGAATGTACTAACCGAAGCTATGGAAAAGTATGACCCAAGTTTGATTGCGAATTATGCCTATGCTGTCGCTAAATCTTATCATAGGTTTTATCATGACTGTCGCATTTTAAGTGTAGAGGATCAGACACTTAAATTATTTAGATTGGGATTATCAGACGCCACAGCGAGAACTATTAAAAAGTCAATGATGTTATTGGGTATTGAAATGCCTGAATACATGTAATTATATTTTGAAGTATATGACAGACAAAGAGACATACGAATCAAAGAATTTCATTGAAGAAATCATAGAGGAAGATTTAAAAAATAATAAACACGGAGGCAGAATTCATACACGATTCCCGCCGGAGCCGAATGGATATTTGCATATAGGTCATACGAAGGCGATTTGTATCAACTTCGAGAACGCAGAAAAATATGGTGGAAGAACCAATTTAAGATTTGATGATACCAACCCGGTAACCGAAGACACTGAATATGTTGAGGCTATAAAAAATGATATTAAATGGCTGGGTTTTGAATGGGAAGGGGATGCTTTATTTGCTTCTGACTATTTTGACAAGCTTTATGAATTTGCGATCGATCTTATCAAAAAAGGATTGGCCTATGTAGATGATTCTTCAGCAGAAGAAATCGCTGAAATGAAAGGCACGCCAACACAACCCGGCGTAAACAGTCCTTACAGAACAAGAAGCATTGAAGAAAATCTTGATTTGTTTCAACACATGAAAGAAGGCGCGTTTGAAGATGGTGCTAAAGTGTTGCGCGCTAAAATAGACATGTCTTCACCAAATATGCACATGCGTGATCCCGTCCTCTATAGAATTAAAAAAGTAACCCACCATAGAACAGGAGATAAGTGGTGCATCTATCCGATGTATGATTTTGCACATGGGCAGTCAGATTCGATAGAAAATATTACACACAGCCTCTGTTCATTGGAATTTAGGCATCATAGGCCTTTATACGATTGGTTGATCGAAAAGCTTGAAATTTTCCCTTCAAGACAAATCGAGTTTGCCCGAATGAATGTGGCCTATATGATTACGTCGAAGCGTAAACTATTGAAATTGATTGAAGATGGTTATGTCACAGGTTGGGATGATCCACGGATGTCAACCCTTTCTGGATTGAGACGACGCGGTTATCTGCCTCAGAGTCTACGGCGCTTCTGTAATATTGTCGGTGTAGCCAAGAGGGATAATGTTATTGAAATGGAGTTGCTTGAATCGGTGATTCGGGAAGATTTAAATGAAGTGGCGACACGTGTTATGGTTGTCCAGGACCCTATCAAGGTTGTCATTGAAAACTATCCTGATGGTGAACAAGAAACCTTGACTTCGGTAAATAATCCTCAAGATGAGAACTCCGGCACGCATAATATGACTTTCTCCAGAGAGATATTCATTGAGCGGGATGATTTCATGGTGGACCCTCCTAAAAAATATTTCAGGCTTGCACCCGATAAGCACGTTCGATTGAAAGGGGCTTATATCATAAAGGCCAATCGATATGACAGCGACGCAGAGGGAAATATTACGACTGTATATTGTGAATACGAACCTTCAAGTAAAAGTGGAGAAGACACCTCCGGCATCAAAGTTAAGGGAACAATCCACTGGGTTGATGCCAATAACTATGAAGATGTGGAATTGAAATTATATGATCGATTATTTACGGATCCTACACCTACCAGTCATGAAGACAAGGATTTTCTGGAATTTTTAAACCCGGAATCTTTAAAGGTGGTTCCGAGCGCAAAAGCAGAGAAGTATTTATCAGAAGTAGGGGATAGTGAGCCACTCCAATTTATGCGCAAAGGATACTTTATCAAAGACAAGGATTCAAATGATGAACGCCTAGTATTCAATAGAACTGTGACCCTAAGAGACAGCTGGGCAAAAATCAAGCAGCAGCTTGAAAAATCAAAACAGGGGCAGTAACTATTCAAATATTTGTACCATCTTAGATTTCGATGGGCGTCATAAAACGACAAGGACTTAAAACAATCTTAGTTAATTATGTAGGTGTAGCTATAGGTGCACTTTCAGTACTATTCATTTACCCACTGAATGATGAATTGTATGGTTTTGCTCAGTGGGTTTACAGTACAATCATTTTACTTGCGCCCCTTGCTTCATTTGGTATCAGCAGTGTCGTATTAAAGTTCTATCCTGTCTTTAAATCCAAGGTTGATAAAGCCAATCATGGATTCTTAAACTTGATACTCCTTATTTTCAGTGCATCTTATCTTGTTTTTCTTATTTGTTGGTTTGCATTTAAGCCATTTTTATTGCAAGGCTTTGAATACCTTAATATGGATGGATCTGCCATTGTTAAGCACGAATGGTATCTTCTTGCACTGGTTTATCTATTGGTTGCTGTCATGACGGCTACAAATCATTCTGCCAATCATTTGAGGATTGTAGTGCCTAATATTGTGCACCAGTTAGGGTTTAAGTTATTGATTCCTTTAATCGTTCTAATGTCGACCTTAATCAATATCACAGAACAGCACATGGCCTTCTATATACTGCTATTCTATGGCTTGGTGTTGCTCATCCTTACAATATATCTAAAGTCGATTGGGGCATTGCATTTTGGCAAAATCAAGCGCCCATCAAATGAATTCAGCTTCAAGTCCATCTTTTATTTTGGAGGTTTCAGCAGTTTGAACAGTCTTGGAAGTTCGTTGGCCTTTCGGCTGGATACGATTATGATTCCATTTCTGGAAAACATGTTGAGTAATGGATATTATAATAAAATAGCCTTTATGTCCAATACATTGGAAATGCCATACCGTGCCATTAATCAAATTGCTGCACCCATCATTTCCAAAGCGTGGAATGATAATGACATATCAGAATTAAAAACCGTATACAGGAAATCATCAACGAACCTCTTCCTCGTAGGAGCAGCTCTTTTTACATTGATATGGTATGTACTGGATGACCTGATTGCCATTTCAATCGATCCAAATAGCTTCCCTTTTGCCAGGGATATTTTTCTATTCTTAGCCTTGGGAAAATTGTTTGATATGCTGACCAGTGTTAATTCTCAGATAATCATCTACTCGAAATCTTATAAGTATAATTTAGCATTTCTTCTCATTTTGGGCGTAAGCAATATCTTCCTTAATTACTACCTTATTCGTACACTGGAATATGGGATAGTAGGTGCAGCCATGGCAACGGCTTTGTCTTTATTCATATTTAATTTTGCAAAGTTGGTGTTTATTTATTTCAAATTTGGCTTGCATCCATTTTCGGTTTCAACACTAAAGACACTGCTTCTTCTGGGCTTGTTAATCTTGGTATACTTTTATTTCCCTGAGATTGAAGTGGCTATATTTGCATTAATTTTAAAAGGAATATTCGTGACGCTGGTATTTAGCCTGGTTACTTATTACTGGAATATTTCCAAGGATATCAATGATACAATTCTTAACCTTATATCAAGACTTAAATCGAAATGGAGTTAAAAGCACTGAATCTGAGCATCAATGATGGTGTAGCTACGATAACTATCAATCGTCCAAAAGCGCTTAATGCAATTAATAAAGATGTCATGGATGAATTGAAATACCTTTTCATCGACGGCGGATTGGATGCGCACGCATTAATGGGCGTCATAATTACGGGTTCTGGCGATAAGGCTTTTGTTGCAGGTGCCGATATTACGGAATTCACATCTGTCACCAAGGAGGAAGGATCAAACTTGTCTGAAAAGGGACATAATGTATACAATGCGATCGAAGCGTTCTCAATTCCTGTATTGGCAGCGGTAAATGGTTTTTCATTAGGCGGTGGAAATGAATTGGCTATGGCTTGTCATATAAGAATCGCATCTGAAAATGCTCGTTTTGGGCAACCGGAAGTGAACCTGGGCTTGATTCCTGGATATGCTGGCACCCAGCGGTTGGTTCAATTGATTGGGAAGGGAAGGGCGTTGGAGCTTCTTATGACAGCAGATATGATAGATGCGCCAACCGCCTTGCATTATGGCCTGGTGACGCATGTTACAAGCGCAGAGACTCTTATGGAGACTGCAGAAAAAATAATCAGAAAGATTGGATCAAAGGGACCTGAGGCTATCCAACGGACGATAGAATGCGTCAATGCTTATTTCGATAAAGCCGAGGATGGCTTTAAAAAAGAAATAGACTTGTTTGGGCACATGCTCACCACAGATGAATGTAAAGAGGGCGTACAGGCATTTTTAGAAAAACGAAAAGCCAATTTTAGGTCATAAACCTACAGGGTGTTAACTATTTCTCATTTTCCTATGTAGATTGTTGATTATTGGTTAATATTAGATAACTGATTAATCTTGGATTGCTTTTTGATGTATGTATGAGGTTGATCTAACTTCCAGTAGACACATGCCATATGAAAGGGTATATTAAACTAAGGAGAACAGCATTCGATTTGTTGGAAAACAACATATCGAAAAAGCTTACTTATCATGGTATTCACCATACCCTGGAGGTGTTGGATACGGTTAACTTCTTTATTCGAAAAGATAAAATCAAAGGCTTAGATGCCCAACTGCTCAGAATCGGAGCGCTCTACCACGATATAGGATTTACGGAAACTTACAAAGATCACGAAGCAAAAGGTGTTGAGATTCTCAAGCACTATATGGAAATGTACGATTGCGATATGAAGTTATTTCCAAGGTTGGCTTCCATGATAATGGCGACTAAAATTCCGCAGAATCCTAAAAATAAACTCGAGAATATACTTTGTGACGCCGACCTGTTTTATTTGGGTGGCGATAAGTATTACAGTATTTCCAAAACGCTCTACAAAGAGCTTAAGAACTATAATCTGATTGATTCTGAGGAAGCATGGAAAAATATTCAGGTAACTTTTTTAACCGGCCACGGTTATCACACCAAGTATGCTAAAAAACACCTTCAACAAGGCAAATATGATCGCGTAAAGGAAATTACGGGTCAGTCCTAGAAGTCTTGAATTCCTTAATTATGTTATTATTCTGAATTATGGTATCCACGAGAGAAACCATTACGCCGGATACAATTTCAAATTCTTCTGCAAGCAAATCGGAGAAATAGTCACGATTTATTATAAACACCGTCATATCCTCTAAGGCTGTGACATCCGCTGTCCTTTGTACAGGTGCTAAAATAGCCAGCTCTCCAACGATTTGATTTTCACTGATGTTGGTGATGACATGTTCACCATCATGAATTTGAGCGACGCCTGATTTTATGATATACATCTCTTCACCCAGATCTCCCTTTTTAATGAAGGTGGTCCCTTTATCAATACTTCCAACTTTAGTAATCTCGGCGATATCTGCCAAAACATGATCCGGAAGATTTTGAAAGATGCTCACATTTTTGAGCGCAAGAACCATATCAATAATATTATCCATAATTACATTCAGTTATTAAGTGATAGCCAGGGCATTAGCTTCTTGATTTATCAAATGTATATCACTCGCTGTTAAATCAACCGGAATTTGAGATTTTAAATTATTAATTCTATGGTACCTGATGGCATTGGCAGTTATCCATGAACTAAAGTTATGATTAGCATCAAGGATAATTCTGTGAAAGAAATCAGCACTGACATCAGTTGGAATATCTGATTGAATATTCAGATTTAAGTCATACGTTTTTTCAATTATGGGAATGATCTTTCTACCATCTCTGGGGTTGAGTGTGTTTTCCAATAACTCAAGGGCGATGGTTTTATATTCAGTCTCTTTTCGGTATGTGTTATCGATGATATCCTGTATTGCACGTTTTTGATATTTAAACGACAGACATTGATAGAGCAATAAAATTTGAATGTGAAATAGTTCATTGTATATCAATTCCAGACATTGTCTATTTGAATTCAGTTCATAATCCTTAAGCAGCTGATTGCAGGAGTTAATCAACGCATTAATTATATTATTCGTTAATGACTGACTACCATTTTCACATTTATAAGATCGTTGAAACAGGGCATTAATTGTAGCTCTCCGCACTTCAAAATTTTTAGACTCAAGCATTCGTTCATAAAACTGAGACACCGAACTATCGTTATTTAGAGATAAAAGTTTGATATAAATGATATCACGTGCCGGTCCTTTTTTATGGATAATTGAGGCTATACTATCGGTCACACCAGCACCAAACTTCCCAAGACTCTTTTTTGCTTCGAGGAAGAGTCTACGCTTTTTACCGGCCTTCAACAAAGCAGGGACGAGGGCATTGTTTTTAACCTTCCCTGCTGCAATAACTGCAGATTGTCTCACATTGAGGTCAGAATCCTTTAAGAGGTCCATTAATGGCAAATAATAGTTCTCATTGCCAATTTCACCAATAATAAAAGCGGCACGCATTCTATTGGATGGATTATCATCAGACAGCATATCCAATAATCTTCTACCGAATTCTATGGCCCCTGCCAACCCACCATATTTTATCGCCCCGGCAATGATGGTATCCTGTCTTTCGGCGTCAACCGTATCAATAATTTTAAGGAAATACTCGATGCATTCTGTTTTTTTCAAATCACAATATGCATGAATAGCAGCTTTTGTGACTTCAACATCACCATGTTCCAAATGCGCTTCGAGTGCTTTATTGAGTCCGGTTATCTTGTGATCCTGGATATAATTGATCGCGGTTTTTAATATGAAAGGATCTTTGGCATGTAATAGATCTTTGATAACATCCCGGCGTTCAGACTTATTTAACCGTCCGCCTAACATTTGTAATGCATACAATTGGGCATTGGGATCATTACTTCTAAGC
>JABDJE010000037.1 GCA_013002625.1 Saprospiraceae bacterium | reverse complement strand
TTAGCACCAAAAATAATAGGTGCCTTCAGTTCTGTATTTATCTGATTGTAATAGTTTTTGTCATCAAAGTTTTTTCTTTGATTATTGAATCCAAGCTTCGGGTCAAATTGCCCTCGTGCTTCCATTTGCCTGGCATCCACTTGCTCATTCAGTAATGCAATTCTTACCATCATTGGGTGATGGTCTTTAAGCTGCGCAATAAACTGATCGTATGAATATGTTAATGTATCATTAGCAGTTCCAATATTTGCGCAAGCAAAGAGTAGAGCTATGAGGATAACGCTTTTCATTTTGTTGTTGATCAATTTTAATTTAGTTTTTCAACCCTTCTAATTGGTGCTTTTGGTTTCAAGTTTTTTTCCTTGTCATCCTGATAATAATCCGGAGGGAAGCCATTAAGCAATCGCCATATTTCATAATAAATCTTTACTTCATTCAATAAGATGAGGGTATTGGCGCCACCTCCAATTCTTACTTCTGAAGGCCAAGGTGCCTCTTCTGGATCTGGTGCAATTAAAATCCTATACCTGCCATTGTCACTGATGAAGTTATCAATAGCGAAAATTTTTCCACCAAATGTGCCATAGGAGTTATCCGGCCATCCACTAAAAACTATAGCTGGCCAACCATCAAAAAGTATACGTACCTTTTGACCTTTCCTGAGTAGAGGCATATCTCTGGGTCTTACATAGGTTTCAACCGCCAAATCATAGTTTATTGGAATTATACTCAGGATATCTTCACCAGCTTTGATCATTTCGCCAATACCGGTTTCCATAACCTGTGTAACGATTCCATCAATAGGAGATCTAAGAACATAGTTGTCTGACCTTGTCTTGTATTTATTATATTCAGATGTTAATTTATCAACTGTGGCTTCGGTATCCATTTGACTTGATAAAGCGGAATTTTGCTCAGATTTGGTCTTGGCAATTTTATCGTTTAGTTCGCTTGTAATAGCTCTTCTATTTGCAATTAGATTGGTAATCTCCTGTCTTTCCGTATCAATTTTATTTTCGAGCTGGACTACTTTGGCCTGAGCTTCTTGGTAAGAGAGCTTTTTAATTTCCAATTCAGTCAGTGAGCGGATACCTTTAGAATATAAAGTATCTGTACGAACATATTGGTTGAATGTATTTTGCTCTTTGATTCGGGCCGCTATCAACTCCATACTATCCGTCTTGATCTTAAGTCTCGACTGGCGTATTTTTATTTCGTTTTGTTCAAGCTTGGCATCTTTATTCTGAATTAAGGCAGTGAGCTGGTCGTCAAGATTTATTATTTTTTGCTTGTATGCTTCTGCAGAAGCCCCCTTAGCCACAATTTGACCCTGTGTGTTATCAAGCAGTTGTGGATCGAGATATTCTTCTTTAGATTCAGTTATAATTGCAATTGTATCCCCAGCATTTACAATATCGCCTTCGCGTACAAACCAGGTTTTTATCCTTCCTTCTATAAGTGATTGAACGGCCTGAGGTTTATCATCTGGATTAAGAGTGGTGACATAACCAAAGGATCTTATATTTTGTGTCCAGGGTAAGAATAAGGTGAAAAAACCAATAATACAGACGGTATAAATGATTTTGAGTAAGACTGAGGATACAGACCGCTTATTCAGCATAACCAATGCTGTAAACTCTTTATCGATGATATGCTCTTTTATGGATGTAGGACTGATGTTTAACATTGCTTATTTGTTTAGAGAGTTATAAACCAACATTCCCTTATCTATTTCAATATAATCTTTGACGAACTCATCCCATATTGGATCGACGGACGTGAATATTATTGACCATGGGTTGTTTTCGGCAGTCAGATTTTGAATGACGTCTCTTTTTTCATCTTTCGAAAGATGATTCAGGGGTTCTTCAAGGATCAATAATTTTGGTTTGTGTACAATGGCACGTGCCAAAAGAATTTTGCATTGAACACTGCGCGGTATTTTCTTTCCTTCAGGGTCCAGTTCGGTTTTTAGTCCCAATGGGATGGAACTTACAAAATCATAAAGTTTAACCATCTTCAATGCTTCGGTCACATCACTTGCTGATATATCCTTTCTACCCATGACTATATTCTCTAGGATGGTTCCGTTCAGCACGCTGTTGTAACTTAAGGATAGTCCGATATGATTTTTCAGATGCTTTAAACTAAGTGAGGCATAAGGAAGGTTATTGAAGGATATTATACCGGAAGACGGTTCGAGAATTCCTGAAATTAGGTGGAGCAGGGTAGACTTCCCTGACCCCGATCTTCCGGCTATTCGAATTGAAGTATCTTCAGGTACATCAAAACTCATATCTTGAATAATTTTATCTGGGGAGTCCGGGTAACCATAGGATAAATGCTTTATCGATACATTTAAACCTTTGCAATCCATATCCAGTTTCAATCCTTCATCATGGTCCATTGGCATATCTGTCACTTCACCTATTTTCTCAAGAGCTGTTAGAACATCATAAATGGTATCAAGTGATTTAATCAGTTTTTCAACCGCTGCAATAATGATGATAATTAGTATTTCTGCTGCCACAAATTGTCCGATATTCATTTGCTGGTTAAATACCAGTATAGATCCAGTTACCAAAAGTCCAGCTGCAATGAAAACCTTAAATCCGATGAGGTATAAGAATTGCTGTATAAGTACTGAGAAATGTGCTTCTCTAGCTTCTAGATAATCTTCAACATATTCATTGTTTTTATCCAATTCCATTTGTGAGTTACCGATGAGCTTGAAGGATAATTTAGTCCTTGCAACTTCTTCAAGCCAAAATGCTATCCGATATTTTTGTTTAGATTCTTCAAGGCTGGTCCGTAATCCTCTTGGACCCGTGTAGGCGACAATTATATAAACCAAGGCAACAAGAATTAAGCTGAATAGCACAAAAAAGGGATGGTAAAAACTCAATACGATAAGCCCAATAATAATTTGAAACAATGCCAATGAAAAATCAATAAGCATTTTTGGTAATCCCTTTTGTATGGTAAGTGTATCAAAAAACCTGTTGGCTAACTCAGGGGCGTAATAGTTATAGAATGCCTTAAACTGAATTCTTGGAATTCTAAAAGCAAATTCAAATGATGCTCTGGAAAAGATTTTTTGTGCGATATTCTCCACAATCCGCAGTTGCAGCAATTGGAGAATACCTGTCAAGGCAATACCTGCGATAACAAATGTAACCAATACAATCCATGCCGTGCTGGCCTCTCCACCCTGTATAAGGTTGATAATGGCCTGGATACCTATAGGGAGTGACAGATTTACAAGACCATTGAAAATGGCGTAAATGTATACCTGGGTAATGTCTTTGTTATCTACTTTGAGTAATCTCCTCAATCGCCCAACAGGTGTGAGCTTATTCTCCAAAATACTCATCGAGATGTTTTTAAGTTAGTCAGTAAAGTTTGAGTTAAATATGGCGCTATGATTAATTCTGATCGATTCGTCTTCTCGAACGATCAATTCTTTTGTCTTTGTATTTATTTAAATACCGCTCTGCGCTACGCAATGAATCATACCACAATTTATTAAGGTCCCTGGATTTTTGGTTGATTACGATATCATTTCCAGGAACACCAAGTTTCATAGTGCATATATAATCCTTAGGATTCTGGCCTTCCTCGTTTATAAAAACTTCTGCATACAACAGGTGATTAAACTTCTCTTTAATCCCGTAAATCTTCCATTTCAATAGACGAACATATTTATTTGGAATAGATGTCTGATTCTTAACTATGATTTTCATGTGTTTTAATTAATAGTATTACTATCATTATAAGAAGTAAAGCAAGTATTTGTTCAATTTATTCTGATAATTTCTACTTTTTTTTTATTCATCTTCCTAAATCATTGGTTTTCAAGGTATCAGAATTTGAAGCACTACGCTATTCCCTCTTCCATTTGACAATTATGGCCATAAAGTGTGGCGATTACAGCGCCTAAAAATGGTGTTACGATGGCACCAATTACAGGGACTGCCAGTAAACCACTAATTAGGATTCCAATTGTTGTTGAAGCATACTTATGTTGTTGAATTACCTTTCTGCTTTCCTTTAAATTAAACTCAAATTGTTCATTATAGTTGTCCAGAAATGCAAATCCAATGAAATAAGCATAGACAAAGAACATAAAGAAGCCAGATAAGCTTGAAAGCCCGAAAATGGCAAGTACGATGTAAATGACGATTTGAGCCATAATTCCCAAAATGAAATTCTTAATCATCACTTTGATCATACGCTGCTCGGCCCTGACAAATTCTTTAAAAGTAGGTTTGCGCGGTTCATTATTAAGGATGGCTATTGTTTTGACTGAAACAAAGAAAATGATCACTTCAAGCAGGATCAATAGCAAATATTTTGAACCGCCAGTAAAGGCTGCTTTTCTTCCTTCTTCCTTGACGACATCACTTATCTTACCCAGATCAGAAGTAGTCAAACTCGATTGGAGTACGTCATCTGTAAGCGGTGTATAAAAGAATTCATAGACGTCTTTAACAAATGAATAAGAGTAGAGCAATGAACCGATGATCAACAGAACGACGATCCACTTATGTTCAAATAAACCTTGCAGGAGCTTATTCTCCTTGAAGAAAGGAATACTTTGTTTGATCGCTTGTATGGTTTGGACTACCTGCTTAACCGCAATACTAATATCGGTATGATTTTGTGCCATGGTTAGAAATAGTTGGGTCAGTCTAAATTAGGAATTTAATTTAAACCCTGGCCAACCATTTTAAAAGATATAGCCTATACTTCCTTTTACAAACAAAGGTGTTCCGGGAGTAAAGTGAATCTCTTCAACCGCTTCTACTTCGTTTGCTAATCTCGACAGGGTAGCAAATTGTGTTTCATTCCATTCTACATCAAATAGGTTTTGTACCTGAATACCAAAATCAAACTTCTTCCACCTTTTGGATAGGTTGAAATCTACAACAGTATAGCCATCAGCAACTATAGAATTATCTTCTACGGCAGGTCGATCTGATAGATGTCTCATTTGTATACCAGCCAATAATCCTTTCTTATCCGTATAGGATAGTCCTGAAGTAAATGTAAAATCAGGCGCCAGAGGTATATAATCCTGACCCGGTTCATCTTCAATACTTCTTGCAATGGTGTAATTGGCATCAGCATTGAATATGAGCGATTTTGATAATTGATAACGCAAACTGAAGTCAAGTCCATATCTGCGTGTTTCACCGCTGGGCTCGACAATACCTTCATCGCCGACATAAACGAATTCCTGCTCCAGATATAAATACCAATGTGCGAAATTCACAAGCAATTCAGGTATTGGCTTCCAAATGGCACCAAAATCTGCACCTATTGCCTTGGGCAGAATGTTGTCCGCTTGTTGGTTTATAACCACCCTTGTATCATTTGAATGAAATCCAATACCTGTCTTTAAGTACCACTGTAAATTTTGAGTCTGATTGAATAGCACACTCATTTTTGGACTTATAATAGCAGCATTATTAGAGGCTTCTGTAAACAGGACTTGTGTATCATCAGTGTAAGTGAAATCAAAATAGTCAAATCGAACAGAAGGATTAAAGACCCACGGGCCTGTGGTGTAGCTTATTCCAGCAAATGCATACGTGTTACGTTCATCTATATCTCCAAATTGTACTGTATTGATTACTTCCTTCCTGTTAAGGGTACGCTCAAGACTGTTGTCTCTGCTGTAATCTTGTCTCATTCCAACACCTACTTGAAATAAAGCTTCTTCATCACCCAAATACAATATTCTGTTGTAAGTAGAATTGAATCCGAATAATGACCTGGATTCCTTTTGTCTTATTTGGTCTCCGTTGATTGGATCATTAAGAAAGAAGGTGAAATTAGAAAATAGGTCAAAATCATACCTGGAGTAGTACAAACTGTTCTTAATGAATGAATCTTCATTCAAGTATTTGGTATACTCGAATTGAGCGTTCATTCTGGAAGTATTACCACCCTCAGTATCATCAATAGCGCCAAACCTACCGATAGAATTATCCTCTACAGCTCTGATAGGGATTTGTCCTGAAGCATTCCAATCACTGTAGAAGTATGAAAAATTAAGGCCTATAGTCTCTGTTTCTGAAGCTTGGCCATGATATTTCACAAGTATATTTGTACGATTAAAATTCTGAGGACTTTCAAATGGTCCATCTGAAATCAAATGCTCAGCAGCGATGTAAGTGCTCTGCGTTTCGGTATTGACAATAGGGGTCATTATCAGAAAGCGCGAGGTGTTGAACTGGCCCAATTCAAAAGATATCTGACTCTGATTAATGCGCTTTTTTAACTTGTAGTCTACAAATCCTGCCGTGGTAAAATTTCCTTTTTCTGCTCTGTAAGGTCCTTTTCCAAAGTCTATGGCGTTTATTGTTTCCGGTATGATAAAATGCATATCGGCATATCCTTGACCATGTGCATGGGACACCATGTTGACTGGCATGCCTTCAACCGAAAGACTTATGTCCGTTCCATGATCTATATCAAATCCCCTAAGGAATATCTGTTCGGCTTTGCCGCCTCCTGCATGTTGCCCAATAAATAATCCTGGTACATTGCGGAGTATTTCCTGTGAAGATTGGACAGGCCTTGCTCTGACATCAATTTCGGTAAAAAGGTTTAAGGCATCCAAATCCGGTTGAATGACAACTGCATCGAGGGCAATTGAGATTTCAAGAAGTTCGATTTTAACAGGCTTGTTCAAATCATTTATTTTAAAATAGCGTGAGTCATAGCTTATATGTTTAACCAGCAAACTGTCACCCTCATTAATATTATCCAATTGGAAATGACCTTTAAAATCTGAATGTGTGTGTTCGCCGTTTTGGATATGAATGATATAAACCGCTTCGATAGGGTTACCCTGGCTGTCTACAATCTTACCTTCAATTGACTGACTATTCAAAGAAGATACTACCGTCAATAATAGAATGACGAAAATATATGGCATAAGTCTGAGTTTTTTAGATCGTTGCATTTCAAACAGAAATAATCAACAATGGTTGATTCATTCATTCAATTATAACTACGTGTGCAAGGTGTAAAACGGATTTATTTTTCAGAATTTCATATCTAAATCCAATCGTATCCTGGATCCCGTTTCAAGATATTCGGTAGGTGAAAGTAGTTGTTTGACTACAAATGCCCGCGTATTAATTTTTAGTTGATCATTGATCATATATCCAACCATCAATTCCCAACCTTGATAGTTAGTCAATCTACCATCTGGCGAGTCGAATTGGCCATAGTCCCATCGGACCCAGTCGTTTTGTGCTAAATAATCCACAGCTGCATATCTTTCCAGTCGCATATAGGTGATTCGGACGGCTTTATCGTGTTTCTTTTTTAATTGCCCATACCGTAATGCCAACACCACACCTTGGGTTTGATCAGTGTAAATATTGTTTTGTTCTGAGTAATCAGTTAGATTAAAGTAAAGGTCTGCATCTAGGCAAATATTAAGCTTTGGAACCAATTGATAGCTTGATCCCCAATGTAGAATGCTGTACTCGAGGGAAGTTGTAGCGGCGCCATCCGGGATATCATCCATATTGTTGAAAAGATAGAGTGATGGAAAGATTTTTAACCTTCCATTCAACATATCGGCATCGATTTGAAAACCCAGCAGATTGCTGTCTTTATTCAAGCTGCCACCAAAGGAATTCATAATAAAATATCCTGTTTTCAATTGCACTTTATTGATAGCACCATTGCTCTCAAATAAATTAAAGCCAGCATACACGCCATCGGGAAAAACATTATCACTCCAGAACAATTCATTCAGTTTCCTGAATGGAAATGTATTCTTACCTAGCCATAAATCAATTTTGGAAGTTTTATATCGGAAATAGAGTTTTTCGAAACTGACAGGAATGTTGCTGTATTCGCCGAATGCATCGCCCAAGG
>JABDJE010000333.1 GCA_013002625.1 Saprospiraceae bacterium | reverse complement strand
TGCGTAACCAGCGGTATCTATTTGAGTGACAGCCGTGGTAGGTGTCAGGTAAAAGAATAATGAGCAAAATAGTAAGCAGGATTGGAAGAGCAATTTCTTCATGGCAATAATTTTAGTATTTAGTATTTTTTTTCAAAGATAAGTTCAGTGGTAGCGACGCCTTTCTTTGCAGCACCTCTGTCTGCGAAACATACAAAGCGCCATCCATCTGCACCATATTCATTAATCACTTCAAGGTAGTCGTGTTTTGATTTTCCAGTCCAGATACTTCTTTTTATTGAAACAACCTTGTATTCGAATTTATCCATATTCAAAATAATTTACGCATGATGATCGAAACTAAAGATTTTGATATTGATTTCTTGCTTCTGCGCGCAAAATATTCGATTGCCCTAGATAAAGATTTTCTGAATCTATGAATACAGGTAAAGGGGCTTGTGCTTCAAATATAGTAGCAATTGAAAATTATTAGGATTATTTGGCCTTCTCGATTAAGTTAAATGCAAAGTACATCAACATGGCTTCAACTTGGCTTAAATCATCTTTTACAACTGTAACATCTGTAAGACGTGGTAAATGTTGAGCAAAATATATGTGGTTGTTGGCCATTTCGAACAAGTTGCTTCCCAAAGCATGTGGGTAGGGGAAATCAGGTTCGATTTCAAGAATTACATCAGCCACTTTTTGGGTTAGTTTTTTATAATTTATAAAATAACCTTCCTTGTTTTCTTCATCGACCGATTTTGTATGATAGGCTTTGGTGCCCTCGCTTATTATGAGTCGGTGTAATACGCTTTCATTTACATATTCGATAGAAGGATTGTCAAGTGATGCGTATACAAAGGTCTTGATTATAATTTCTAGGCGTCTGCGTGGATCTTCGATATTCATGGTGTGGATATCGATCAGATAACTTACCCATTCCCAATACCACGATACGAGGTATATCAGCAGAAGATGTTTGTTTTCAAAATAGCGGTATACCGATGCTTCGGTTGAAGACATCTTTTGGGCCAGTTTTTTAAATGTAAATGCCTCAAAACCAATCTCGTCAATAAGCAAAATACTATGCTTGATTATATTCTGTCCAAGAACTGTGGCCTGAGGGTCTTTTAAATAAAGCCCTTCATTTAAAGTCACTTTTATACCTATTGCCATTTAAAGTGTCGCTTTAATATTCAAATTTATAACATTATTTAAACAATTATTACTTAAATATGTTATAGCGAAATAATTATAAACGATAGTAAAGCTATTATATAAATAAATTTTATAATTTTGTATATGTGATTTGCTATCACATTCCTTATTCAATTAAATAATAATCTAAAATCAATCAATTATGGGCACAATTGAAAACAGCAACCCTTTCAAGAATTTGAAATATGACTTTCCAGCCTCCATCGTGGTATTCCTCGTGGCTGTTCCTTTATGTTTGGGTATTGCCCTGGCATCCGGCGCACCATTATTTTCCGGTATAATAGCTGGTATCGTTGGTGGAATTGTAGTTGGATCATTGAGTGGGTCTCAGCTCGGTGTAAGTGGTCCGGCAGCAGGACTGGCAGTAATTGTTCTTACAGCCATCAATGATCTGGGCGCATTTGATATTTTTCTTCTTGCTGTTGTAATTGGAGGACTTATACAGCTTATTCTTGGTTTTGCCAAAGCTGGAATCATAGGATACTACTTTCCTTCCTCTGTAATTAAAGGTATGCTTTCAGGTATTGGTATCATAATCGTGCTCAAGCAGATACCCCATGCATTCGGATATGACAAGGATTACGAGGGTAGCTTATCATTTGCTCAACCAGATGGGCACAATACATTCTCTGAGTTGTTTTACATGTTCGAAGCTATATCTCCAGGTGCGGTTATCATTACCAGTCTGTCGATCTTGATTTTGGTTCTTTGGGAGCAGAAATTCATTAAGAAAATAAAGCTATTTCAAATTGTGCAGGGGCCATTGATTGTAGTAAGCCTTGGTATACTTTTAAACTTAATTTTCAGCAATATTCCAAGTCTTGCCTTGAATACAGATCAAGTGGTGGCTATTCCAGTCGCTGAAGGATTTGATGGTTTTATCGGCTTGTTTACCTTGCCGGATTTTAGTCAGATTACAAACCCTGCCGTTTGGGTTACCGCTATTACCATTGCCGTAGTGGCCAGCCTCGAGACTTTATTATGTTTGGAAGCAACAGATAAATTAGATCCATTTAAAAGGATTACGCCTGCAAACAGAGAATTGAAAGCACAAGGTGTAGGTAACTTTATATCTGGATTAGTTGGTGGTCTGCCTATCACGCAGGTAATAGTTAGAAGTTCTACCAATATTCAATCCGGAGGTCGTACAAAGATGTCAGCTATCATGCATGGCGTAATTTTATTTCTTTCTGCACTGGCAATTCCAACGATATTGAATTTAATTCCTCTTGCAAGTTTAGCTGCCATACTATTTCTTGTTGGATATAAATTAGCTAAGCCAGCGCTTTTCAAGCAAATGTATAAATTGGGTAAGAGCCACTTCATTCCATTTATAGTTACAATTGTTGGAATCGTATTAACAGACTTATTGTCGGGTATCGCTATCGGGATGGTTGTCGCTATATTCTATATCCTTTACAATAATTATAAGAAGCCATTTATTTTTGAAACAGAAAAGCATCTGGGAGATGGAGCAATCAGGTTCGAATTGGCAGAAGATGTTACCTTTATTAACAAGGCTGCAATCCAAAGGGCACTTTCACAAATTCCTGATTCAACAAAGGTTATTATTGACGCATCCAAGTCCATTAATATTGACCAGGATGTAGTCGAGATTATTGAAGAATTTGAAACCAATGCGCAATATCGCGATATCGAAGTAGTGATTATTGAGCGTAACAAAAAGAACGTTGGCAACCAAATAAAGGAAATTGAACATGCACTTGCAAATAATATGATCAATACCAAGAGTCCAATCGAAACACTTTCCTAATTTTGTAAGCGAAATAATAAAAAATAAAGTAATGGATAATTCTAGAACACAAACATCTGAAACGCAGTCGGCATTAACACCTTCATCTGCACTGGAGGCACTTATGAATGGTAATGGCCGATTTTTAAATAAGCAACCCTTGAACAGGGATTTGCATGCACAAATCAACGAAACTTCTACCGGGCAGTACCCTTTTGCTGCTGTCGTGAGTTGTATTGATTCAAGAATACCGACAGAAATCATTTTTGACCAGGGCATCGGTGATATTTTCAATGCAAGAATAGCTGGCAATTTTGTTAATACTGATATTCTGGGAAGTCTTGAGTTTGCCTGTAAATTAGCCGGTTCCAAAGTTGTTATGGTTATGGGCCATACATCTTGCGGTGCTGTCAAGGGCGCGTGTGATCATGCGAGACTGGGTAATTTGACACAAATGCTAGACCATATACTACCAGCAGTAAATGCTGTTTCGACTCCTGATGGAACTGATAGAAGTTCTAAAAATCTAGATTTCGTAAATGAGGTGGCTGTTAAGAATGTAGAGCTTACCATTGAGAAGATTAAAAGAAACAGTACTGTACTAGCAGATATGTATGATCTTGGAGAAATTGATATTGTCGGCGCTATTTATGATGTAAAATCTGGCGCAGTCAATTTGATATAATCTTTAATGCTATTCAGAGTTAAACTTAAAAGCACCTATCGAATTCGGCAGGTGCTTTTTGTTTTTTATGACATTAGGTTTAAGTCTTCCAACTGTTCCATTTTAGCTACTGCTTCAAATGCATTGGTGATATCCCATATCAAATCTTTATAATTTTCTACGCCTATGGATAACCGAACCATCTTATCCGAGATGCCGAATTTTAATTTGTCCTCAGGACTGACACCCGCGTGGGTCATTGTGGCCGGATGCTGCGCCAGCGATTCAGTACTTCCAAGACTGACCGCAAGCTTTATCAGTTTGAGTTGATTAAGAAATACGAAAGCTTCTTTTTCTCCTCCACGCATATCAAAACTAACCATGGCACCAGGAGAAGTATATTGTCTGCGGTAAATCTTTTGTGCTCGACTGCCTTCTTTGAGTAAACTTGGATAATATACTTTTTCAACCAATGGGTGTTCATTCAGGAACTCTGCCACCATAATAGCATTGCGGGCTTGAGCTTCCATTCTTAGTTTGAGTGTCTCAAGACTCCTAAGCAATAACCAGCAGGTGTTGGGGCTAGCCATATTCCCCAGAAATGTTCTAAGTGTTTTGACTCTTTTTATGACATCATAATGTCCTACAACAGCACCTGCAATCAGATCTGAATGTCCACCGATATATTTGGTGGCGGAATAGATTACAAGATCAGCACCGTGCTTTAGGGGTTGTGACCAAATAGGTCCCATGTAGGTATTATCTACTGCTAGATGTACTTTTTTATTTTCATTGGAGTAAATCTTGGCTATGTCTGAAGCCATTTCGATATCGATGATAGCATTGGTTGGATTGGCGGGTGTTTCCAGATATATCAAAGATAATTTATCTGCATACCCGCTTTGATCAATGGCTCGGACTATCTCGTCTTGTTCCATGTCTGCGGTTATGCCAATGCTATGAACACCAATATCTTTGAGATAATGGTGTATGAAATGATCTGTACCACCATAGGTAGGAGAGCTATAAAGCAATAGGTCACCCGGCTTTAAGAATTCAAGAAGCACCGTGCTAATTGCAGACATACCGCTTTCAAATACGGCCGCATCACTGGCTTTATCCCACAGGCACAACCTGTCTTCAAGAATTTCCAGATTTGGGTTATTGATTCTTGAATAAATCAGCCCCTGCTCTTCACTCAATTCCTTTTCCCTTAGGCCATAGGCCAATTCAAAATGAGCCTTGCCTTCTTCGGCTGTCTTAAAGACAAATGTTGAAGTTTGGAATATTGGCGGCTTCACTGCGCCTTCAGATAATTCTGGCTTGTATCCATAAGTCATCATAAGACTTTCAGGGTGCATTCTATGCTTCATGTTATACTATTTACTCATAAAAATACGATATATAGAAAAATGTATCAGTAAATATTGATTAGGAAGTAAATATTCCTATATTTATAAAAAAAGAAGTAAATATTATTTCTTCGATTTGAAAAACATAAGCCAAAAGGAATATTTCCCATGTACGAATTAGATGCCATTGATAAAAGAATTCTTGAGGCCCTTCAGGATGATGCAAAAATTAATATCAAGGACCTGGCGGACAAACTAAAGTTAACGAAGACACCGGTATATGAACGCATCCGCCGACTCGAAAAAGAAGGGATCATCAGGAAGTATATTGCCTTAATAAACAAGGATTATATTGAACGAAGAATGGTCGTATTTTGCTCTGTTAGCTTAGAAAGCCAACAATTGGAAAGGATTAAAGCATTCGCAAAAGCTGTAAGTAGTATTCCGGAAGTGATGGAATGCTATCTCCTTGGGGGAGCCAATGATTTCATGTTAAAGGTCATGGTCAAAGACCTGGATGCCTATCATCAATTCAGCTCCGGGATTTTGGCAGCGCTTCCTAATGTGGCTCAAATAAAGTCTACGTTTGTGCTTAATGAAGTCAAGCATACCAACGCTTATCCATTATCGATCTAACAAATTCTGATCAATAATGAATGCTGCAACTTCCTTCGCCCAGGTCTGATAAGTGCGTTTAGAAGGATGGATGCCGTCGCTAAAAAATGCTTCGGTGCTATAAGTTTTGTTATGTTTTTGTTTCCACTTATTCAATTCAATCTTTTCGTTGATATAATACACATTCTGAATTCGGTCCGCAAGTTGCTTTAATCTTCTGCCCAACAATTCTACACGATTACCAAGGGTCTTCTGTAATAGGGGCGTAAACCCCGGGAAGGCATGGATAGGGGGCATATTGATAAAAACAATTTTAGCTGCTGGAAATTTTGACCTGAGCAACTGAATCATCTTTAAAATATCCTTGCTCCATTGCTGTGTTGTGTTTAATGTAAATGCATCATTCCCACCCACACCAATAACGATTAAATCGAATTGACCTTGAATGTGTTTTATAATTCTATCATTGAGTTGTTGTACCGTATAGCCTGAT
This sequence comes from Saprospiraceae bacterium, assembly GCA_013002625.1. Classification (GTDB taxonomy): domain Bacteria; phylum Bacteroidota; class Bacteroidia; order Chitinophagales; family Saprospiraceae; genus RFSX01. The sequence goes on along the minus strand of JABDJE010000333.1, from coordinate 2,938 downwards.
TTTGCGTGAACTTCCCAGATTACTTTCTTTTCGGTAAGCTGAGAAACCGACTCAGATAGAGCGCCTGAAAATCCGTCTGCATGGTACACTACACCTAAGCCTGCCATGGTGCTTTCACCTATTATAAGAATCCTTGCTAGTTCATTTTTGACAGAACCAGTAACACCTTTTGGGTTTAGTGCAGGGGGAAGAATGGGCGTATTTTTTCTGACCTTTTTAGCTTGAAAATAAAGCAAAGGTAAAACTGGAAGGAGCTTTAAATTTTCTATATGCAGTAGATGGATCACCGTAGCAGTTTAGTCATTTAACAACCCATAGTGCCTGATGTTTTAATTCCCTATAAGTTTTAATCAGGGTACTTATTTGTTCTTGTAAAGACAAATGCCAGGGTGTCTCCAGGATTTGTTTGGCTGAGTATCAAATCATCATCACTGAAATCATATCCATAAGAAACAGTTGAACCTGCACTGATTAAATTGAGTGTTGGCCGATGCCCATGTGGATGATAAACACCAAAATCTTCTGAACTATCAAAAGAAGATTGTCTGAAATTTCGATCCCACCTGAAGTGCACGAAAGCATTATTAGCTGTATCCAACTCCATCGTCACATCCCGACCATTTCGAATAGCTTTTGTTAAATCCCACAATCCAATGAGCGAATCAGTTGCAGCGGGTGGGATATCATTAACCCTTACCAGATTGACTGTAACAAAATTCCCATCTTCTGCTCTTGTCCATGTCATGTTATTTAATTGATAATCTACTTTGAATGGACCGTAATCTTCCTCAATCCCATTAATGTCTTCTATGGATAAGGTACTATCGGCAGGATTATAGAGCCAGCTCCCGGAAGAATGTCTTAAGTACCCATTCCCTGACACTTGGGTATTGTCTGGAGCCAAGGCTATCCATTTGCTGTTAGGTGTCATTGACATGTCACCTACTGACACGCTTTGTATGGACCACAGACCTTCCATGCCTTGTTCTGAACAAGAACTAAGAATTATTAATAAGATTATTGATAGAGAAAATTTCATGAGATAATTGAAGATTAATTAAAACAAACAAGCGGTAAAAGTAAAACGTAAAATGAATAACGGCGAAAGCAAAACGATTATCGTGTAACTATAGACAGATGATGCCTCTTTCTTAAATGTCTTTAGCTGAATAAGCTATATACCAGAATCACTGTTCAGGTCTTGGAATACGCACCTCGTATCAATTGCTTAATTACCTTCAGGAAGGGATTGCCATATCACATTCATTATATACCACTTGCCATCAATTTTTCCAAGGTGAAAATAATCTACACCCCATGCTGCTGTCAATTTAGCCGAGGCTGTTTTATCTTTTACTTCGAATATGACAATATCTTTTGGCGAATCTTCATTGGCGCTTGTGCCATCCACATTCCATCTGGCAGCCAGGCTGACAAGTTGCTCATAGGTCATTGGTAAATTATCTCTGTATGATGCACTTGGTTTGTGATACCAGTATCCAATTTTTCGTAACGTAGGGTGCACACTGTTTTCAATCCTGGTGGAGTCGGCATCATACAAGCCTTCTACATAATCCATGATGGCAGCCTTTACAGCAGCCTCGTCATTATTGGATTGACCAATTGCAGATGTAGAAATTAAAGTGCAGAATAGAATACAGACCAAAGTGTAAAATGAATATTTCATAGTTGTTATTTAGCAACAAATTAATTGATTTATTCAAAAAAGGCGGGATCATAGACAACTTCTCCCGAGACATTTTTAAGTGCATCTTTTTTAAGTTCAATCACCATAGCATTTTGAGGCGGCACTTCGAAGGGAAGTTCTATATCGAAATTATTCAATTGAATATATCCAAACCTGGGATAATAGTTTTCGTGCCCAATAAGGATAATGGATTCAAAACCCAATCCTTTTGCAATTTCATGGGCTTTCTCAATCAGTTTACCTCCAATACCCTTGCCTTGATATTCAGGAGCAACACTTACAGGTGCTAAAGCCAGGCTTGTATTAAGTGTGGTGCCATGCCTGATGTGGAGTCTAGTTAATAGAATATGGCCCACAATGGTCTCATTCAGGGTTGCGACCAACGATAATTGAGGAATGAATGCTGCTGATTGTCTCAACCGAACTACCAAATCTTGTTCTGATCCATCACTCAAGGGCATACTCTCGAAGGCCTCTTTTATGAGTTGATATACCTTCGTGTAATCTGAAGATTCTTCCTGTCGTATATGAACTTCCATCATTCGGGCTTTGCGTATGGCAATGTAGCAAAATGACTACATCTATAATAGCTATCCAGCCCATTGATGGCAACTGTTTCAAGTTTATCCATTGCTAAATGACCATTGCTTTCTATACTAGATTCATCCAATTCAAATTGAATGACTTCTCCAATTACAAAGACGGTGTCGTTGGTTTTAATCGGCACAATCTCTTTAAGCTGAAGTAACATTTTTATTTTACTTTCCTGCACACATGGTGCGTGTGCACCTGGCAGATAGTGTTCGTGCAATCCTACTTTTTCAAATTCAGATTCGCCACCAGGATACTTGGCTGAGCATTGATGTGCCTGTTCAACAATAGATTCGTGAATCTGATTCAATGTATAGCTGCCAGTAGCTACTATGTTATTGAAACTATGCCTTTTTACGACAAGGGGGCGTGAAAGATAACCCAATAAGAAAGGATTGGCGCCAACATGAATTACCGTGTTTATAGTGGCGAGATTGGTAATACCTTCCATGCTTTTTGTTCCGAGGAGATGAGCGCTTTTATATCCAGATAATTTGTTGAGCAAATTTGTTCGTCTGTGTTTATCCCACGACTTAAGTTCTTCTGTAGAAATAATCATGATCTCATTTTAATTGCTTTAAAAATCCCATACCGAACATGGCCGTATTTATGCCGCCATTGGGCTGACGGGTGCTCGCA
>JABDJE010000299.1 GCA_013002625.1 Saprospiraceae bacterium | reverse complement strand
TCACACAGCATGAGTACCTATGTTCGAGGGGCATCGAATAAGGTTTTCCCTTCGATTCAAGATGCTTTTGAACAAGCAGGTGGCGCAAGTGACACATTAAGTCTAGTCATTAAAATAATCAACAGATCGCTCAAGCCAGAAGCAGGTCTCCTGAATTTCGAATAGTTGTAAGTTCTTTTTACTGAACGATGTGCAGAAAGGGTAGCCTGATAAATTATTCCAGTGTTTTTCCTTTGAGTGCAGATTTAATAACCTCGTCCATTGCCTTTTGGGCCAATGGTGAAGAAAAGGTGTTCATATCATGCATAGCCTTATTGATGCTATCCTTATCGCCTTTTTCAATTTCATTTTCGAGCGTCTTGATATGTGCGTTAAGACCGCTTAGTTCCACTTCGCTCAACCATGCCTTATTTTGATCAATAAATTTATAGCTGGATCTAACAATGGCTTTGGCTTCATTTCTGGCCTCTAATATTGCCTTAACCTTCATGTCTTTTTCGGCATTTTGAATGGAGTCTAGCAGCATCCTGCCCATTTCTTCTTCTGAGATACCGTGCGTAGCGTTAATTTGAATTTCTGTTTCTGTTTCTGATCTTAATTCCTTTGCTCTCACACGCATGATCCCATCTGCATCCAGAATGAATTGCACTTCTATCTTGGGTATCCCGGCAGGCATAGGTGGAATGTTTTTAAGTATGAATTCACCCAGCTTTCTATTATCTGACACAAGGTCACGTTCACCCTGGTACACAGCAACTTTCAGATTTGTCTGACCATCCACGGAGGTTGTATAATTACGTCCGGCAGCATGGGGTATCTTCGTGTTGCGTGGAATAATCACATCCATTAAGCCACCCAGGGTTTCTATTCCCAAAGATAGGGGTGTGACGTCCAGTAGAAGAAAATCTTCATTATTTCCGGCAAGGATATCTGCCTGAATTGCAGCACCCATTGCTACGACTTCATCGGGGTTCAGGTCATCAAATGCTTCAGCTTCAAAGTAAGATTGAACATTTTTTTTAATCAACGGAATGCGTGTGGAGCCACCGACAAACACAACCTTGTCAATTTCAGACTTTTCAATTTCTGCGTCCTTAACTGCTTCCTTGCATTTATCTATAGTTGTTTCGATGAGTCCTTCGATCAATCCATTGAAAGTCTCTAAATCTAAATAGAACTCATCATCCTGCTTGCCATAGTAATCGTTATAGGATAGATGCTTTTTCGCTTCTTCAGCTTTAAGCCGTATACTGGATTTTAACTGTAGGTTCTCGGCTAATTGGTTTTCTGTGATATTCAGTGATTTGCACCAATGTTCAATGATAAGATTATCTATATCATCCCCACCTAAAAAAGTATCTCCATTGGTGGATAATACATCAAAGACCCCTTCATGCATTTGGAGTATGGTGATGTCGAACGTGCCCCCACCCAGATCATAAACCGCAATCGTTTCATCCTTGTCTTTACTATTCAATCCATACGAGAGACTTGCAGCAGTAGGTTCATTGATAATTCGCAAGACGTCGAGACCGGCAAGTTTTCCGGCATCACGCGTAGCTTGCCTTTGGTTATCGTCAAAATAGGCCGGTACGGTTATGACTGCCTTCAATATTTCCTGACCAGTTACCCTTTCAATCCTGTTTTTCAAATATTTGAGAATTTCACCCGATAGCTCAATTGGGGAATAAAAGCGATCATCAACTTTGATCTTGATCATTTTATCTTCTTCGTCTATCAGTTCATAGGCGAGGTCTTTAGAATAGGCCGACATATCGCTGTAGGACTTTCCCAATAATCGTTTTACACTGTATATGGTTCTTTCCGGTTGAGTAATCAATCTTGCTTTTGCTTCATCACCTACGACTACAGAACCATCTTCATCGATATGAACAACTGAGGGCACCAAGGTGTTAGACCCGTGTGACTCTTTGATCATGATTGGATTGCCCTTATCAAGATAAGCGACCAATGAATGTGTGGTACCTAAATCGATGCCTACGATAATTTCTTTTTTCGTAAGCTCACCCGACTTCATGTTAATTGATATCTTAGCCATGTATATAAATACGTTCTGTCTAGTATAATGTTTAAAAATAAATCTACAGTTCTCTTCCTTATCCTAGGTGGCTTCTTTATCACAAATGCCCTTGTCGCTGAATTTATCGGCGTAAAGATATTTTCTTTAGAAGAAAGCCTTGGATTTAAGCCTGCAAATCTATCCTTTTTTGGGATTGAAAACCTTTCTTTCAATTTAACCGCAGGTGTAGTCCTATGGCCGGTTGTATTTGTAATGACCGATGTCATCAATGAATACTTTGGTCATAAAGGGGTTAAATTCTTAAGCAACATGGCTATCATGTTGATTTTATATGCATTTATCATGGTTTGGCTGGCCATTCAATTAAGCCCTAATGCTTGGTGGGACGGAACCAGTGGTTTACGCGATACCCCGGACGGAAGCATTGCCAGTATGGATCTGGCATTTAAGCGCATCTTTGGTCAGGGCTTGTGGATTATTGTAGGTTCTCTTGTCGCTTTTCTTGTTGGTCAAATTTTGGATGTGTTGGTATTTCACAGAATAAAAAAGTGGACAGGAGAGAAAAAAGTCTGGTTAAGAGCCACTGGGTCTACATTGATATCACAATTTGTTGACAGTTATGTCGTACTTTTTATTGCATTCTACATTGGGGCCGACTGGAGCCTGGAGCGCGTGGCTGCAATTGCAAATGTGAATTATATTTATAAATTCAGCATGGCGATAGCCTTGACCCCAGTTATTTACCTGGCACATTATATTATTGATAGATACCTTGGTAAGGATTTAGCACACAAATTAAAAACTGAAGCAGCAGGACTTGATAAATAAACATCTTACAGATACGGTTTTGATGATCAGACCAAAGAATTTTGGTTCTAATCCTGAGACTATTTCGAACAATGCATTTCAAAATAGTCCAATCTCAGAAGCTACTGCCCAAGACATACAACAGAAGGCTTTAGAAGAGTTTGACCTTGCATTAAGAACACTGCAAGCCCATGATGTCAATGTGATTGTGTTTGAGGACAGGGATCAACCTGTTTGTCCAGACGCCATCTTTCCCAATAACTGGATCAGCTTACATGGTGGCAAACATCTCATCACTTACCCCATGTACGCACCATCACGGCGCGCTGAACGCAGAAATGATATCATCGAGTTCTTTGAAAAAGAACATGGATTTACCAAACGCTACACCTTTGAATACCTGGAGGAAGAAAACCAGTTTTGCGAAGGTACTGGTTCAATAGTGCTTGATCGCGAAAACAAAATCATGTATGCCTGTCTATCTGAGCGAACGGATATTCGTGTTCTGGATAAGTTTGCTGTTGTCAAAGGATATAGGAAAATATGTTTTCATGCCGCTTATGCGAACAATGCTATTTACCATACGAATGTAATGATGTCAATGGGTGACAAATATGTGGTCATTTGTATGGATGCAATTTTGGAAGAAAGCGAAAAATCCATGCTTCTAGACAGTTTTAAATCAACACAAAAGACAGTTATTGATATCAGTCTTGAGCAAATGGCCAATTTTTGTGGCAATATTTTACAAATAAGAAGTCAGCTGGGTGAACCCATTGTTGTTATGTCCGATTCAGCCTACGGAAAGTATGACGCCAAACAATTGGATATGATTGGTGCCAACAGCAAAATATTGAGTATTCCTATCCCAACAATTGAAAAATATAGTGGTGGAAGTATCCGCTGTATGCTTGCTGAAGTACACTTCTAGATGCTTCGTGTTCATTTTCCGATAACAATTACATAATAAATTTTTATATATACATTAAATTATAATGTATCCTTTTGTGTATTTTTGGGCCGTATACAATTATATAACTAATCTAACTTGTAATGAAAAAACTTATACTAAGCTTAGCCGTACTATTTTGCAGTATTGCTATGATAGCCCAATCTACTGTAACAGGTAAATTGGTAGACGCTTCAAATGATGAAGCATTAATAGGTGCTTCAATTATGGTAAAAGGAACTTCTACCGGTGCTTTAACCGACATCGATGGTATGTTCAAAATCATGAATCTTGAAGACGGAACCTACACATTGGTCATGTCATATGTTGGTTACAACGATATGACAAGCAAAGTTACTGTTGACGGTGGCAATGTTGACTTAGGTTCAGTTAAAATGACCGCTGGTGGAATCGGACTTGAATCAGTAGTTATCACAGGTACAATGGATATTGTGCGTGACCGTAGAACACCGGTAGCGGTATCTACAATAGGTGTAAGAGAAATTCAGGCCAATGCTGGTAATGTAGAATTTCCGGAGCTAATGAAAAACACACCTTCTATTTATGTTGCTAACCAGGCTGGTGGTTATGGAGACTCTGAGGTATTTACCAGAGGTTTCGACCAAACTAACACAGCATTCTTATTGAATGGTCAGCCAATCAATGGTATGGAAGATGGTAGAATGTACTGGTCAAACTGGTCAGGTATGACTGACGTAGCAACAGCAGTTCAGGTTCAAAGAGGATTGGGTTCTTCTAAGCTGGCTATTTCCTCAGTTGGTGGTACAACTAACATCATCATGAGAGCAGCTTCTCAGGAACAAGGTGGTCACGTATCTTACTTAAGAGGAAACGATAACTACAACAAAGCTACTTTCATGTACAATACTGGAATGTCTCAAAAAGGTTTCGGTATGTCTGTATTGCTAACACACTGGCAAGGAGATGGCTGGGCTGAAGGAACGAAAGGTCAAGGTCAAAACTATTTCATCGCTGCAGGCTGGAAGCCAAATGATAAGCATGAATTGAACTTCTTGATCACAGGTGCTCCTCAATGGCACGATCAAAACTTCACAAAGAGAATTTCGGATCATTACGGAGATTTTGATGGTGACGGTTCTGAAGAGTTCAATATCAAGTACAATGGAAACTGGGGTTACCTTGATGGCGAGTACTTTACAGAAAGAAGAAACTATTACCACAAACCAGTTGCTAACTTAAACTGGGAATTCAATATCAACGAAAGCTCAAAATTATCTACGGTTCTTTACGCTTCTTGGGGTAGAGGAGGTGGAACCGGAGGTTTAGGTAACTTCGGTAACAGAGTACGTGATGAATTCGGTCAAATAGACTTTACTCAAACTGTACAGAATAATATAACTGAAGAAGCTGCTGGAGGAACACCAGGTAGAAATGTTTATGTAAGAAGAGCATCAGTTAACAATCACCAATGGTTTGGTGCAGTTGCTAACTACGAAAAAACAGTTTCTGAAAACGTTACATTCAGTTTAGGTGCTGATTTGAGAAGATACACAGGTTCTCACTTTAGACAAGTTACTGATCTATTAGGTGCTAGTGGATATGCTCAAAGTGGAAGAACAAGATTCCCTGATGGCTACTTAGTTACTAATACTTTTGATCCTAATCCATGGAAAGCAGTTAGCAATTTTGCTTCGGCAGCTCCAGCAGGAGAGAGAGTTGCATACAACAATGACGAGACTATCACTTACAGCGGTGTATTTGGTCAGTTAGAATATGGAACTGACAAAATCACTGCTTATGTACAAGGTGCTGTGTCAAACCAAGGGAGTGTAAGATTTGAGTTGTTCAATGAAACTGAAGCTAACGAAGAATCTGAGAAAGTAAATGAATTAGGTTACAACATCAAGGGGGGATTATCTTACCTAATTGATGACAATCACAGTGTTTTCTTCAACACTGGTAAATACCAAAGACAACCTTTCTTTGATAACCAATTCTTAAACTTTAGTAATACAGTTAACCCTGTGACAGCTCCTGAAGATATCTTCGGTTTGGAATTAGGATATAAGTATGTTGGACCAAGCTTCTTGATGAACGTTAACTTATACAGAACTTCCTGGAAAGGTAGAGTTACCACTTCGACTATTGACATAGGAGAAGTTGTGGACGGCTTTACTTTCGCTGAAGGAGGATTCATCAACAATGCTGGATTGAACCAATTACACCAGGGTATTGAAATCGATTTCAAATACAGACTTAATGATGATTTATCAATCAAAGGTTATACATCAATCGGAGACTGGGTATATGATGGTACGGTGACAAGAGACCTTTACGAAGATAATCTTGACAGAACATTGGTTTCTTCAACTGCTGATTTAGATATCGATGGTATCAAAGTAGGAGGTGCTGCACAAACTACATTTGGTTTAGGTGCTGACTATCAAGTTGTTGATAATTTAAGATTAGATCTTGATTACAATTACTACAGCAAACTTTACTCAAACATAGGTGCATCAACTGATGAACTTGAATTACCTTCTTTCGGTCTTCTTGACCTTGGAGTAAGCTATAACTTCGACCTTGCAAATGGTCAAGTTCTATTACTAAGAGCTAACATATAC
>JABDJE010000044.1 GCA_013002625.1 Saprospiraceae bacterium | reverse complement strand
GTGCCAATGCACCCAATTCAGCTTCCAATTGACCCGATACGGTTAGGTTAGTCGGCTTATTAAAAAAGTCCTTACTGAAATCAACCTCGTTATTTTCATCCTTTGGAATATTATCGAGGGGTAGGGTAGTAACTTGAAACATTTCACCTGCACCTTCTGCATCTGAGCCGGTCACGATTGGGGTGTGTAAGTATACAAACCCATTGTCATTGAAGAATTGATGAATGGCAAAAGCTAAAGAATGTCGAATCCTGAATATAGAGCCAAATGTATTAGTCCTGAATCTTAGGTGTGCAATTTCCCTCAAAAACTCCAAGCTGTGCTTCTTTGGCTGAAGAGGATATTTCTCAGGATCTGCAAGTCCTAAGACTTCGACCGTGTGTGCCTTGAGCTCAAGTGTTTGTCCAGCACCTTGAGAAGGTATGATCTCACCGGTAGCCGATATAGCAGCACCTGTAGTAATTTCCTTTAATGTGGATTCATCGGTATTATCCTTATCGATCACCACCTGCAAGGTCTTAATCGTGGAACCATCATTTAATGCTATAAATTGATTGTTCCTAAACGTCCGTACCCAGCCTTTCACATTAGCTTGATAAGCTGTTCTGCCATCTTCAAGAATTCTTTTAATCTTCAACCTTTCTGACATAATCTTTTGTAATTGAAGGACAAAAGTACACCATTCAAATTAATTCTGAAGCTTCTATTTTTGAAATTAATTCTTTTGCCTGTTGAAGTGTAGCCGCCATGTTCATACTTCCTAATGGCGCATAAATGGCCAATTCTGTCTGTTTGAATATGTCCATTATAGCCTGAATAATTTCATCATTGAATTTCTCTTTCAATACCAATTCTATTTCCTCTTTCTTAGAATGAAGAGCAGGAATATTGTGCTTGTCTGAGAGATACTTTCTTAACGCGTAAGAGATTTCTTCGAAAAAAGCCTTTTCTTTTTTATCCTGCATTAAATCTTCGGCATGAGATAATCTGCTCATGACCTGTACATTGGCATGCTTTTTAAGAATATAGCTTTCCTCTAGTTTACCAGATTTAACCAAATAACTTTTATACGCAATTAATCCAATACTTGAAAAAGAGAGAAGCAAAAGCGAAATAAGATGAAGTGACTTGCCATAGAGTCCGTCACCTCTGCGCTTCAATTCAGTTTTAGAGTAAATGTCACTTATAACTTCTTGATTAGCCTGGCTGATAACGGGTTCTTTATCTGAACCTTGGAGGACATTGATTGGACCAACTGATTTTTGAATACTTACAAATCTACTGCTGTCAGGATTGAAATAAGTGAAAGTGGGTTTAAGGATGTACTTACCAGGCCTGTTGGCAACAATAAGATATTCAAATATTTTTCGGTGTGTAATTTTGCTGCTTGATGGCAGTATTTCGTCTTGTACAATGTTGGGGTCATACATTTCGAGTCCTTCAGGTACTTTCCATTTAGGTGCAATGACGGTTTTGTTATCCCCATCCCCAATTATTTCCATATTAATGATAATGGCATCATCAGTTGTAATAGTTGATTTTGGCTTGGAGATATTCATTTTGTATTGTCCTACCGCACCGGATTGAACTATTGTTGTATCCTTTGGGCTGTCTAGAATTTGAAGTTGTAGTGGATTTGATTGAATCTCCTTACCGACCAACTGAGACTGCAAGAAAAAGCTTTGTCTTCTGTTGTTAAGCGGAATACCTAAACTGATGATAGCTGGGTCGATAGTATATGTTCCTGTTTGTTGTGGGAACAATGCAATTCTTTTGATAAGCTTTGTTTTGTACTCAACACCTTCGATAATTTTCCTTTTTTCGGCACTTCTGGCAATTTGTAGTGGAAGACTATAGAAGCCATCATATTCGTGTTCTGTTAAAAAACGCACGGATCTGACATTAGGCCTATAATACAATTCATAGTCAAGAATTATTTGTTGACCAATATAACCCACTGAATCTGATACGGTAGCGAGCACATACAATTCCATATCAGGATCAATGGATTGTCCAGAACCTCTGATAACTTTAATCTGTAAGGGATTGGTTTTTAAATCCTGTTTTTGGGCTCGAATTGACGCTGGTCCAATTGTTAGAATGCCTTCCTTTTTTGGCTGGAGAACATAACTGTAGCTTAAGGATTTGCTTACCACACCATTGTAACTGCTTAGTGATGATGAACGCGAAGGCCCAGACAAGACATTGAAATCCTCAAATGAGGGCGGGGAGAAATTTGTACCATCGGTATTCTTTAGGCTGAATTCAACCTGAATATAGGAGCCTAAAAGCACCTCCTCAGCATCAGTGGAAGCCTCAAAACGAATATTTTGCGCTGCGGTGGATTGTGCTATAATTAGAAGGCAACTTAAAAGTGTAATCCTGATAAAAGACATATTAAATACGCTTTAATTTCTTCTTGGACTTCTTTTGCTTTTTTTCTTCTGGTATTTGTATAGCTTGAGGGAGTTCAAATGAAAATATTTCCTGCTGTTTGTCAGGAGGGGTAATGATGTTTTGAGGATTAGGATAGACACTGATCTTGACAGGTTTTGTTTCATAAGTCTTGTCGCCAGTGACAATATAGGCCGGACCAATAAAGTATTCTCCCAGATCATTGGGCTGAATATAATAGCTATATGTCTTTGAACTTGACATTTCTCCATTGAGCAGTTGAAATGAGCTAGACATATTTGGGCCTGCCAGCAACATGAAATCAGACAAATCGGGTACTTCAAATTCACCTTCGAGGTTTTCAATTTTAAATCTGAGTTCTATATAATTTCCTAATAAAATCGAGTCTGAACTCACCTCAGCAGAAAACGATTGTGCTGAAAGACCGAATGCGCCCAGAACAAAAACCATATTTAACAGTACCTTAATCATTTTCTTCAAAACTTAAACAACTTTTATAAAATGTGATTGTGTATATAATGATGAAAACATCTTCGAACTTACAAATAATCAAAAATGAAATCAATTAGTTCCATACAAAAAGCGATAAAAGTAAACATGGGTGGTGTTTTTGTTGATCAAGCCATGCCCCTTGAAGGCTTAGAGGCGCAGGATCCCTTTTTACTAATTCATCATTGGAAAGCCAATTTCTTAGGCGACCAAAAACAAAAGGATGTGGGTGTCGGGCCTCACCCTCATAGAGGGTTTTCACCAGTAACTATAATTTATCAAGGCGCTTTGCATCACCGTGACTCTCTTGGAAACAGTTCTGTTGTTCAAGCAGGAGGTGTTCAATGGATGTTTGCTGGAAAAGGTGTAACGCATAGTGAGAGACCAGCTAGGGAAATAGCTGAACAGGGCGGAGTGTTTGAAATCATTCAATTTTGGGTGAATGCGCCAGCATCTAAAAAGATGCAAGCACCTCAATATTTTCCTCTGGAAAAAGATCAATTAACAAGAATTGAACAACAAGACTCTTCAGTTCAAATAGATCTCATTGCTGGCACATTAAATGGGACTACAGGGCCAATTGAAGAAGATGCACTGATAATTGCAAATCTAAAAATGGACCCAAATTCAAATACACAACTTGACATAGCAGAGCATTATAGTACATTAATTTACATGCTTGACGGAAATATTGTAGTCAACGGTAATGATATTACAGAAGACAAATCACTGATCGTCTTTGATCAAGGGGACAGGAAAATTAATATTCAGGCAAAAGAGAACTCCAGAATGCTCCTATTGTCAGGAAAGCCACTTGAAGAAGAGGTCGTTTCCTATGGACCATTTGTGCTGAATAATACGACCCAGATTCTTGAGGCAATTCGAGATGCTCAAAGTGGAAAAATGGGCATATTAATAGAAGAGTTTGATTAACTCAAACGCTTAATCAATAACTATAAAGGAGAAGAAAAGCAATATGCTAGATTCTTCTAAGCTTCCTCCATACTCTTCTTGTGTAACATGTACGTAACGCCTACTGCCAAAGCAAAAAAGGCAACTATTCCAACAAATAATGTCATAACATAAGGTTTTATTATTTCTAATATAATAAATTAAAAATATAAATGCAAGGCCAAAACCCCTATTGCAGTTCAAATTTTCTATAAATAGATAAACATATAGAAGATAATTTGGATAACGAATAGTTATGCGATAATATCTCCTGTCATGTCTTTTGGAATGTCAACACCCATATGGTGTAGAATAGTTGGTGCAATATCTGCCAGCTTTCCATTTTTAACTGATTTGACCTTTTTTTCGGGATCTATAATAATAATGGGTACCGGATTCATGGTATGGGCGGTATGTGGGCTACCATCGGGATTTATCATGCAGTCTGAATTCCCGTGATCGGCAATTATTATAGTAAAATATCCAGTTGATTTAGCCAGTTCAATCAATTCTGACAGACATCCATCCAGAACTTCGGCTGCTTTTACGGCAGCTTCAAAAACACCAGTGTGGCCTACCATATCTGCATTGGCGTAATTGAGTATAATAAAATCAGGTGCATCTTCTTGGATATAGTCCATAACTTCTTTCGTCATTTGTGGAGCGCTCATTTCAGGCATAAGATCATAGGTTGCCACCTTTGGCGAGTTGATAAGGATTCTATGCTCATTTTCCATGGCTTTTTCAATGCCTCCAGAAAAGAAAAAAGTAACATGTGGGTACTTTTCGGTTTCGGCAATTCTCAGCTGGGTTAAATTGTTTTTCGAAATTACCTCTCCCAAGGTGTTCTTTATATTCTCTTTTTCAAAAACGATATGTACATTTTCAAAAGACTCATCATAGGCAGTCATTGTAACATAATGAAGTGCCCGTTTAACCATCTCATACTCTTCAAAGTCACTTTGAGACAATACCTCTGTAATTTGTCTTGGACGATCAGTTCTAAAGTTTGCGAACAACACAGCATCATCATCAGAAACAATCCCTTGGTCATGTCCCATTAGTTTTATGGGATTCATGAACTCATCTGTAATCCCTTCATCGTATTGTTGTTGGAGGCTTTCGATAGGATTCTGTGATACCGTACCTTTTCCATGTACAAGCAAATCATAAGCTATTTTAATTCTCTCCCATCGTTTATCTCGATCCATGGCATAGTATCTTCCAACGATACTGCTTAGCATACAATACTCATCATTCGTTTGATCGACAAACCGCTCGATATATTTAATTCCTCCGTTCGGATCAGTATCTCTACCATCCAAAAAGGCATGAATGTAATGTTTGATTTTATGTCTACTCAATAAATTGCTGAGGTAGATAATATGGTCAATATGAGAATGCACACCACCGTCTGATAATAATCCTAATAGATGAACGGCCTTATTATTTGATCTTGCATATTGAATTAACCCTTCAATTGCTGGATTATGATCTATCGTCTGATCTTCAATTTCTTTATTTATCCTGGCAAGTTCCTGGTATACAATTCTACCAGCACCAATATTTAAATGACCAACTTCCGAATTACCCATTTGACCAGTTGGAAGACCAACATCCGCGCCAAATGTAGTTAACTCTGCATTTGGATATTGTTGATATAAGCTATCTACATAGGGTGTTTTAGCTTGCGCGATGGCGCTGACTTGAGGATTTGGGCCGTGGCCCCATCCATCTAATATGATTAAAAAGGCTTTTTTATTCATGGCTACAAAGGTAATATTTGCACATTAACATATTTTTATAACTTCTTAAGAATACTTATTGCTTTAGAAATCGTTATTAGTGTAGTATGAAAAATGTATTAAACACAATCTTATTTTGTTTTCTATTCATTTGGTGCAATGCGCTTGTGGCACAATCTGCTTTTGATGCATTGGAAAGCGGCAATTATGCGGCTATTGCAAAAAAGATGGCACCAGAGGTAAATATACAGGTTGATAGAAACAAAAAGCTTGTTCCAAAAGAGCGTGCTATTCAGATGTTAAGAATAGCGCTAGAGGATTTCGATCCAATCGAGTGGGAAGTTTTGCACCGAGGTGCATCTGAAGCAGATGATGATAAATATATGATCGCTGCACTGACCAATGAATCAGGAGAGGGCATCAGGTTGTTTCTCCAGATAGAAAAATATCCAGAAGGTCCTAGGATTTCATCTGTACGTATTCGCAAGGCTTTATAACTCTCCCAGAATACCCATACCATATAAAGCATAGTCATATTTAACAGGATCTTTAGGGTCAAGTTGTTTTAAATTTTGTGTTAGTTCTTCGACAGCTTTCCAATCTCGTTGCTTCCTATTCAGTATTCCTAAGCTGCGTGCAACACGTTCAACATGAACATCAAATGGTATCATTAAATGTTCGGTAGGAATCGATTTCCATATTCCAAAATCAACTTTACCTTCATCGGATCGAACCATCCACCTTAGAAACATATTCAATCGTTTGCAAGTGGAGTTTCTGGCAGGTGTAGCCACATGTTTGCGCGTACGTTGTGGAGCATCTGGTAACTCAAAGAATGTATCATGAAAAGAGCTAAGGGCTGATTTCATATCAGGATGATTGCTGAATAATCTTTCAAGACTATCATTTTCTTGATAATACCGCTGTAGGAATTCCAGAAAATATAGTGTGTCTGTATATTGAAAGGTTCGATGCTTGAAATTTTCAAATCGTTTTCTATCTTTTTCGCGATGGGTACAAATAAACTTATAAGGCTCATTTCCCATTAACCCAAAGAGTTCGTTTGACTTGTTTATTATGGTTTTGCGTTGTCCCCATGCGAGCATTGCTACCCAGAACGCAGTGATTTCAATATCCTGTTTTTTTGAATATTGCTTAGGAATAGAAATAGGATCATCTGTGATAAAACCTCGGACATTAATCTCCTTTACTTTTTGATCAAGCAAAGGCTTCAATGCAAGTAAGTGTTCTATTGAGCCAGGGTTAAGTCCATTCAAGACAAGATTATTCTAGCGTTCTTTTTATTTCGATGATTTCGTAAGACTCAATTATATCTCCTACTTTGACATCATTGAAGTTAGATACTGTAAGTCCGCACTCCATTCCGGCTCTAACTTCTTTAACATCGTCCTTGTATCGCTTTAATGAGCCCAACTCGGCAACAACGCCTTCCTTAGTTGGATAAATTACAATACCATCTCTAATGAGTCTGATCTTGGAATCTCTGGTCACCTTTCCTTCGGTAACAAAACATCCCGCAATCGTACCAAGCTTACTGATTTTATAGGTTTCTCGAATTTCGATATTACCCAAAACTTTTTCCTCCTTGATGGTATCTAACATACCCTCGATAGCAGATTTTATCTCTTCTATAGCATTATAGATGATCGAGTAAGTTTTAATTTCAACCCCTTCTTTTTCTGCAAGAGTTCGGGCACCGGCTGACGGTCGTACTTGGAAACCGATAATGATTGCATCTGATGCAGAAGCAAGAAGAACATCTGATTCAGCAATGGCTCCAACAGCTTTGTGGATCACATTTACCTGAACTGTTTCCTGCGATAATTTGATCAATGAATCAGATAAGGCCTCAATACTACCATCCACATCACCTTTCACGATGAGGTTCAACTCTTTAAAAGTTCCCAAAGCCAATCTTCGACCAATTTCATCTAGACTAATTCGCTTAGAGGCTCTATTGCTTTGCTCTCTTTCAATTTGTGAGCGCTTGGTTGCAATGCCTTTTGCATCTTGCTCTTTATCGTAGACCTTGAACTTTTCACCTGCCTGAGGTGCACCATCCAAACCTAATATTAGAACTGGTGTTGAAGGACCTGCTTTCTTGATTTTCTTACCCTTATCGTTAAACATGGCTTTGACCTTACCTGCGTAAGCGCCTGCAACCATGGCATCTCCAATTTTTAAGTTTCCGGCTTGAACCAAAAGCTTTGTTACGTATCCTCTACCTTTATCTAGTGATGCTTCAATTACGGTACCTACAGCATTCTTATCTGGGTTGGCTTGAAGTTCAAGTAATTCTGCTTCAAGAAGTATTTTTTCAAGTAGCAGATCAATTCCAAGACCTGTTTTTGCTGAAATATCTTGAGATTGATACTTTCCGCCCCATTCTTCAACGAGGATATTCATTTCAGATAAACCTTGTTTGATTCTGGTTGCATC
>JABDJE010000267.1 GCA_013002625.1 Saprospiraceae bacterium | reverse complement strand
GTACACAGCAATGTAGTATCTACACAGACTGCGCATGCATTATATGGTGGTGTTGTTCCCGAATTGGCCTCCAGAGAACATCAATTACACATAGTTCCAGTTGTCGATACAGCACTGAAGGAAGCTGGCATTTCAAAAAAAGAACTCCAAGCCATTGCATTTACAAGAGGTCCTGGTTTGTTGGGCAGCCTGATCGTCGGCGTCACATTCGCCAAATCTCTTGCTTTAAGCCTTGATATCCCCCTGATAGATGTCCACCACATGCATGCCCATGTATTGGCGCATTTTGCAAAGGACCCTAAGCCAAAGTTTCCATTCCTATGCATGACTGTATCGGGCGGACATACACAAATTATCAAGGTGAATTCGGCATTGGATATGGAAGTAATGGGTGAAACATTAGATGATGCGGCTGGTGAGGCTTTTGATAAAACAGGTAAAATGCTGGGACTGCCCTACCCGGCAGGTCCTTTAATCGACCAATATGCCCAAAAAGGAAAAACAAAATATAAATTTCCTAAATCCCAGGTCAAAGGCCTTGATTTCAGCTTTTCAGGATTAAAAACTGCCGTCATGTATTTTCTAAAAAGAGAAACGAACGCCAATCCACAGTTTATTCAAGAAGAAATGCCTCATATCTGTGCATCCATTCAATCAACAATTGTCGAAACGCTTTTGGAAAAACTATCTATGGCTGTAGAGTCTACAGGCATCAAACAGATTGCCATTGCAGGCGGTGTGGCTGCTAACAGTGGATTGCGAGATGGATTATTTGAAATGGCAACAGAACAAAAGCTGGAAGCCTTCATTCCTGAATTCGAATATTGTCGCGATAACGCAGCCATGATCGGTATTACAGCCCATTTCAAATATCTTGAAAACAAATTTTGCGGTCAGGATGTATCCGCTGAAGCGCGCATGCCATTTTAATTAGCCAAGGATTTCCTTCTTCAATTTATCAAACTCCTTTTGTGTTATTGCACCATCTTTTTTCAATTGATTTAAGCTCTCAAGTCTGCTGATGGCATCTTCGTCTTTATTCTTCTCCTCAACTGTTGATTCATTTACAGTTTCTGCAACGTCATGGTTGGCCTTCTGGGTTTTCTCCATTTCCTTAGCCATTTGTTTGCCTTTTTCGAACTTTTCATCATAGTACTTTTTCAGTCTTGAAGGATCAAAGTCAAGGAAGGTACCGCCTGTCTCAAAATGCTTTTTAAACACTTCTCCAAGCGCATAAGTCGAAGCACCACTTAGGACAGCCAGCGTGACACCACCGAGTACCGACCCAACACCTGGAATAAACTTTACAGCACGCGCACCTATTCTTGCCAATCCTGAACCAGTCAGGGCACTGATAACTGCTTTGCCTTCAGTCTCTTTGAAATTGACTTCATAAATCTTACTCAACTGCCTTATCATATCCAGTTGAATTGCACCGACAGCAAAAAAGTCAACCAATGGTACAGGAATAAATCCTGCGCCCATAGACCAAATCATATGATTTTTTATAACTGAATTACAATGATTTGTACGCGGGTCTTTCGAAGAAGTTTCACTCATTTCTTAATTGTTATTTATAAACTAAATGAAATTTAGTGGAAATCAGTTTCAACTGCTCAGATTATTTCGATAAATCCCAATCAATATTCTACCACCGGGGATTACATAACCGAAAATCCGAACAATACTACAAATGCAAGCGTAGATAATGCCAATCGCTTCAAATAAGGATCGAGTGCGGAGGCTTTCAATTTAGACTTGACCGCTATAAAGTTTTGCACGAACAATGGAATAGTGAGTAAAAATAGATAGCCAGGTAGCGGCGCTCCTTTTATCCATTGAAAAACGAACGCACTAATCATACCAGTGAACAACAATAATCCGTGGTAAATCACAGCGCGCGCTCTACCAAGTCTCACTGGAATGGAATATTTGCCTGCGGCCTTATCGGACTCAATGTCCCTTATATTATTAACATTTAGAACGGCAACTGTGAAACACCCGATACTGGTTGCCGGCAAAAGAATGAGTGGGTCTATTTTTCCGGTTTGCAAGTAATATGTTCCCCCAACAGCTAAAATGCCGAAAAACAGAAAAACTGAAATATCACCGAATCCTTCATAACCATAAGGTCTGTAGCCGTTGGTATATAGAACTGCTGCTGCTATGGCTAATATCCCAAGAGCTAAAAACATCCAAAACACAGAAGTATTTAAAGCCGATTCCTGTAGCAGAAATATGCCTGAAATCAAAGAAAGGATGGCTGTAAGTATGATGGCGATGCGCATAGCATTTTTTGAAATAGCACCTTGCTGTACGACTCGGAGAGGCCCTTCCCTGTCTACGCTGTCAGCACCATGGACCGAGTCGCCGTAATCATTTGCAAGATTGGATAGAATCTGAAGCGTAACTGTTGTAGAAATACACAAAAGCAACACACGAAGCTTAAAGCCTCCATCAGCATAGGCCAGTATGCCGCCCATTCCAATACTTGCGATAGCAAGAGGTAGAGTCCTTAATCGTATCGCTTCTATCCAATCCTTTATCATAGCTTGAGATTCAATGATAAAACAAAGGAAATTGTTAAAAAGATTTTAATAATCTCAACAATTATTTCTGCACGTTCTACTCAATTTCAATCTGCAGCCCTTCGCTATGACTTCTAAATTCGGGTGCATAAAAAGACTCAATATTGGCGATGCCATTCGAAAACGATCCCTTTTGCGTGGCAATCACTTCATACTCAAAAACATAATTTCCCTTGGCGATCTTGTCGAAATAAAAATGGGTAGCCTCATCTTTTATCGATTGATAATAAGATAAGCCATCCTGGTATTTGTATTGACTTAATGCAAATAAAGGTTCTGTACCGCTGGCCCGCATATCTGACAGATGGATAAATGACATCGGACGATCGCATTTCAAAATAATTCTTGTTTTTATTTTTTCTCCTTGATTAAACTTCTGACCTGATTGTAGTGGCACCAATACTTCCCCATTGGCACGCTGTTCGACTTTAAATAATTGTTTTTCGATTGACAATGGATTATCATTCGACGCCGATATATTATTTAGTTCTTCGGTATATTGAAAGTACAATGCGCCCCACGCCGGATGTGCATTTGAATTGGTTACGCGCCAATCTCTGTACTTAACCACATCAAAGTTTTCATCAAATTTCTTTCTGCTGTATCCTGTCGATAAGGCTTGATCGGTAAAGTTGATTTTTTCATCGCCACGAGGTAGGACAACCTCTAATGGAATGTGACTTTGTGCATCTTCCAATATCGAACTCATAAAAACATGCACTGCAGCGGCCGTCGAACGCGTCGTAGACCATGCGTTAACCTGTTTGTGTCTTAACAACCAAAGACGCAGCATGTCGATTTCGTCTGTATCTGCTTCCATAAGTTCATAAAACTCTATCATGTGACCATGTGCCTCAAGATTATTGTTAAACGCATAATACCCAGCCTGATCATTCCAATAAAAACCGATCTCTTCATCCTGTACCATGCGCTCTTGCAGAGATTTTAAAATTGCTTCAGTATGTTCGGTCTCATTCCAATTCTTATAAGCTGAACCCAATAAGGCCTGGTTGTGAGAATTGAGCTCGATCCAATGATCCTTCAGTCCGTCTTTGAAATATTTTAGCGCAGGATACACATTATTAGGTACCATAATTTCTGGGAACAAACTTCTGACAAATAAATAATGAATCACTCTTTGTGCAGGAACCGTGAATTCATCTTTTGCAAGATCATCGTAATAGTCCAACATTCTGTTATCCAGGTAATGAATGGCCGATTGAACATCAAGTTTGCCAGGATATTCCAATTCAAGCGCTTTCAATCTTCCAACGACCTCCATAATATACTGGGTGATATACCAATTATCTCGCCCTCCTGGAAACCAGCTAAATCCTCCATTAGATGTTTGCGCATTCTCCACTTGAAGGGCAAACGCATTTCTTTTATTTTCAACAAGATTCTTATCTAAAAGCAACTTAAGCGATTGCATATTTCTTGATTCAGTTATGGCTGATCGCACCCATGGTGTTGCTTCCAAATCTATGTCTTTGAATGCATCTTTCTTCTCCAACTCTGAAATAAGGTCATCACCCTTCCAGTTTTCTAGCGCACTTTGAATGGACCTGTTCGAACGTATTAAATTATCTGCCAGCGCCAAGGCATAATAGGCATCCATCCAATTATCTGAAGCAGAATGCCTGACATCCATAATAACAGGCAATGACTTTAGGACCATCCACCGTGGATCAGTTGTCACTTCAAGACTTAGGCCTACTTTCTCGAGGGTTTCCGATTGTGCTAGCTTATCCAACGCCGTGAATGTATAATCCTTCGTTTCCTTACCATGGATGAAGATTGGCAATGCTTCTGTGATAAGTTTTCGATTTGATAGAACGGGTAAAATATTCCGCTCTCCATCACTGAACTCTGAACTCCTTGCCTTAACTGTAACCGCCAACAAGGATTTAAAATCTTCCGGTACATCCATACTCCATTCGACCAGCTGACTTGATCCGGCTTTGAGTTCTATCTTGTCAGACAAAAGATCAATTTTAAATTCCTGTGTTAGATCCGAGCGATCCAAAGCATCTTCAAGTTGCATCTCCGCGACAACCACCATATCCTTATCTGTCAAATTCGAAACCTTCGCCGACAGGACGATCTGGTCACCCTGTCTTAGAAATCGAGGCATAAGCGGCTCGATCATTAATTCCTTTTGTGTAATGACTTTTTTGCTGTCAAAAACATACTGAAGCGCTTCGTTGTGCGCGAACAATTGAAACTTCCACTCTGTCAAGGCCTCATTCATTGTAAAGGAAATATTTACCTTGCCATCTTCAGTTTTAAGGTCTGGAAAAAAGAAAACGGTCTCATTGAGGTTTTCTCTCAAGGAAATATTGCCAGATGGACTGTCTTCTGTAATTGGTGGCGGCTCTGCAGTACGAGGTGGTTCAATTTCCACCTCTTCATCCATGTTCAACTCCCCATCTCTCATTTTTGCTTTTCGCGGCATCGCTTCAGCAGCATACATCACCATATCTTCATTTTGAAAATGAGAAGGAAGATGGAATCCAAATTTATTCAGGCGTGGTTCAAAACCCTGAATATTCGTACGATAGGAATTGTATATATTTTCAAAATACATCCTGCCTGTAATTGATCTAAACCCTGCCCCATTCCAGGTACCGTAAAATCCGTAATTCGGATAGAAACTCTTAAACCAATTATGTGGCATGAACTCATCCAGACTCGCGTCATACATCGATGCCAGTACTTCAAGTTCGTCTTTAACTGCACCCGGCCATTCAAATGAAATATTGTACTGTGTGGGAGCCCCCGGCTTCAAGTTATCCCTGAAGCTCTCATATTTAACCTTAAGATTTTTGTTGGACCAAGGCACGTTCAGTGATAGTTCTTTCCTATATATCCGACCATCCTTTACCAATAACACCTCCACTCCAATTCCGCCACGCATATCTTCCTCGATAGGAACTTCAAAAGATTTGGTTTTAGCATTTAGCCATTCCTTGTAAAGCGTCGTTCTGTTAGATCCCAATCGATAGAATACCTTATAATCTTTATACGGTGTATTGATATAAATGGTGGCCATGTCACCCGGCTCATAAGCATCGGCATCTGACCCTAACCAGATATGCTTTGTGGCCAAAGCCTTTTTTTCTTTTTTTGAAATGTTTATATGTTGGGTGATATGCTCGGTTCGTCCTTTGGTATCACTCAATTTAAATTCAATTCTATACACCCCTGCCTCCAGGGTACTCAATGCCAAAACATCATTGGAACTTTGATAAACTTTCTCTGAAACTACCGATTGGACGGCCCAGTTTTCAGCTTGATTATTCAGATTAAAATTATGGTTTGGAAATCGTGTTTGATAATCTTCATTGTCTAGCATTTGAATATCTGTCTTTCCCCACAATCTCTTCTGGTATACCTTATCATCATACTTTAGTTTAGAAATCCTAACTTCAACCAATGCATTGACAGGGTTATTTTCTGCATCCTGGACTTCGATATTGTAGTCTTCTATTTCACCCTCAAATCCATCCTCCAGCTTCAATTGAGCTAACTTAATTGCTGACTTGGACAAGCGCAAAAACTTTGACTTGCTTACTGTCTCACCGGTAATATCTGTGACTTCACAAATTATGCGATATGAGAAATATGAATCTGATTTATTATCGGTAGGAAAAGTAAAAGAAAACTGGCCATGTTCATTAGACTCTACTTCACCACTGGCAATTACCCGGTTAACACTATTTGGATAATAACTTAATGCCCTGCACCACCATGGCCAATACCGCTCTTCCACAACTTGAAAACGCACTGAAGCACCTTCGGAATTGACACCGCTGAAAGACTGAACCAATCCACTAATTGTTACCGTATCACCTGCCGCGTATGGCTCGTGCAAGGGAAGATATGCCACTTTGACTTTGGGTCTCTTATACTCTTCGACACGCACGTTAATTGAACCATAACCGTTTGAAATTCGGGCTTCAAGGGTCATATTTCCATTGAGCAGGCCCTCTGGAATTGAAAAATAGCCATCGAAGGTTCCGTATTGATTTGTAGTAAAGGACTTAGAGGATACATCCTGCCAGTTCACATCTTTAAGCGTTATTGTAAGCTTTTGATTGTCAACTACTTTAGGATAATCATCTGAATTCTTCATCGTTGCAAGTCCCTTGAAATAAATGATCTGACCGGGACGATATATACTTCTGTCTGTGAATAAATGTACTTGGCTATAATTAGTCCGCTCTCTGATATTGCGATTATAATGTCCCTGACGTGTATCCAGGATATCGTCACCTCTACGCATTACCAGATTAAAATTCTTTTCTGACTCTTCGTAGGAAAAATAGCCTTCATCATTAGATTTGAGCTCAGCTATTTTTAAATATTGGTTTCTCCTTGAATTGTAATTGTATTGCTGCGTATAAACATCTATTTCAACGTCCTTGTATGGCCTTCCTGTCATCCTGTTTAATACATATCCCTCAGTAATTCTTTCCATCGAATTGTGGATGTAACTCATATCAGAAACCGTAAAACTGTTAATATCCAGGTGGTTTCCTTTCAGGTATTTAAAAGACGGGTATATGCTAGAAACCAAAATGTATCTGCCATAATCAAGACCTTCTATATCCAACTCGGTAGCATGGTAATTGAAATCACTTTTACCCTTTAATTGCCTATCCCAGGTACGATGAATATTCTTCATTTTAAGGAAGTCAAGCTTGGCTTCAATCTGTCTTATTTTCAAGTAATCCTCCCACTCATCAGGTGTCAGTCGATACAAGCGGAAAGAGGCTTGCTTTACATTTCTATACTCGATATAGCAGAGAAAATCTTGTGCTGAAGGGACAACGGCTTCTAGCGTGACATTCAGAAACTTACTGTTTAGCCGCAATTTCTGATTTCTGATAATATCTTCGTATTTACCACTATCAAACGCAAGCTTGGCTTTCTGAATCCATCCATAAGCTGTCTTGTTTGCTGATTTAAATTTTGGATCAAATTCCGCCTTGTATTGTTCTCCGATCCGAAGGTAATGATCGATGATTTTAGCATATGCCAATTCGATTGATGCATTGTTAGCAGCTTGATTAACGATGCCTTCCAAAGCCTTCAGGTACA
Organism: Saprospiraceae bacterium; assembly: GCA_013002625.1. Taxonomy (GTDB): domain Bacteria; phylum Bacteroidota; class Bacteroidia; order Chitinophagales; family Saprospiraceae; genus RFSX01. The sequence continues at coordinate 3,063 of JABDJE010000267.1, read as the reverse complement.
GGTCCGTTTTATTTTCCAGATTGGAATTAAGGTACACATATTCAATGCGCTTCAAATCAATAAGTGTATTCAACTCCGGTTTGGTCTCTGTCAGCACCAAGGCTCTCTGGAATAGATGCATTGCCTTGAGCTTATAGCTGAGCTGATCCTCAGACCGTATGATCAGGTTTTTAAAAATATGAAGATGTGATAAGTATTCTGGTTTGTCAATTTTAAATGTCTCAGTAGGAAGTGTAAGAAAGGATTGATCATTCATAAAATGATGCAATGCCCTGAAAACAAGAAACTCTTCCAATGTCTCTGCTTTGACTTTCAAGTCCAGCGTTGATTTATTCCATATTTGATTATAATCCTGAATGGAAGCTGAAGACCTGATATTCAAGGAAGACAGATAATACGCAATAGATCGTCTCTGCAATTCATCCAAGGATAACAGTGCAATCGCGTTCGCATCGTCAGGCAGTTCTGTTCTATCTTGCATCCTATGCATACTCGCTATGCCATATTCGTGATATAATTCCCCAATGAATGATTCTAGAATAGCTTTGGTTTCAGGATGTTCGATAGCTGCTAAGCCCTTTTCGAATTCTGAAATATACTCTGCTGGATCTTTGTCTTCAAATTGTGCTTTTAATTTTTGCTCATAAATTATGGCCTGAATGAGATGACCGTATTCATTGGAAGTAATTGCCAGAGATCTGATCTGATCTACAATATCAATAGCTGACTGCGGTAATCCTTTTGATTCAAGGGCATAGACTTCTTTCCACATTTCATCAATATTATCATTGTTGTGATTTAAAGGCAAAAAACTTCCTGTCAACAGGCAAAAACTTAGCAGGATATATTTCATATAATTAGCTTATTACTATTTAGATGCGAATTCTTACATAAAGAACATTAAGAAAAGCATAAAAATTTCTTAGGAAACGTTACGAAACCTATAAATATCAACGTCTGGCATCAAAGGCTCAGTATTTAAAAGGTGATCACACAAATGGTTGGCAAAATAAGGCCCTAATGAAGTGCCCTTTGTTCCTAATCCATTGAATAGAATCATGTGAGGATAATCATGATGTATACCAATCAAAGGTCTTCTGCCTTTTACACTTGGTCTGATACCTGCTACATGCGATACGATCCTATAATTCACTCTAAGTAAAGCCTCGAGTTTTGGCCTCCATCTATCTACGAATGCCTGCGTGGGTTGATCATCTTCGAACTGCCATTGGTATTCACTTCCTGTCCAGAATTCGTTATTTCCAACCGGAACAAGAAAAATATCATCCCTTAAAATCAATTCCGAATAAAATGATTCTATTTCAATATTGAATGCTTCACCCTTTGCAGGTTGAAGTGGTAGATCGTTGAAATATGGATTATCCATCATCCGATATCCTTCACAGAATATGATACTCGAGAATGATATTCCAGAAAATTGATATGGCGCTATTTTCAGATTGATATCTTTAGAATCAAACTCTTCGGTAATTAACATTGCTTTGTCTACCAGGTATTCCCTGTAAGCAGAAATAAGATCAGCTATATTTACTTGGTAAGCATTTTGGATCCCTCGATACTGAAACGCCTCATTAACTATCTCTTTGTAGTCTCCACAATCTTTCCTATTACTGGTGTATGTTTCATAACCTGGTCTTGCTATCGAACTTTCCCAGTCGTTTTCTTGTCCGGGATTATGTAGCGATCGTATCAATTCCCTTTTATTTATAAGATGAATATCCAGCAATTCTTCAAAAAACGTATACATTTCAATTGCAGCAGGTAACAATTCATCGATCATCCAACTCTTCACATACCGCCTTCCTGTGATAGGATTAATCAAGCCAGCGGCAGCGTTTGTTGCGGCATTTTTATGATGGTTGTCTACGACATAATGTTCTATGCCTCTTCTTAAAAGACAAGCGGAAATTAATGTCCCTGCAAGTCCCTGACCAACTATTAATATTTTGCTTTTTTTATCAATCATTAAATTTCAAAGGCTCTTGAGTTCTTCTTTCAGTTTTCTTGTAAGTTTTTCAACGACTTTATCATAAGAGTGATCTACCAATTCCAGAATAAATTTATCCTCAAGGCCTGTTTCCAATTCTACTGTATTCCAGTGTTTTTTATTCATATGCCACCCTGGATAAATTTGGGCATGGAGTTCTCTCCAAATAATAGATTGTTCAGGATCGGCTTTGAGATTAACCCTTGGAACCTCGTATTCAAGGGGAAGTATCGCGAATATTTTACCCATAACTTTGAACACCAATGTTTCCTCATCAAATGGAAAGGATTCCTCACATCCTTTTTTAGAAAGACAATAATTTCTCAAGGTCTCGATGTCCATTTTGCATTATTTGTGTTTGGCTAAAAAGTGCTTATATATTTCTTGTCTTTGTGTGTCATCCTCCATTAGTTCGGATTGATAAAGTCCGGCATTAATTCTTTGTCGGGCAGATTCGTATAAGGTAATCGCACATGCCACCGAGATATTCAAACTTTGAACCATTCCAAATTGAGGAATTAGGATATTACCATCTGCATATTTGAGGGCATTTTCGCTCACACCTTCATGTTCATTTCCAAACAAAAAAGCAACCGATCCACTTAAGTCATGATTATAAATCGAGTTGCTGTTTTTATCAAGATGTGTCGCAAAGATCTTGTCATATTTATCTCTTACGGATTTAAAGCACTTATCTATATCGGTAAAGAAATGTACATGCATCCATTTTTTGACACCAGTTGAAGTCACTTTAAAGTCCTTCCAGCGATCTTCACTTAGACGTTCATCTGTATAAAGCACATAAATTTCCTGGATGCCGACACAATCACATGTCCTGAGTACTGCACCGATGTTGTGGGGGTCATGTACATTTTCAAGTACGACGGTCATAGCTTGTCTGTAAGCTGCAACACGTCTAAATTTATTATCGCGTTGCTCTGTAACCATCTGTTTTAATATTTTCGAAATTTGAAATCCTCAAACGATAACACATATAGGTGTTTGTTTTGAAGGTACTGGATATTTTTGAAAGCGTCATCACCTGGATCGTATAC
>JABDJE010000244.1 GCA_013002625.1 Saprospiraceae bacterium | reverse complement strand
TTATACTATTTGTAAATTAAGAAAACTTTTAATTAAAATTCAATTCAAAAAGCAAAATAATATTTCCGCAATGTGACTTTTTAGAATATCGGATGAAACGCAAGATCAAAGGCTTCAGCAACACCTTTGTGTACGACCTTTCCGTTGACCACATTCAATCCATTCTTAAGCCCAATATCCATCTGACAAGCTTTTTCCCAACCCATGTCTGCCAACTTAATGGCATAAGGTAAAGTTGCATTGGTAAGCGCTATGGTGCTAGTATAAGGTACTGCTCCTGGCATATTCGCCACACAGTAATGCACAATATCGTCGATGATAAAGGTAGGATCCTCGTGTGTTGTAGGCTTGCATGTCTCAATACAACCTCCCTGATCTACCGCTACATCAACAAGCACCGTACCTGGATTCATATCCTTTAGCATTTCTCGTGTAATTAAATTTGGTGCTTTTGCTCCCGGTATTAAAACTGCCCCTACAATTAGATCATGATCTTTGATCATTTGTTTGATGGTATATTCATTGGAAAAGCGTGTTGTTACATTAGCGGGCATAACATCTGCCAAATATCTTAGTCTTGGAAGATTTATATCCAAAATGGTGACCTGTGCACCTAATCCAGCAGCCATTTTCGCAGCTTGTGTCCCTACAACACCGCCACCCAGTATTAATACCTTTGCTGGTGGTACGCCCGGCACACCTCCTAGAAGTACACCTCTACCTTTTTGAGGTTTTTCAAGATACTTAGCACCTTCCTGAATCGCCATTCTTCCAGCGACTTCAGACATAGGTACGAGCAAGGGTAGGGAACCGTCAGGATTGGTAACCGTTTCATATGCCAGACAGACCGAGCCACTGTTGATCATAGCTTCTGTTAATGGTCTGTGTGAGGCAAAATGGAAGTAGGTAAAGACCAGTTGGTCCTCTTTAATGAGCTTGTATTCTGGTTCAATGGGTTCTTTTACCTTTACAATCATCTCCGATGACGCATAAATATCTTCTATCGTGTCCAATATTTGTGCTCCAGCATGAATATATTCTTCATCAGAGAACCCAGAGCCTATACCTCCACCTTTCTGAATATTTACTGTATGTCCACGCTTTGTGAGCTCGTTTACACCGGCTGGTGTGAGGGCAATCCTGTTTTCGTTGGTTTTGATTTCCGTTGGTGTACCAATGATCATGAGTCAGTTAGGTTTAGTTAAATTAAATTGGGTGTAATATTAATCAAAGAAATAAAAAAACCCGTGAAAATCTTTCACGGGCATTCTCAATTTAATAACCAAAACTCATTTGCTTTACATTTGTGCAAAATGTATGCCAAATATTATATATATGATATATATGTTCAAAAGGGTATAAATAAAAAATGCTCGTGACTTTTCACGAGCAAAAACGAATTTTACAATTTAATAACCAAAACTTACACGATGTAAATATAAAACATATTATAAATAAATGCTATATGTTTTGACCTAAAAAACAGCTATTTATATATAATTAAATAATTTAATATGTTAGCAATTGAGCATCAGGCCTATTTTGGGCCAATTTTAAGCATGGTATTTGTCCATAAACACTGAAATGTTAAAGAAAAACATACTTTTTGAAGATAATCACCTGCTGATTATCAATAAACAAGCAGGAATCCTGAGTCAAGGTGACCAGACAGGGGATGATTCTGTTATCGAAATCTATAAACAATACATTAAGGTTCGAGATAAAAAACCTGGTAATGTATTCCTCGGTTTACCACATAGATTGGACAGGCCGGTGAGTGGAGCACTTGTTTTGTGTAAAACCAGTAAGGCATTGACCAGAATGACAAAGCAGATCAAAGAAAGAGAGATTCAAAAGGTTTACCATGCTGTAATCAATGAGAAAATATATTCTGAACCAAAGCGACTGGTGTCCTATCTGAAAAAAGATACACGCCTCAATAAAGCTATCGTTTCCGATAAGCCATTCAAACATGCTAAGGAAGCTGTTTTAAGTTTTGAGGTGATATCCATAGTAGACAACTTCACATTGATGGAAATTCATCTGGAGACCGGCCGGCCGCATCAAATTCGCGCACAGCTTGCATACCACAAAATGGCGATCTATGGTGATACCAAGTACTCCAATAAAAAGCCTTTGCGCGATAAAACCATAGCATTACATTCTCGTAGAGTAAGTCTTTCTCATCCAGTGGGCGGAGAAAGGGTAGAGGTGACTGCGCCGTACCCTGATAAAACCTGGTGGCAGTATTTTAAATGATTTTTTATTTATATAGAATGAAGCTATTTATTTAAATTTAGATATGAACCCTTCCATTATGTGTAGATCATTTATTACACTCGTTTTACTCTTGTTTACTCAGATTATAATTGGACAATTGTCATGGTCAGCTGAGATAGGTTTGAACCAAAGCAGTTATGAAATGGATCTGTTCCCTAACCTTACGCCAACATCAACATCTAATATTTTTATCGGTATTCATAATGAAGTTCCCTTGACAAAGAAATGGACTGTCGGACTTGACTTTGAAATTAGTCAGAGAGGGGTGGCAATAACTCAAACATCAGATACCCTTCCTAATAGTTTTAATGATGAAAAATATGATTTCAGGTTTACTTACTTCGATATACAACCATACATCATGTATTGTTTTAATGAAAACATATCCTTAGGCTTGGGACTGTATTCAGGTGTGAATTTTTTGGAATCTTCAAAAAGAAGAAATGAAGACCGGCAAAATATAAACCAGCTTCAGTTTATTTCTAGTTTCGATCATGGCATGCTTATAAATGCACGATATAAGCTTAAGAAATTTACTGTCAAAGTAGAATACAATTGGGGTTTTAGCAATGTTAATAACTTTGTGTACACAGATGCTTTTGGTGCCCCTGTTACAGGTGATAATCTACAATTAAGGAATCTTCAATTCGGTGTTGGATATTACATCAAGTAATTCCCAATTCAAACTTCGAACAAAGCGAAGGTTCAAGGTGTTGTCTTAGTAAAAATATACATGACGCGATTTATATCTTTTCTACTCATTCTTATTACACCTTTGTTCCTGAATGCACAAATAAAAATTGCGCCTACAGCCGGGATCAATATTTCAGACTATTCATTGAATAAAGATATAGCTGACAACATTGGAATGAAAAACAACTACTTCCTCGGATTGCACTCCACGATTCCATTAAGTACGTCTATTGACTTTGTGGCTGATGTTGAATATAGTCTCCGCGGTTTCAGTAGAGAAAATGCTGATCCTTTCAATCTAATTCCAGATGTAGAATATCGTGTCGCATATCTTGATTTCCAGCCTTACATACAGTTTCAAGTTACAGAAGACTTTAGCGTTGGGGGCGGTTTCTTTTTTGGTTTTAATCTGGATGAAGACTATCGCTTTGGATTGGACGGTGACTGGTTAAATAATGAAGAACAAGATGCCGCTTCCACGACAGATGTAGGGATGCTATTCAACGCACGCTACACCTTCGATAGATTGTTTGTCTTTCTGGAATATAACCACGGCTATAAAAACATTGGGAGACTTACTTACAGTGACGCAAACGGTGAAATTGTATCCAATGCGCGTCAACGTCTCAGAAATTTTCAATTAGGCATAGGCTTCTATCTGATTTCACCCGAAGACTATTAATTAGAAGGAATCCGCTTCCAAAGAAAAATAAAACATAAGGGCCTTTCGACAGAGAGGCCCTTTTCAATGCTTAATATTTAACAAACGAATGTGTACTGACTTGTCCCTTGGTATTTCGTATAGCTATAAAGTATATGCCTTGCGATAAGCGATTTAAGTCATACGCCAAAGTATCAAATCCATCGATATCCAATTCGGCTATTTTTATGCCTGCGCTATCATACATAATACCCTTCAATGCCTGATTGGAATTTGATTTAATGTTCAATATTGATGTTGCTGGATTAGGGTACAGCTCTATCAGATTTTCTCCTAGCGTTAGATCCTCGCTGCTCGTGGTGGCATCATATTCAAGACCTGTAAAAATTACTTCCTTATTTACTGGTTTGAGGTAAACCGTATCTCCGGATTCGTTTAATGCAAACACATTTGTCAGACTAAAACTTACGGTGTCTCGACCATCAGGGTTATCTGTTGTCAGCCCTTCTTTTGAAATTAATGATAATCTCTCCAATTGTCCAGGCCTAAAGACAGAAGCACTGTCAAGGTTTGTGTAGGCATACTGGATAACATTGTTATTTATTTTTAAAAAATTATTTGTACCAGCAGCCGCACTAAAGCTCAAATTATTAAAGCTATATTCAAAAGGATCAACAAAGTGTAAGGCACCAGAAAAGGAATAAAATTTGGAAGTATCCAAGGTTAAATCGAAAGAAATCCCGTGAATAGGAGTTGTCAAGTCATTAGAAGTTGCAGCCAGTACTATATGAATATCTATAAGCCTGTCAAACACATTAGCATCAGAACCGACGTACATACTATCTAGTGCTCTTATTATCAAGTCATCAAATCCTGCTGGTGGGATGTCATCAATTTGGCCAGTATATTGCGGCGTCTTCAATTCAAAGTTTTTTTCGATTACCGATATATCATTTGATGCAATCTTACCATCTCCATCACAATCCCCATGTTTGAGATTAATGTTGTTTTGAGATGCACTCCAGTTGTCAGATTCGAATGGAAACCATTGATCACTTCGTATTGCACGCATTAATCCACTCTGGGTATTATTAAACTGATTGACACCATGGTGAACGATATCACGGGCACTTACATGTTGGTCGTTATTTACATCTCCTGGCCAAACACAATCATCCAGACATTGCACAAAAAGTTGATCGCAAGCCATATTTGCATTTGGATCCCTGATAGAAAGAAATTCCTCTTTCAGTAAATCCAGCTTTTCGCCTAAAAAATTGAATGCATCCAATCCATCATTTATTTTATCTAGATATACATAATCAATAAACTCTACCTCAACAGTCTCAAATACTTTGATATCATCAGCATAAAATGTGGTCACGTTTCGAAAATCACCAGTGGCATCTACTGAAGCAAGTGACCATCCATTGGGGTCGTTGGGGTAATCCGGAAAAACGAATTTTGTTGGTGGATTATTCAAGTCAAATCCAATTGCGCCAACTGTATAAGG
>JABDJE010000243.1 GCA_013002625.1 Saprospiraceae bacterium | reverse complement strand
GCCTCAAATACTCCAATGGCCATAAAAGAACCCTGATCGATGATGCAGGGAAATCCGCATTGACAAAATTCAGGATTTTAAATGCCTGGGATAATTTCAGTTTGCTCGAGGTGAAAATTCTGACAGGCAGAACACATCAGATTCGGGCACACATGAAAGCTATTGGAAATCCCTTGATGTGCGATGATTTATATGGCGATGGCATACCATTCCTTTTATCTAAGTATAAAAGAAAATACAATAGAGATCAGGAAAGAAACGAGCGGCCACTGCTTGCAAGGACAGGGTTACATGCATGGAAGTTGAATTTTAATCATCCCAAGTCTGGAGAACAGATGAAGTTTGAAGAGGAAATGCCCAAGGATATGAGAGCGGTAGTGTATCAATTGGATAAGTTAAATAACTAAGAAGAATCAATGATCATTTCGTTTTTATAAATCCTCATGAACCCTAACCTCCCATTTCACCAACACATGCATCCCACTCTCCCATTTTAACTTCCAATTGATCTTCTAATTCTTTGAGCTTTTTTATAGCATCGGCAGATTCGGGTGAATTGTAAAATTCTGGGTCAACCAATTTTTCGTGTATTGTTTTAATTTCTTTTTCCAGTTTATCTATGGCTCTCTCAATCGCAGATATCTTGCGTTTCATTTGTTTCTGAGCATGATAGTCTATGGGCGGTTTCGATTTGTCCGAGTTGATTTTTTTATTGTTGCTCAATTCAAATGCACGGATATCTTCCTGGGCTCTTTTCTCCAATACATAGTCAAGGTCACCCAAATGCTGATATATCTTTTTATCACGGAACTCATAAGTGACATCCACGCTGCCGCTGAGGATATCCCGATCGTGCGATACAATGATCAAGGTTCCGGGGTAATCCATAATGGCTTGCTTCAGAATGGCTTTTGCCTGAATGTCAAGGTGGTTAGTGGGCTCATCCAGGATTAAGAAATTGGATTTCTTTGATACCAGACATGCCATAGCCAGCCTAGATTTTTCACCACCACTTAGGACTGATACCTTTTTCAATGCATCTTCTCCACTGAATGCGAAAGCTCCCAATGTGTGTCGGGCACGCGTATAGAACTCAGGATCACACCTGCTTTCAAGCGTTTCAAGTGCGGTTAATTTATCATCAAAAACTTCAGATTGATTCTGGGCAAAATAATTCGGTATGACATTGTGCCCTAGTTCTGAATTGCCTGTATTATAATCCAGCAATCCTGCAATAATTTTAACCAAAGTTGATTTCCCTTGACCATTCTGTCCAACGAATGCTACTTTTTGACCGCGTTCAATTTCAAGTGAGACATCTTCCAGCACTTCTTTGTCACCATATGACTTGGACACAGCATCTACCTTGACAACGATTTTGCCAGGGTTATGAACTGTTGGAAATTGAATACGCATCTGGTTGATATCATCTGTCTCAAGTTCAATGCGGTCTAGTTTTTCAAGTTGCTTTTGCATCGATTGGGCCATTTTGGTTTTCGATGCCTTTGCCATGAACCGCGTAATAGTACGTTCTTTGGATTTTATGACTTTTTGTTGGTTGACAAATGCCTGCTCATCCTTTTCTCTTCTGACTTCCTTTGCGGAAATGTATTTTTGATAACTCCCTTTGAAATCAAATATCTTACGATTGGCCAATTCCAGAATCCGATTGGCAATATTAGAAATGAATTGCACATCGTGCGAAATAAAAATAACAGCCCCTTCATATTTTTGAAGATATTTCTCAAACCAGATCAAAGCTTCAATGTCAAGATGGTTGTCGGGTTCATCCAACAACAACAGATCAGGCTGTGATAGGAGGATCTTCGCCATTTGTACACGCATCTTCCAGCCACCGGAAAGTGTATTGACCTGATTGTTAAACTGATCTTCGGTGAAGCCCAATCCTTTTAATATTTTTCCTATTTCTGCAAGTGGATTATGAATGGTGAATGCATTCATCTTCATTTGAAGGTCTTCGAGCTCATTGATAATGTCACTAAGTTTCTGTTCATCCTGGGTTTGAGCCAGAAGCTTATTCTTGGTTTCAATTTCAGCTTCAATGGCATAGTATGCCTCGAATGCTTCCAAGCATACTTCATGAATGGTCTTCGTATCATCAAAGTCAAAGTGCTGAGACAAGTAAGCCAGCTTCGTGGTTTTGGGAAAACTTATATTACCATTATCTGGGGTGAGTTCATTATTTATTATTTTGAACAAGGTCGTTTTACCAGCCCCATTTCTACCCAGCAAGGCAATCTTCTCACCTGGACTGATTACAAAACTCACATCCTGAAGAAGATGAAGGTCACCAAAGTATAAATCAATATTTTGTACGCTGTACATGTTAATTTAGGGATATGCCTTTAGGCATTTGAGCAATGACGGTGTAGGTGTCGCCTTTATTGGTTAAGGCCTGTTTCCATAAGTTTTTGGCCTTTGTTTTAAATACATAGTTGGGATACAGGTCACCGGATACCCAAGAACCATATTCCATTTCTTCATCAAGTTGACCTGGAGACCACCCGCTGTATCCAATGTAAAAGCGAATATTCTGTGGTGTTACCAATCCAGATTCAATGAGGAATTTTAATTTTTCAAAATCGCCTCCCCAATAGACACCCTTCATGATTTCAACACTGTCTTCAAGAAGGTCACCGATACTGTGAATGTAATGAATGGTGTTGGTAGCAACTGGGCCACCATACCGCACAAAGAAATCTTTGTCTGTTGGAAGATCCTGAATCAAATCCGTAACCTTCATATTGATAGGCTTATTCAATATAAATCCAAGACTGCCCTCTTCTGTTGAGTGTTCACACAAGCAAATAACAGACCGCCTGAAGTTGGAGTCACGCATGAAAGGTTCCGCTATTAAAATATTTCCAGATTTCAATTTCAACATACTTCTATAACGCCAAAACTTTTAAAATTGATTTACCTCTAAGGCTCTATCGAATCTACGAATAAATCCGCTTAATACTTTAGCTCCAAACTCAGTAAATTGGGTGTGACCGTCAGCAACCATTTTTTGCATGCTTTGTGTCCATTTTACCGAGCCAGTAAGTTGCTCTATTAGGTTCTGTTTTATTTTCTCAGGGTCGTCTTCTGCTACCCCAGTATAGTTTTGATAGATTGGTGCAGACGGTGCATTAAAGGGTGTTGATCCTATGGCGTCGGCCAATGCTTCTTTCGCTGATAGCATTAAGGGGGAATGAAACGCACCATTTACATTGAGGACAATAGCACGACGGGCCCCTTTTTCAGTGGCCAGTTCAACGGCATGGTTGATCGCATCCACATCACCAGAGATAACCAATTGTCCAGGGCAATTGTAGTTTGCGGCAACAACAGTTCCGTTGGCTTCTGCGCAGATGCTTTCGACAACATCGTCATCTAGGCCTAAGATAGCTGCCATGGTTCCGTTGGTATTGTTGCAGGCCTCTTGCATGGCCTGGGCACGTTGCGATACCAATTTCAATCCATCTTCAAATGATAAAGTGTTGTTGGCAATGAGTGCCGTGAATTCCCCCAAACTGTGACCTGATACAGCATCGATGGCCACTGCATCCTTATTTATCGCAAATTGTACGAATGAATTAAGGAATACTGCTGGTTGTGTTACACTGGTTTGCTTCAAATCTTCATCTGTACCATTAAACATGATGTGGGTCAGATCGAATCCAAGAATTTCATTTGCACTGTCAAACCATTCGCGTGAAGCGGGATTGCTTTCATAGGTGTCTTTACCCATTCCAGGGGCCTGAGAGCCCTGTCCGGGAAACATTAAAACTGCCATAGATATTTTTCAATTTATTCGAAGGACAAATCTACCTTTTTCCGTTGATTAAGCGGAGAAATTCGTTCCTTGTTTCAGCCTCCTTGAAGACGCCGGTGAACCCTGATGTGACTGTTTTTGAGTTTTGTTTTTCCACACCACGCATCATCATACACATGTGTGCTGCCTCAACAACAACTGCCACACCATGTGGCTTCAGGGCTTCATCAAGACATTCAATAATGTCCTGAGTAAGCCTTTCCTGAACTTGTAGTCGCCTCGCAAAGACATCAACAATTCTTGGAATCTTGCTGAGTCCTACGATATAGCCATTTGGAATATAACCTACATGTACTTTTCCAAAGAAAGGTAGTATATGGTGCTCACAAAGAGAGTATAACTCAATATTATTGACCAATACCATTTCATTATAATCCTCCTTAAACATGGCTGAGCGAATAATCTTTACAGGATCCTGATTGTAACCCTGTGTTAAAAACTGAATGGCCTTGGATGCCCGTTCAGGGGTTTTTACAAGTCCCTCTCTTCCTGCATCTTCACCTATGTTTTTTATAATTCCAGAATATAACTTTTGAATTTTCTCGGTTGTATTCTTGTCGTAAGTCTCTCTCTTTTTATAAGACATAATCTATTAAATTAATAAGCTATACAACCAAAAATGAACTTTTTAGTTCAAGAAATCCATATTAAGCTCATATTAATCTTCTCTACACACGTCTTTTATTTGCCTAACTTAGTCTAAGCTTTTTGTATGAACCTATTTAGAAACTTAATTTGCACCTGTGAATTGGTCAGATTTTACAAATACTTCAAAAGACCTCTTTAGATCCAAAGGTTTTCTTCATTTTAGTTTTTGGATACTATTATATCTGTTTTTGGTTCTCATTGACCAAAGCCAGTACCCGTTCTGGTATGTCTTGGTAAAAGAATTGGTAGATGTCTCCTTCTATGTAGTTATTGTCTATTCCAATATATTCTACCTTATTCCTCAATTCTTACAGAAAAAGAAGTTTGTTCAGTACTTGTTTGCCTTTGTCTTGTTGATAATCTTAATCAGCCCAATCAAGACATTATCGTATTACTTACTGTATCAGAATGAGCCCAATCTTCAAGCTATTGTGGTTGATAATCAAACAACCATCTTTTTGATTTGTCTTTTCGTGGGAATGGCATCTACAATATTTAAAGTAACAACGGACTGGTTGGTGCATCAGAATGAAAGAAAGGATCTTGAATCGCAAAGACTACAGTCTGAATTGAAGTTTCTGAAGTCTCAGATCAATCCACACTTCTTCTTTAATACGTTGAATAATCTCTACGCTCTAACATTGAAGAAATCAGACCTTGCGCCTGAAATCGTGCTCAAGCTTTCCGATATGATGCGCTATATGTTATATGAAAGCAATGCGCAAAAGGTTGTGCTTGAAAAGGAGATCGCCTACGTGAAGAATTATATCGAGCTAGAGAAACTCAGACAAGGCGGTAAGTTTGAAATAAATTTTAAGATTAATGGAGAACCCAATGGCCAACTCATTGCGCCATTAATGTTTATACCATTCTTAGAAAACAGCTTTAAGCACGGCTTGGATAACCAGATAAAATCTGGCTTCGTCAATATAGAATTGGAACTCAATGACCATAACGTGCATTTAGAGATTAGCAATTCCAAACCGCCAAGTGTAACACGAAGTGAGAATTATGCAGGCGGCATTGGACTGGAAAACGTAAAGAAAAGATTGAAATTATTATACCCCAAAAAGCATGAACTCAATATTGAGGACAAACCGAATTCATTTAAAATATTACTAGACATACAACTCAACTAAAATATGATCAAGACACTTATCGTAGACGACGAACCGCTTGCATTAGACATATTAGAAACC
>JABDJE010000242.1 GCA_013002625.1 Saprospiraceae bacterium | reverse complement strand
CTGTACACTTGATCTTGCTCTGTGTCATACTTAAGTCCAAAGTCTTGTAATTTTCCATTATTAGAATATACAAGCGTCCATTTTGCCTCAGGACTGAAGTCTTCACCGTTTATCTTTATTCTGTAGTATGATTTAGGACTAATGGAATTCTCACCTATATTGATCGCAGGAAAGAGCTCACTGCCTATTTTTTGGCTAGATTCCTTTGATTCTATTACCATTGATCCGAATAAGTCTGTCGAATCAAGATTCACAGTGAAATGTTCAGAAGTTATAATATGCTTTTCGTTGCAGTTGATGACATTGGAAAGAGCTGGACTACCATCTTTCTTAACAATGCTCTTAACAAAAAATTCAAGTGTTGCTGTGTTGTTATGTAAGTCGTAAACTTCCAATCTTATTTTCTTAGGCGCCGAGCCTGACATTTCAATTATGCCATTACCCTTACCATTATACCCTCCAAATTCATTGCAGCCTTGTCGATATAACAAATAAACCTTATGTCCTAATTCTTTCCTCCGCTGGTAATCGATAAAGCCATTTAGCAAGCGATTTTCCTCAAAATTATACCTGTCTGCCTTCCATTGAAACTCTAATACGTCGTCTACAAAAACCTTGTATCCAAATACACCATTCTTATTATAAGAGCCATCCATATAATCATGCATGTGTAAGCCAAAGGCGACATATTTTTCATCCACTTCGATTTCATCTTGGTACAGCTTATATTGAGATCCTTTCTGCTTGAAATACTTTACGGATTTATCACGAACCATCTGATTATCATCCAGTGCATATACAGTAAGGTTTTCTATTACAGGCACCCTGTTATCGGAAGGCCCCAATCCCAGCATTTCTGGATTAATTGGTTCTTCAGTCTTTGTATCTCTCAGCTCAAAATGCAAATGCGGTCCAAAAGAGCGCCCAGTATTACCCATAGTTCCAATTTGTTGACCTTGGGCTACCTTCATTAATCCTTCGGGGAGATATATGTCTACTTCGAAACTCTCGGTGTTGTATTGTACATTTTCCACGAAGGACGCAATGGCCTCATTGAATTCATGCAGATGTGCATAAACACTTGTATGTCCCGTCGATGGGTGATCTATATAAAGAGCATTACCATAGGAGCCACTTTGTATTTTTACCCTCGAAATATATCCGTCCTGTACCGATCTAATAACATCGCCTGGCTTCCCATCCGATGATTTGATATCAATTCCTGAATGAAAATGATTTGTGCGAATCTCCATGAAGTTTCCTGTCAGTCTAATCTGATGATCAACAGGAGATGCATATCGAAGTGAATCATTGCCAAACCCAGCAATGATATTACTTAATAACAAAACAACCCACATTGCATATCTATGATAATTCATCCTGTAACTTCTCTTTAAATCTGGTCAATGCTTTGTTAATTGATATGGATCCTTCTTGTAAAGCGTCAATTAGGTCGTTATAGTCCTTCTTCAGACCTTGATTTTGTAACAGCGTCTGATGCATAATATCGTTGGTATATTTTTCAAATAAATAGATCGATTGATCCCTCCTCAATACCGACCATCTGTTGTGCTGATTTAAATATTCAAAGTAATCACTTAATGCTTCAAATAATTCCAATTGACCTTGATGTTCAATCGAAGAATACAAATAGGCTTTGGCTCTCCAACCCATTGAGTTTGGCAGCAGAAGCTTCAATGCTGCTTTGTAGGACTGGAGAGAGTTTCGAGCTTTATCCAAAAGCCCACCATCAGCCTTGTTAACAACCAATAAATCTGCCATCTCCATTATTCCTCGCTTGATACCCTGAAGGTCATCTCCACCACCTGGTTGTAGCAGAAGCATGAAACAGTCGCACATAAATCGAGCTTCAAACTCCGATTGTCCCACGCCTACTGTTTCAATCAATATATAATCAAAACCAGCTTTTTCGCAAATCATACTGGCCAGCAAGGTCGCTGGTGCAACACCTCCCAATGACAAAGAAGAAGACATGGGTTTGATAAATGCTCCTTTAAGCTTAACAAGATCGTCCATTCTGGTTTTATCGCCGAGAATGCTGCCCTTGCTCACCTGGCTTGTTGGATCAACTGGCAATACGGCAATGGACTTGCCTTGTTGAACCAGATGATTCCCGAAGGAATTGATAAAAGTACTTTTACCAACGCCGGGTGATCCAGAAACGGCGATAATGCTTGACCTTTGTTCTATTGCTATTTGGTCCAATACCTCATACACAAGATCTTGATCCTTGTCAATTGTACTTTCTGCCTTGGAAATGATATGTCCAAGAATTTTAGCATCTCGATTTTTGACACCTTCAACAATTTCGGCATGGGTGTATTGAGGCGCTGGAGTTCGCCTGAAATTTGGATTAATATTTTTGTGATTACCTGTCAAACACTACTTCATTTCAGAAACTGCCACCATCCGGTCTTCAACTTTATGTACCAAAGACACATATTGAGGGTTACGCTTTATGGATCTGTCTCTTTCCAAAGGTAAGTCTATATGAATGTGTTCTACAAATTTTGAGGGTTGAGATTTCATAATATAAATATCATCAGCGAGATATACGGCTTCCGATATATCGTGGGTTACAAATACGATAGTGGATTGAAATTGATGCCAAATATTGGTCAGTAAGTCCTGCATACTTAGGCGTGTCTTGATATCAAGTGCACCAAAAGGTTCATCCATCAATAGAATTTTAGGACTGGCCAATAATGACCTCGCAATGGCAACGCGTTGCAATTGTCCACCGGATAAAGTAGGATATTGTGCGTATTTGTATTCATGGCCTTCAAGTCCAACCAGGCGAATTAATTCCATGGCTTTTTCATTCCGTTCATCTTTCGAAACGCCCTGAAATTTCAATGCAAGTCCTACGTTTTCCAATACGGTCATCCAAGGCAAAGAAGAGTATTGCTGAAACACCATACTTATCCGTTGGCTTTCATCTACCTTCTTACCTCTCACTTTTACAGTGCCTAAAGTTGGTTCTTGTAAGCCTGCTATATATCGTAAGATTGTAGATTTACCACTTCCGGACATTCCAAGGATAACTACAAATTGGCCCTGATCAGGTTTATCTTCAATGATAAAATCAAGTTTGTCGATAATCCAGTTGTTGCCACCATCATAGCTTTGGCTCACGCCCTGCAATTCGATGATATTTTTTTGGTTTGGATTATCAGGAAACAGATTCACTTTTATTCAATTTATTTTGTGTAATGCTATCGGCGTGTTTGCTGATAGCTTTTCTTCCTTTGTACAATATGATTCCGATAAGAATAACATGCACCACCCAACAGGTATCTCCGAAGAGGTAATCCAATACTTTGACACCGATGAAGTTGAATATCTCGTTCAGTGCTAAAACCAGATACATAGCTAATCCTACCCAGGTTAATGTTTTGAATCCAAAATCAAAAATACTATCCCATAACGAAGGTCTTTTTAACCCTCTGCTATATTGTTCCTTGATTTGATATTTATGTGGGAAGAGTTCCTTGTCCAATCGGACGAAGATCCTGTCCTGGATAATACCAATAAGAATAATCAATAGAAGCACTGCAAAAGTTTTATCTACCCTACCCTGTCTTTGACCCACTCTGAATATCATAGCCCCTAATCCGCCCTCACTGCCTATGCCTTCCGCCACAACAATATAGGTCCATGAGATTGCAGTCATGACACGCACATCATCTATCAACCTGGACATCACCGATGGAATATAGACCGACTTTATCGTTTGCCAATCCGTTGCTCCAATCGTATACACTGTTTTTAGATAGACTCCTTTGACTTCATTGATTCTTTGAACAACAACCGGCAGTAAGAATATTAGAATACCAAATGCTAGAAAATTTACTTTCATAGGAGTTCCAATTCCAAACCACACGATGAACAATCCTGTTGTAGCCGCTAGAGGCACAAATCTTACCGCATCAATGGTACGTTGGTACATTCCTTTGAACAATGGGTACAATCCGATCAGAAATCCAAGTGGAAGGGTAAAGAGCATGGCTTTTACATAACCAGCCAGATTGAAACCAATGGACTTAAACATATTTTGGATCAGGTTATTTTCCTGATACAACTCTCCAAATGCTGTCAACACTTTCATCGGATGTGGCAGCACACTGGGCATCATGATTGGATCCATTCCAGAAGTCAGAAAAAACCAAACACATAAGATGAGCCCGATACCTGATAATTCAAGTATCCATCGCCATTTTTTTGGCACATCTCCTCTAAGTTTGAACAACCAGGACATGTGTAATTAAGATGGTATCAACTGAAATTCCGTTCTTCTGTTTTTACTCTTACAGTCTTCGTTTTGATTGTTTTCACAACCAGGCACTGGTTTGTCCGGTCCATTACCTACGATAACAAATCTATTCGGGTCCATACCGTAGGATTTTTCAAGATATTTGGCGACGGCATCTGCCCGTCTTTTAGATAAATTCATGTTCATATCTCTGGAACCTACATTATCAGTATTGCCTTCAACCCTAATCTTGACATTGGCAAATGATTTTGCCACATCTGCAAATTGTAAATCAATAATTGTTTTTGCATTTTCTGTCAAACTGTATTGGCCGGTAGCAAAATTGATACTTATTGGTTTGCTTGCAAAGGCTGGAATCGAAACATCGGTTGGGGAAGCTGGCGTAAACGTCTTAGCAGTTTCACTGGCGTATCTTGCACCTTGAAGATTGTTACTAGCTGCCCGCACTGGTCCGGTATTGATAACGGATCTCCAGCTTGGTCCCAATTTTTCATTGTCGCCCATTTCAACAAATTTCTGATTCATCTTATCATAAAGGTCTGAGCCTTTCATGCCTTTAAAGCTGTTATTTAATCCAAAGAAATTTACATTATCTCCATGAGATGTATAATAAACATTGGACATCATGCCTTTTGCATCTTCAACGGAAACTTCACAGAAGTTTGCCAGATATTTAGCTGCTTTCTCTGCATTTCCTTCATCTTTAATTTCAGCGACTGCTTTCATCCATCCTTCATAGAAGGCATTGAATTGTTCCCGCTTCTCTTCAATCACACTTTGTTTGGCAAACATGATATCTCCAATGATGTGCGACTGTTCTTTTGTTGTTAAGAGAATTTTTGAACCGGGCACATCTCGTGTAGCGATGATATCGTCTGGACTCCATACCACTGCAGCATCTACATCAGGAGACCTGAACAATTCGGCTGCTTTTAGGTTATCGGTTGTTTTTATTATTTCAACATCATCAATTGAGAGTCCTGCTGATTCAAGTGCTGTAACCAACATGGTTTGTGCTGGTGCCGGCACAGCAAGGGCAACTTTCTTTCCTTTTAAATCATTGACGGTGTTAATACCCCGTTTTACAATTATGGCATCTCCACCTCTGGACCAATCCACTTGCATAAAAGCTTTAGGTTCTAGGGCAGCCAGGTCATCGGGTGCGGTATAGAAGGAAAAGGCATCTGCTGTCTGAACAAGGACATCATATTCTCCGGCTATCCATGCGTTCAATGCATTGATTAAGTCGTTTTCCATTTTAAAGTCAACTTTTAGACCATAGTCTTTATAATAGCGACTTCTTGTATTGGCTTCAGCACCTTCATTGAAATATAAGCCAGGTGCATAACCACCCCACATCACAAGCTGTACTTTAAGGGTATTGTCATCATTTGAGGAACCTCGATTAAAA